>WHSV01000006.1:0-64397 GCA_009379915.1 Actinomycetota bacterium | reverse complement strand
TCAAGGTGTTGGCGATGTAGTGCTCGAAGGGGGCCGACCAGATCACGGGATGCACGCTCATCTTCCTGACCACGCTCAGGAGCGAACGTCGGGCGCTGCACGAGAAATTCGACGAGGTGGCCACGTTGCTGGGGCGCAACCTGAGCCGGATGAGTGCCTCACCCGGCGGCAGCGCGGCGGGTGCCGAACAGGTCGTCGCAGGGGCCCACCGTCTATCACCGAGCCGGCTGCAGGATCCTCGATGGCAAGGAGGAAGCGGTGACGATCACCGTCCAGCAGGCGGCGGCAGAGGGATTGAGTCCGTGCCGGTCGTGCGAGCCGCCCCGGCTCGCAGAGGTCAGCCCGGGAGGCGAGTCAGAGTCCTGAAGACCAACCCGGTTAGGGCTTTCGGCCAGAAGTAGCTCGCCTTCTGCGGCATCCGCTCGCCCGACCTGGCCACCTCGACCACCTGAGCGGGGTGCAACGCCCGTAACAGGACTCCTGCCGTCCAGCCCCCGTCTTCCACCAGACTGAGTATCTCGTCCGGGTCCTTCGAGAAGCGCAGATCGTCCACACCCTCGGGGAGCACCAGGGGGAGAACGGCCTCGTGGAGAGCGACGACGTCGAGATCCCGCCATGCCCTGGCTCTTGTCCCGACCTGCTCGACCACGGTGGAGTCGCCGACTTCGACAAGAGTTTCACCCTCCCTCGAGTGCAAGAGGAAGGGGTGGTCCGCGCTCGAGTGGCTCAGCGCGGCCGAACTACTGGTCCCGTTGTCGATGGGCTTGACGGGCCACCTCTCGGCCATCCGTCGCTCGATCTCTCGGGGATCGACGCTCGTCTTCAGCACCCGGTGATAGGGGAACACGACGAGGTCCTCGGCGTCGGCGTCGACGCAGAAACACATGACCGACTGGTGATCGCCCTCTCCTCCCACGGATTGCGCGTAGGCCAGGGCCGTCTCGTAGCGGTGGTGTCCGTCTGCGATGACGAGGGGGCCCGGTCTCAACGCCTCCGAGATCATGTCGCGCTCGGCGGGGGCCGAGATGATCCACAGGCGGTGGAGCGTGCCGTGCTCGTCTGCGAAGCGCGCGGCGGTCGGGCGGTTCTCGAGTTCGTCCAGGTACGGCGTCAGGCCACCACCGCCCCTGTAGATCGAATAGATCGGCGAGATGTTCACCGGCAATGCCTTCATCAGCGAGAGGCGTTCCTCGATCGGCCCGGGCATCGTCCGCTCGTGGGGCAGCACCCCGGACGCCTCCCCGTAGGGGCCGAGCTTCAGCGCCCCGATCACTCCCGCAACCCGGCAGCGACGGCCGTCCTGTGACACGAAATCCTGCCTGTAGACGTAGAAGGATTCGGTCGACTCCTGGACGACGATGCCCTCCTCGATCCAACGTCGCCAGACCCCGGCGACCTCTCGGTTCCGCACGTCCCGGTCCTCGTGAGCCTGGGACAGCTCGAGGTGGACGGCGTTCGCAGGGTTGCGCTCGTGCAGCCGCTTTTGCTCGGCTGGTGAGATGACGTCGTAGGGCGGGCACACGAGATCCTTGAGACGGTCGGAGTCGGCGAATCGCATCCCGCGAAAAGGTAGGAGCTCAGGCATTGAGCCCGCATGATAAGCGAGCGGCCGAGGTCCTCATCCGACAGGGGCTGCCAAGACGCCGGGCGACTTCGATGAGATATATGTCCGTCCGAGAATCGACTGGTCGGTGTGGTCGCGCTGGTAGGCACCGACCGCACCGACCGCACCGACCGCACCGACCGCACCGACCCGCGGGCCCGGGTTAGAGCTGCCCTCGCTCAACGCTCGAGATAGGTGTCTCGTGGAAATTCGCCGGTCGTACTGGTCGTAGTGGTAGGCACCGACCGCACCGACCGCACCGACCGCACCGACCGCACCGACCGCACCGACCGCACCGACCGCACCGACCGGCTCGTTGCTCAGGCGTTCGCCGGCTGTGGGGGCAGGGTCGCCAGCGAGGCGGCCAGGTCCTCGTCGCTCAGCTGCAGGTCCTCGAGCTCGCCGCCGAGGAAGGCCTCGTAGGCGCTGATGTCGAAGTGGCCGTGGCCGCAGAGGTTGAACAACACGACTCGCTCCTCGTCGGCCGCGCGCGCCGCGAGGGCCTCGTCGATCGCACCCTTGAGTGCGTGCGCGGGCTCGGGGCCGGGCAGCCATCCCTCGGAGCGGGCGAACATGACCGCCGCCTCGAACACCGGGACCTGAGGGTAGGCCCGCGCCTCGTAGAGGCCGGCCTTCACCAGGCCGCTGAGACTCGGCGCGTCGCCGTGGTATCGGAGCCCGCCCGCGTGGACGGGGGCCGGGACGAAGTCGTGACCGAGCGTGTACATCGGCATCAACGGCGTCATGCCCGCGGTGTCGCCGAAATCGTAAGCGTAGGTGCCGCGCGTCAGAGTCGGGCAGGCGTCGGGCTCCACGGCGAGGAAGCGCGTGTTCGCCTCGCCGGCAAGCACGTCCGCGGCATAAGGGTACGAGAGACCCGCGTAATTCGACCCCCCTCCGACGCAGCCCACGACGACGTCGGGCGTGTCCTCGAAAGCGTCCATCTGCTTCTTCGCTTCGAGCCCGACGATCGTCTGGTGCGTGCAAACGTGGTTCAGCACGCTGCCCAACGAGTAATGGGTGTCGTCGCTCTGCGCAGCGATCTCGACGGCCTCCGAGATGGCGATCCCGAGCGATCCCGTCGAATCGGGGTGGTCGGCGAGGATCTTGCGACCCGACTCGGTCCTGTCGGACGGTGAAGCGTGAACCGTCGCGCCCCACGTCTCCATGAGAGTGCGCCGGCCCGGCTTCTGCTCGTAGCTGACCTTGACCATGAAGACCTCGCACTGGAGGTCGAACAGGGCGCACGCGTAGGCGAGCGACGAACCCCACTGCCCGGCGCCGGTCTCGGTTGTCAGCTTGCGGGTTCCGGCCTGCTTGTTGAAGAACGCCTGCGGTACGGCGGTGTTGGGCTTGTGCGACCCGCCGGGCGACACGCCCTCCCACTTGTAGTAGATGCGTTGCTTGCCCGGCGTCAGTCCCAGAGCCCTCTCGAGGCGGTGGGCGCGATACAGGGGCGACGGGCGCCAAGTCTTGAAGATGTCGATCACTTCGCCCGGAATGTCTATCCAGCGCTCGCTCGAGACCTCCTGCATGATGAGCGCTTCCGGAAAGAGAGGGGCGAGATCGGCAGGGCCCACGGGCTCACCCGTTCCCGGGTGAAGCGGGGGCAGAGGTTCGCCCGGTAGGTCGGGCAGGATGTTGTACCACGCCGTCGGGATCTCGGACTCCGGAAGAATCACCTTGACGACATCGGTGCGCGGCATGATGCCCCCTATTCTCGCGCGGCGGATACTACTGAGCTTGACCGTACGCCCGGAGCATAGTTTCTTGTCAAGACCCGCCCAGGAGCGAGCGGGCAGAAGGGGGGAGTCGGGTTGCCGGTCTCTGAGGCCAGTTCAAAGGTCATCTACGACGCGCTCAAAGCGGCTGACGTCGGAGTGATCTCGGCGCTGCCGGAGACTTGGCTCGTTCACCTGATTCGGATGGCGGACGACGATCCGGCGATGACTCTCGTTCGCCTCGCGAAGGAGGAGGAAGGAGTCGGGATCTCCACTGGTGCTCACTTCGCAGGGGTTCGCTCTGCGATGCTCATGCAGAACCACGGCTTCCTCCAGTCCATCAACGGCATCGTGTCCTGTGCGCTTCTCTACAAGATCCCGCTGCTCATGCTGGTCAGCGACCGCGGTCATCTCGGCGAACCGGATCCGTGGCAGACGGAAGGTGGCCGTTACACGCGTCACGTTCTCGATGCGTTGAGGATCGTTCACTCCGAGCTCAGGGATCAGGAGGCCGTTTCCCACCAGATCGCCGAGGCGATGACACTCGCGCAGGCGTCACTATCGCCGGTCGCACTGTTGCTCACACGCGACCTCATGTGGGAGAAGCAGTGAAGCGCATCGAGTGTCTCGAAGCCATCTACGACGACCTCCGCGACTGCGCGGTCGTGACGATCATGGGAGCCGTCGCAGCCGAGTTGTACTCGATCGGCCACAGGGCCAACTTCTTCTACCTCGAGCACGCGATGGGGCTCGCCTCGTCGGTCGGTCTTGGAATCGCGCTGGCGCAGCCCGAACGTCGGGTGGTGGTTATCGACGGCGACGGTTCGGTGTTGATGAACCTGGGAGGGCTGACGACGCTGGCACGCTACGCGCCCGGAAATCTCACCCACATCGTGTTCGACAACGAGTCGCTCCTGAGCGTCGGCGGCTTTCCGACCGCAACCTCTACGGGCTCGGACCTGGCGGCGATCGCTCGGGGAGCCGGAATAGCGAACGCCAAGACTTACGCGGCGCTGGACGACTTCACCTCTGCGGTTCGATCCGCCGGCGCGTCTATGGAGCTCCACAGCCTCGTGGCGAAGGTCGAGGCGGTCGGACCGGCGGGTTTTCACATGGATCTCGAGTTGCTGGAGAACCGCTTCGAGTTCGCGCGTGCTCTCCGCGTGGACCGAGCCTAAGGAGGAACACGATGGCCGCTCTTGATGGTCTGTTTGAATCGCTCGTTTCGGGGTCGGTGCGGGTCGTGGATCTGACCCAGCCTTTGTCCGAATCGACTCCGATCATCCAACTGCCCGAGCCTTTCGTGAACACGCCCGGATTCAAGATGGAGGAGCTGAGCCGTTACGACAACCGGGGGCCGGGTTGGTACTGGAACAAGATCGAGGTGGGCGAACACGTCGGAACCCACTTCGACGCGCCGATCCACTGGGTCACCGGGAGGGACTCCGACGACCTCGCGTCCATCGACGCGACGAAACTGATCGGCCCCGCGATAGTGATCGACAAGAGCGCGGAGGCGGAGGCCGACCCGGACTTCCTGCTGACGGTCGACCATCTGAAGGAGTTCGAGAACGAGCACGGACCGTTCCCCCAGGGCGGGTGGTTGTTGGTGCGCACCGGCTGGGACGCCCGGGCGTCCGACCAGGCCGCGTTCCTGAACGCGAACGAGACCGGCCCCCACACGCCGGGTCCCGACGTCGAGTGCGCGCGCTGGCTCGCCGAGGAATCTCCCTTCGTGGGGCTCGGTGTCGAAACCGTGGGCACCGATGCGGGCATCGCCCACAGTTTCGACCCTGCGTTTCCATGTCACCACTTCATGCACGGGGCGGGAAAGTTCGGGCTCACCCAACTCGCTAACCTGGCGCAACTGCCGGCGACGGGAGCGCTGCTGGTCGCCGCTCCTCTGAAGGTCGTGGATGGCTCCGGCAGCCCGGCCCGAGCACTGGCCCTGACGCCGGCCTGACCTCAGGCTTTTCTGCGGGCTTTGTAATGGCGGATCAGATTGCTGGTGGAGCCGTCGTGTTCGAGGCTTGACGCCTCCACGCTCGTCAGTTCCGGGGCGATGCGCTGAGCGAGGACCTTGCCGAGCTCGACGCCCCACTGGTCGAACGAATTGATGTTCCAGATCGCGCCCTGAGTAAAAACCTTGTGCTCGTACAGGGCGATGAGCGAGCCGACTGAGTAGGGCGTCAGCTCGTCGAGCAGGATGGTGTTCGTCGGTCGGTTGCCCTCGAAGGTGCGATGAGGGATCTGTCGTTCATCTCCACCCTCGGCGCGAACCTCGTCCTCCGTGCGCCCGAAGGCCAGTGCCTCGGTCTGGGCGAAGAAGTTGGCCATCAGCAGGTCGTGGTGCTCGCCGAGGGGGTTGAGGCTCCGGCAGAAGCCGATGAAGTCGGCCGGAACGAGCTTCGTGCCTTGATGGAGCAACTGGTAGAAGGCATGCTGGCCGTTGGTCCCCGGCTCGCCCCATACGGTGGGTCCGGTTTGCCACTCGACGGGTCGTCCGCTCAGGTCGACGGATTTCCCGTTGCTCTCCATGTCGAGCTGTTGGAGGTACGCGGGGAACCGGTGGAGGTACTGGTCGTAGGGGAGGATCGCAACGCTCTCGGCCTCGAAGAAGTTGTCGTACCAAATCCCGATCAAGCCGAGAAGAACCGGGAGGTTGGATTCGAAGGGGGCCGACCGAAAGTGCTCGTCGATTGCGTGAAAGCCGTCGAGGAAGGCACGGAACCGATCCGACCCGATGGCGGTCATCAACGAGAGTCCGATCGCGGAGTCGACGGAGTAGCGACCTCCGACCCAGTCCCAGAACCCGAACATGTTGATCGTGTCGATCCCGAAGTCCGCGACGAGCTTCTCGTTCGTCGAGATGGCCACGAAGTGCTTCGCCACGGCCGACTCGTCACCCCCGAGACCTTCGATCAGCCAGCGCCGGGCGGTTCGTGCATTGGTCAGCGTCTCGAGTGTCGTGAACGACTTCGACGACACGATGAACAGCGTCTCGGCGGGGTCGAGGCCGCGTGTCGCCTCTGCAAAGTCGGTCCCGTCGATGTTCGAGACGAAGCGAAAGGTCAGGGAGCGTTCGCTGTAGTGGAGCAGGGTCTCGTACGCCATCTGCGGGCCGAGGTCGGATCCTCCGATGCCGATGCTGACGACGTTGCGTATCGGCCGGCCGGTGTGCCCCCTCCAATCGCCTGAGCGCAGCCGGTCGCTGAACGACGCCATCCGATCGAGCACCTCGTGCACCCACGGAACGACGTTGTCTCCCTCGACCTCGATGACCGCATCTCGTGGGGCCCGAAGCGCGACGTGGAGCACCGGCCGGTCCTCGGTGACGTTGATGCGATCGCCCGAGAACATCGCCTCGATGCGTTCCCTCAGCCCCGCTTCCTCGGCGAGGCGCAGGAGGAGCGTCATGGTCTCGGCGGTCATCCGGTTCTTGGAGTAATCGAGTCGCATCCCCTCCGCATCAACCGTCATCGTCTCGGCCCGCCGGGGATCCTCGGCGAAGAGCGTGCGCAGATGAGTGTTTTTCAGACGTCCGAAGTGAGCCTGTAGTTCACGCCAGGCGGGAAGTTCGATGGGAGATGGCACCGAGGTCACTCGAGGTCGAAGATCGAGCGAAAGTGATCGAGCGTCGCCAGATCGCCGTGAATCTCCAGCGACGATGGCTCCACGCGTCCCCAAAGGTAGAGCAGAACGTCGGAGGAGGGCCCCCGTAGCGCCACGTCGCCCTTGGCATGCTCTCGGGTGATTACCGGCTCCTCGTCGAGCACCGCCAACCACTCACCGTCCGCGTCGGTGGTGTGGATGTGGACGCTCGATCCCGGCGGCTCCTTTAGGGGGGCCTCCACTGCCAAGAACACGAACAAAAGCTCGTCGATCCCGTCGACCGCCAGGTCGCCGTCGATGTCTGCGGGATCGCCGATGGCGTTTTGTGCATCCCAGCGGTGCACCGCCGTCTCCTGAGCCATGCGACGGGGGACGAACGAGACGGTCTTGACGCGCGACCACGACCACATCGGGCGGTCGAGGTCGCTGCCGTCGAGAGCGCTCAGTAGGTTCCTGGTCGACTCCTCGAACCACTCGACCACGTCGACATCCTCGGGCGGACTGTGATTCTGAGTGTCGGACGGATCTTCGAAGGCACGCTCGGCCATCTCGCCCCAGAATCGCTGCACCCGTCCGATGTGACCGACCAGGTCTTGCATGGACCAGTCGGGACAGGACGGCACGTCCACCTCGAGATTCCCTCGCGCCGAGGCGGCCAGAGCCGCTGATTCCTTCTCGATGGCCTCGAGATACCGCTCGTGCGACAGCGTCATGCGCCGATGTCGTAGAGATGGCCGGGATCGAGGTCGAGCCCGTTCATGACCTGCCACAGCGCCGCGACCGCCTTCAGCGCGTTGCGTCGCTCGAACGGCTCGAGATCGTCGCCCGATTCGTCGAGCGTCTTAACCAGAGTGTTGTAGACGTCGACCAGCTTGAGTTCGGCATCGTTCAGAACCTTGGGTGGATCGATCCACGTTTTGGGCATCTAGGCCTTCTTTCTCTCGCCGGCACCACCGACCACTTCGCGCTCGTCGTTCAGACGCTTGGCCTTCAGCTCGAAGCGCGGCAGCGAGTCGTTGTCGACCTTTCGCACGCCAAAGCGCAGACCCTCGTGGGCCTCCGACAGCTCCGAGCCGATCTTCTCGAGGATGGAATTTGCGTCCGCATCGGCGTCGGGGATCTCGACGAGCACCTCGATCTCGTCGCGGATTCCCTCGGCGGTGTAGAGGTGGATCTGGAACTCGTCGACCTCGGTGAACTCCCGCACGATCGCCTCGACCGCGCGCGGGTAGACGTTCGTCCCGCGCACCAGCTTCATGTCGTCGACCCGGCCGACGATCCCGCCCTCGTAGATGTCCAGCGTGCGTCCACAGGAACACCGGTCGGCCGGGACCTTGACGACGAGGTCGCGCGTGCGATAGCGGAGCACGGGGATGAAGCCTCGCCCGAACGAGGTCACGACTCGCTCGCCCTGTTCGCCGTAGCCGACCGGTTCGGCGGAGACGGGATCGACGACCTCCTCGATGAAGTGGGGCTCGATTATGTGGGTGCCGCCCGGCTGCTCGGAGCACTCGAACACCATGATGGTTCCGAGTTCGGTCATGCCCGCGGTGTCACCCGCGACCGCTCCCCACTGATCCTCGATGAGTTTCTTGGTCGCAGGAATCGAGCCGGCGGGCTCGCCGGAGAGGATGAGTCGCTTTACGGGTCCGTTCGCGAGGTCGATCCCGAGCTTGTGCGCCTCCTGCGCCATTCGCAGGGCGTAGGTCGGCGTCGAGCACACCACCGTCGCCTTCATATCGACGATCTGCTTGACGCGGGCCTCGGTGGTCATGTTCCCGCCGGGGAGAACGAGGCAGCCGATCTTCTCGCACGCGTAGTGAGCTCCCCAGAAACCGACGAAGGTTCCGTAGCTGAAGGCAAAGAAAACGGTGTCCGAGGGCCGGACACCGAACCCCCAGAAGCCGTAGCACCACATCTCGGCGATCCACTCCCAGTCCTTCATGGAGTCGAGCACCCGGATCGGAGTGCGACCGGTCGTGCCGGAGGTCATGTGGTAGCGAATGGCGTCGTTTTCAGGTGCGGCGAGGATGGGGCCGAAAGGCGGATGCTCCACCTGGGAGCGCATCCATTCCTCGCGGGTCATGAAGGGGAGCCGCCGGAGATCGTCGAGCGATTGGATGGAATCCGCCGTGACGCCGGCGTCGGAGAGGCGCTTCGCATGATAAGGGACTCGTTCGTTTGCCCATTCGACGAGATGGCGGAGCTTGTGGACCTGCAGCGCCTCGAGTTCGTCGCGCGGCATGGTTTCGTGGCGCTTGTTCCAGAACGGCGAATCCGGCATGGCCCCACCCCTTTGGAGGATCGTCGGCTCGATTGGTTCAGGGTAGTACGTCGGTGGAAGGGACAGTTGGGCCCGGTCCATGGGACGTAATCTGTGCCGATGAGCAATCGCTTCGAGCTGCCGAACACATCGCGGGAACTGCTCGAGCGCGCCCGCGAGGTCGCAGGAGCGGAACTTAGGCCGATCGCCGACGCGGGCGCTCCCGGTAAGTTGAAGCGCGAGCTTCTCGCCGCTCTGGCCAAGCACGACCTGCTGCCGCGCCTGTTCCCAGCATCTCTGGGCGGCTCCCGGGATGGCAACGTCAGCGCGCTCGAGCTGTGCGTTTTGCGCGAAGGGCTGGCTCAGCGGTGTACCGAGGCGGAGACGGCGCTCGCCCTCCAGGGGCTCGGCGCGTATCCGATCGTGCAATCGGCAGGGCCGGAGACGGCCGGCCGGTGGATCCCCGAAGTCGCTCGGGGAAGGGCGGTCGCTGCCTTCGCCTTGACCGAGCCGGGAGCCGGGAGCGATGCTGCCGCGCTGTCCCTCAAGGCGGAGCCGGACGGAGACGGGTGGCGACTCACCGGAGAGAAGAAGTGGATCTCGAACGCTCCGGCCGCCGACGTCTACTCGGTGTTCGCTCGCACATCGGATGAGCCGGGCTCGGCGGGAGTCACCGGATTCGTGGTCGCGGGGGACGCTTCGGGACTGGGAGGCGAGCAGCTGGAACTCGTCGCTCCCCACCCCATCGGGACGGTGACCTTCGACGGAGTTCACGTCGGGCCCGAGTCGCTCCTCGGGGGGGTGGGCGAGGGGTTCAAGGTAGCCATGCGCACGCTCGATCTCTTCCGTCCCAGCGTTGGAGCCTTCGCGGTCGGGATGGGCAAGGCCGCACTTGACGCGGCGCTTGCCCATGCGAGCGAGCGGGAGGCCTTCGGCCGGGAGTTGAGACGCTTCCAGGCGATCAGCCAGCAACTTGCAGATATGGCGACACAGATCGAGGCGGCTCGTCTTCTGGTGTACTCCGCCGCCTCTCGCTACGACTCGGGGGAACGAGTCACGAAGCACTCGGCCATGGCCAAGCTCTTCGCCACCGAAGCCGCGCAGAAGGTGATCGACGCGGCGATCCAGATTCACGGAGCGCAGGCGCTGGAGCGGGGACACCTGTTGGAGGAGCTCTACCGGGAGGTGCGGGCGACGCGCATCTACGAGGGCACGAGCGAGATCCAGCGCGAGATCATCACCCGAGAGCTCTACCGCTAACCCTCGGACCCGCAGCCAATTCTGCAGAATGTGGCGAGGGTGTGACCCACGTCACAGCCCAAGCTCGTTCCTTCGCGCATGCTGATCGCTATGCGATCAAATCCATTCAAAGAACGCCAAGAGAGTCAGTTCGCTCATCTACTGGCAAGCAACTACGGACTGGCAACGAGGAATCAACTTCGAAAGATTGGATTCACGGACTCAAGAATCCAGAGACTCGTAGCCTCGGGGCGATTGGAACGCTTCCTTCCAGGGGTCTTGAGATCGACTTCCGCTCCCATCACATGGGAGATGCAGGCTCTGGCCGGGTGCTTGAGAAACCCCGGAAACGTATGGCTGTCACATCGATCGGCCGCCGCCCACCATGGCTTCACGGGGTGCCCAAAGGACCGCCTGGAGTTCCTTGCAACTCGGCGTATGGGATCTGCTCGAGGTTATCTGGTGCATTTCGTCGGCGAAATGCCGATCTGCGATGTGGAGGTCATCCGCGGCATCCCCGTTACGGCCCCGGCCAGGACTCTGCTGGATCTCGCCGCGGTCGTTGATGAGGAAACTCTTGAGATCGCTCTTGACGACGCTCTTTGCACTCACAAGGTCCGGCTGCCTCGGCTCAGATGGCGTCTGGATCAGCTCGGTGTCAGAGGAAAACCGGGCACGGCTGCCCTCCGCCGCCTCCTCGAGGTCCGGGGAGATGGAGCGATGGTTCCAACGACGATTCTCGAAACCAAGCTCGTACGACTTCTCCGTTCGGGGAGACTCCCGGTGGCTCTCGCTCAACACCGATTCCGCGAGGATGGCAATCTCGTGGCACGCGTCGACTTTGTGTATCCTGAGCAGCGAGTGGTCATCGAGGTCGACGGCACGCGCTGGCATGCAGGACGGCGGGCACGGGTCAAGGACGCCGAACGCGATAACTTCTTAAACCTCAAGGGATGGACGGTGTTGAGGTTTAGCTGGTTCGACCTCGTGGAACGACCGGAATACGTGCTGGACCAGATCCGCTGCGCACTTGGCATTGAGCCGTTGTTTGTATCGAATTGATCGCATAGCGAACACGGCACGCGAAAGTTGGCCGAGAACGCTCGCTCAGGGGTTGCCGTTCAGCGGCAGGGGTTCGTAGTCGGGTTTCGTGTCCGGGATCACAGCTATGCACATCAGCTCGACGTAGGCGTCGGGGTCGTAGAGGCCGACGACCTCGAACAGGGCCAGAGCGGGGTAGTGACGGCCGAAGTGCTTGCGGTAGACGTCACGCAGCTCGTGCGTGCCCCCCCTGTAGGCGTCGGCGTCGGTCACGAAGATCTGCATCGAGACGAGGTCTTCCGGTTGCCCCCCAACCCCCTTCAGCGCGGTCACGACGTTTGCCGCGGCGGCGTCGAACTGCTCGACGATGTCGCCTCCCTGCAGGATTCCCGTCGGCCCGTGAGCCGTCTGGCCCCCGAGGTAGACCGTCTTGCCCTCGGCCGCGACGGCGGCGTGACTGAAACCGAGCGGAGGAGCGAGCGTCGATGGATTTATGAGCTTGTGAGCAGAGGTCATGGCGTCCTTTGAGGATGAGGGAGCGATCCGCCTATCGACCCGTCCATACCGGGTTCCGTCCCTCCTTAAACGCGGCGTAGAACTCCTTGTGGTCCTCAGCCGTCATCAGCAGCGCCTGCGTCATGGCCTCGAGCTCGAGCGAGCCTCCCAGATCCATGTCGAGCTCCCGAGTCAACAGCATTTTCGTCGCTCCGTAAGCGAAGGTCGGTCCGCTCGCGAGTCGCCGAGCCAGCTCGCTCGTCACCGAGGGAAGATCCTCGTCTTCGACCACCCGATTCGCGATCCCGATTCGTTCGGCCGCGTCGGCGTCTACCTTGTCGCCGAGCAGCAACAGTTCGGTCGCCCGCCCAAGGCCGACCAGCCGCGGAAGGAGATACGCGGAGCCCATGTCCGCACCCGCGAGGCCGACCTTCGTGAACAGGAACGAGTACGAGGCCGAGCGAGCGAGAATGCGCAGGTCGGCGGCCAGAGCGATGACCGAGCCGGCACCGGCGGCGATCCCGTTGATCGCCGCGATGATCGGCAGGGGCAGTTCCCGCATCCTCTGCACGACCTGGCCGGTCATGCGCGTGAAGTCGAGCAATGCGCGCGAGTCAAGCTCGAGCAGGGCCCCGATGATCTCGTTGACGTCGCCACCCGAGGAGAACCCGCGCCCCGTCCCCGTTATGACGAGCACCTTCACGTCGTCGCGATTCGGAAGTTCGGCGAGAAGATCCCTGAGATCGGCGTAACTGTCGAAGGTCAGCGCGTTCAGTTTGTCGGGGCGCGTGAAGGTGACCGTTGCGATGCCGCTGTCGTCGAGGGCGAAGTCGAAGTGCTTCCAGTTCTCGGTGAAGGGCGCCGACGCCCGGAAGGGGCTCAAGCGTTACCTCCGAAGGCCGGGAGACCTGTTATCGCCTGGCCCAGGATGAGCGTGTGAATCTCGCTCGTCCCCTCGTAGGTGAGCACGCTCTCGAGATTGTTCGAATGCCTGATGACCGGATACTCGAGCGTTATGCCGTTTGCGCCGAGGATCGTGCGCGCCTCCCGAGCGATCGCAAGAGCCTCGCGCACGTTGTTGAGCTTCCCGAGGCTGACGTGCTGCGGCGTTATCAGGCCCTCGTCTTTGATCCGTCCGAGATGGAGCGCGAGAAGCGAGCCCTTGTTGAGCTCGAGCAGCATGTTGACGAGCTTCTCCTGGGTCAGCTGAAAGGCGCCAATGGGCTGCCCGAACTGTTCGCGCGTCTTCGAGTACTCGAGAGCGCACTCGTAGCAGGCTCTCGCCGCGCCCATGGCTCCGAAGATGATTCCGAAGCGAGCCTCGGTGAGACACGAGAGAGGGCCCCTCATCCCCTGAACCCCCGGCAGGAGCGCATCGCCCGGTAGCCGGGCGTCGTCGAAGATCAGCTCGCTCGTCACGCTGGCCCGCAGACTCAGCTTGCGATGGATGTCGCGCGTGGTGAAACCCTTCGTCCCCTTGGGAACCAGGAAGCCGCGGACGCCCTCGTCGGTCTGCGCCCACACGATCGCGACGTCGGCGATGCTCCCGTTCGTGATCCACATCTTGTTTCCGTTGAGGATCCAGTCGTCGCCGTCTCGCCTCGCGGTGGTCCGCATGTTCGCGGGATCGCTTCCGCGGTCGGGTTCCGTGAGCCCGAAGCAGCCGATCGCCTCGCCCGCCGCCATGCGCGGGAGCCATTGTTGTTTCTGCTCGTCGGAGCCATAGGCGTGGATCGGGAACATCACAAGCGATCCCTGAACCGATACGAAGCTCCTGAAGCCGCTGTCGCCCGCCTCCAGTTCGAGACATGCGAGCCCGTAGCTGGTCGCGTTCGTGCCCGCGCACCCGTAGCCCTCGAGGTGCATACCGAGAAGGCCGAGTTCGCCGATCTCCGGGGCAATCTCGAGCGGGAACTCGCCGGCCTCGAACCATTTCTCGATGCCCGGCAGGATCCTGTCCCGCACGAACTTGCGAGCCGTGTCGCGGATCATTCGCTCCTCGTTGGTGAGGAGCCGGTCGATGCCCAGGAAGTCGACGGGGTCGACGCTCAAGTTCGGACTCTCCTCAACGGTTCCTCGGCCGGCTGTTCGGGGACAACAAGCAGCTCGGGTGCCTGTGGCCCGGCGGTCACAAGAAGTCGCTTGTACTCGTCGGGCCATTCACGGCTCGCGTCGTCGGGTGTTCGGAGTGCGGTCACGACCTTGGCTCTGACGCACTCCCGGCCGTCTCGTTCGATCGAGAAATCGTAGGTGATCGAGGTCCGGCCTACGTCGACGATCGCGAGTCTGACGTCGACCAGGTCACGGTGATCGAGCGATTCGGTGAAGTCGATCGAGATGTGAACGCGCGGAAGGTGCCCGTAGACGTCGTCGAGGAACCCGAGCCGTTCGAAGAGGGCAGTTTCGGCCCATTCGATCATTCGAAAGGCCGCCGTGTTGTGCCAGTGACCGGACGCGTCGGTATCGCTCCACTCAATGCGTCGCTGGATGCGGATCGATGCGGGTGTCTCGTGTTCGCTCACGTCACTGAGCGTACTTGACGTAGGTTTTGGCTCCAGGCAGGCACGTACAGGGAGGGTTGGGACTTGCACGTTGGGATAGGACTCCCGAACTCGGTTCCGGGAACCGACGCGCGCCTGTTGCTCGATTGGGCCCGGCGAGCAGAGGGGAGTCCGTTCGCCAGCCTCGGAGTCGTGGACCGCATGCGCCACGACAGCCACGAGCCGATGTCCCTCCTGGCGGCGGTGGCCGCGACCACGACCCGGATCGACCTGGTGACGATGGTGGTGATCGGCCCCCTGAGAAGGACGCCGATCTTCGTCCGCGAGGCCGCCACCATCCAGGGGATCTCGCGGGGCCGCCTGACTCTCGGACTTGCAGTGGGGGCGCGCCCGGACGACTACGACGCGCTCGGCGAGCGCCACGAGGGCCGCGGCCACCGACTCGACGAGCAGCTTGCAGATCTTCGCGACGGCTTCGAGGAGCTGGAGCGCGGCCCCCACCTCCTGGTCGGGGGAGGCAGCGATATCTCCTTGATGCGAGCGGCTCGCTACGCGGATGGTTACGTCCACGGTGGGGGACCGCCGCGATCGTTCCAGCGTGCGGCGGACCGCGCAACGACCGCTTGGATCGAAGCCGGCCGGCCGGGCAAGCCGAAGCTTTGGGCACAGGCTTACTTCGCGCTCGGTGACGATGCGACGATCGAGCGCGGTCGCTCCTACATGAGGGACTACTACGCCTTCACCGGGCCCTTCGCGGCCAAGATCACCGAGGGTCTCCTGACCACCCCGCAGAGCATCGCCCAGTTCGTGCGCGGTTATGCAGAGGCGGGGTGCGATCACCTCGTGCTCCTCCCCGCGGTCGCGGAGCTCGAGCAGCACGACCGGCTCGCAACCGTGATGAGCTCGTGAGGATCGCAACCATCGGGGGAGGGCCGGGGGGCCTGTACGCGAGCCTCCTGCTGAAGCGATCGTCTCCCGAGCTCGAGGTGGTTGTGTTCGAGAGGAATCCGCGCGGCGCGACCTACGGCTGGGGAGTCGTGTTCTCGGACCGGACGCTGACGTCTTTCCGGGAAGCCGACTACAAGAGCTACGTCGACATCACCGACCATTTCGTCATCTGGGACGCGATCGACATTCGTTACAAGGATTCGCTGGTGCGTGCCGGGGGCCAGGTTTTCTCGGGCATCTCGAGGCGCAAGCTGCTCGACATCCTTACGAACCGGTGCACGGAGGTCGGAGTGGACGTTCGCTTCGAGACCGAGGTCGTCGCAGAGAACTTGGACCACGACCTGGTGATCGCAGCCGACGGCATCTACAGCGCGACGCGCGAGGCGCGAGCGGAGGTCTTCAAGCCGCGCGTCCGGGAAGGCCGCGCCCGTTACATCTGGTTCGGGACGACGCTTCCGCTTGACAGTTTCACATTCATCTTCCATGCGAACGACGATGGGCTGTTCCAGGTGCACGCCTATCCCTTCGATGGAACGACCAGCACGTTCATCGTCGAATGCAGCGAGGAGACTTGGCGCAACGCGGGACTGCACGAGGCCTCCGAAGCCGAGAGCATCGCCTACTGCGAGACCCTCTTCGCCGGGGATCTCCGCGGCAGCGCGTTGATGAGCAACCAGTCCAAATGGATCAGCTTTCCGACGCTCAAGACGAAGACGTGGATCGACACGCCGCCGGGTCTGGTCCCCATCGCGCTGCTCGGTGACTCCGCGCACACCGCTCACTTCTCGATCGGGTCGGGGACGAAGCTGGCGATGGAGGACGCCATCTCGCTCGCCAAGGCGTTCGAGGAACGGGATGCCGCGGGAGGAGACCCGGAGGCGGCCCGGACCGCTCTTGCCGATTATCAGATGGAGCGCAAACCCATCGTCGAGCGATTCCAGGAGGCGGCTCAGCAGTCGCAGAGCTACTTCGAGTCGACGAGCCGCTACCAGGAACTCGAGCCCGAGCAATTCGTCTTCCACCTCCTGACCCGCAGCGGCCGGATCGACTACGGAAACCTGAGACAACGCGATCCGTTCCTGATCCAGGACGTCGATCGCAAGTTCGCCGCAGGCTCAGGAGGGAGCGCCCGCGCGGTCGTCGCCCCGCCGCCGGCGCTCGTAGCATTCGACCTCGGGGGAGTTCGGCTCGACAACAGGGTGGTGCTGTCGCCCGTGGCCGCCGGATCGTCACTCGACGGAGTCATCGCGGGATCCGACCGGGAGATGCTCGCCTCGGCTTTGGGCGCCTCGGCCGGCCTGGTGCTGACCGATGAGGTCGCGGTCTCGGCTCGGGGACGCATATCTCCAGGGGATGCGGGTCTCTACGACGATGCCCAGGTCGAGAGCTTCAAGGTGCTGTTGGATCGCGGTGGGCGCGCCGGGGTGCGGCTCAACCACGCCGGAGCGCGCGGGGCGACAAAACCGAGGTCCACGGGCCTCGATCGCCCGCTCGACTCGGACTCGTGGCCGTTGCTCGCGGCGTCTCCGATCGCCTATGGACGCAACGCCACCCCCGTTGCGCTCGACGACCGAACCCGCGCCGAGATTCTCGAGGACTTCGCGACTGCCGCCCGCAATGCGGGCCGGGCGGGCTTCGACGCGGTCCTGGTCGAGATGGCGCGGGGCTACCTGCTGGGCGGATTTCTCTCGCCGCTAACGAACTCGAGGACGGACGAGTTAGGAGGGGACATCGAGGGACGGATGCGTTTCCCCCTCGAGGTCTTCGCCGTGGTGCGCGCGGAGTTCGGAGGTCCGGTGGGGGCTTCGATCTGTGCCGACGACTGGCAACGCGGGGGAACCAGGGTGAACGACGCGCTCGCTCTCGTGGCCGAGTTGCGGGAGCAGGGCTGCGCTCTGGTCGAGATAACCGCGGGATTCACGACTCCTCGCTTTACCCCGCATCTCGACTCTTACTACCTGACGGTGCTCAGCGAGCAGGTCCGCAACGAATCCGGCGTGCCGGCACTCATCGGGGGGGCCATCACGACCGTCGATCGGATCAACACGTTACTCGGGGGAGCGAGGGCGGATCTGTGCATCCTGAGATGGGACCCATGAGTCTCGTCGCCGGCAACGTCGAAGCCCTGGCGGGTCTCGAGGGCCTCGTCTGCGACCTCGACGGCGTCATCTACAGGGGTCCAGAGCCCATCGAGGGTTCTCCGGAGGCAATCGAGCGACTGAGAGAACTCGGTGTTCACGTCGTGTTCTGCACCAACAACGCGAACCCCACCATCGGCCGGTACATCGAGAAGCTGGGCTCGATGGGTGTCTCGGTCGAGCGCGACGATCTTGTGACCTCGGCGGTGGTCATGGCCGAACTGCTGGCCGAGGAGGGCGCTGCGGGACGGAGCGCGATCGTCGTCGGCGGTGAAGGACTCCGCGAGGCTTTCGATTCGATCGACGTGGTCGTGGACGACGATCCCTCGTCTCGCACGGCCGACTACGTCGTCGTGGGCTTCGACCCAGACTTTACCTACGAATCGCTCAAGCGAGCCTCGTTCGCGGTGCAGGACGGCGCCCGGCTCGTCGCGGCGAACGCGGACGCCTCCTTCCCGGCCCCCGACGGTCTCTGGCCCGGCGCGGGCTCGCTGGTTGCGGCCATCGAGGTGGCGTCGGGCGGCCGGGCACGCGTGATGGGCAAGCCGCACGAGGCGATGATGCGGGTTGCCGCGCGCCACCTCGGAGGAGCGTCGAAGATCGCGATCGCCGGGGACAGGCCGAACACGGATCTCGAGGGAGGCCGGGTCATGGGATGGGCCACGATCCTCGTGCTGTCGGGCGTGACGGCTCGAGCCGAGATCGACCAGGTGGAACCCAGACCCGACATCGTGCTCGAACGGCTCGCGGACCTACCGGACTTACTGACCGAGGTCTAGTAGCGCCACTCCGTCTGCCACACCGGCCTTCTCGGATGTGGCCTGCCTCCGAACAGGAGGATGACGAGCGCGCCGATGATGAAGCCGCCCGCGTGCGCCTGCCACGCGACGCCCGGTTGGGGAAGGAGGAACTGGAAGAGGAACCACAGGCCGAGCACTACGAATGCGCTCAGTTGCAGGATCGTCCAGATAAAGATGATCGGCACGAGCACGTTGACCCTGGCTCTTGGATACAACACGAAGTAGGCCCCGAGAATCGCGGCGACCGCGCCGGATGCCCCGATGGCGGGTATCGCCGAGCCGAGATTGGTGAACACCTGTGCGAACCCGGAACCGATCGCGCCGAGCAGATAGAAGATCACGTACTTGAAGTGGCCCAGGAAATCCTCGACGTTGTTCCCGAAGACCCATAGGAAGAGCATGTTGCCGCCGATGTGTACCAGGTTCCCGTGGAGGAAGGCCGAGTACACGAGCGACAAGACGAACTCACCAAGGGTGCGTTCGGGTATCTCTATGGGTCCGGTCACGCCCTGCACCGCACGGGGGCACTCGTCCTCGAACTGACAGGGAGCGGGGGCGGTGTCGTAAATGAACCGCTCCTCCTGAGGCGGTGTCCCGGCGCCGAGCAGCGGTGGATTCGGCTGGATGAAGAAAAACGTCCCGATGTTCATCGCGATCAGCACCAGTGTGACTATGGGCGTTCGTCGCGTGGGGTTTTCGTCCGATATCGGAATCAGCGAGACCACGGATGCGAGTATAGGTTTCAGGCGAGTTCAACCGACACAGGAGGCCGTGGGGTGAGAGACGAGATCAGGCGTGTGGCCCTGTTCACATCCGGAGTGGTCGAGCTGACCCGTAACCGTGCCGAGGCCATCGTGCGCGACCTGATCAAATCCGGTGACCTCCCGGGGGGCCAGGCGGCCCAGGCGGTTCGGGACCTCATGGAGCGCAGCAAGCAGAACCGGGACGAGATCCTGAACCTCATCCGAAGTGAGATCCGCAATCAGACCGAATCTCTCGGACTCGCTTCGAAGCGCGACATAGAGCGACTGGAACGGCGGGTCGCGCGGCTCGAGTACCGGCCGGTCGCACCCACTACCGCCAAGAAGACGCACAAGAAGACTCGCAAGAAGACCCCGAAGAAGACGAACAAGAAAACGGCCAAGAAGACGACCGAGCGGCCCGACGGCGAGGGATAATCACCACCCATGGACGACAACAACGAGCGCGTCACGACCTCGGAGGCTCCCGACCCCGTGGCTTTGCAGGACCGGACCCGCCAGGCACTGGAGGACGCGGCGCCCATGGGCGACGCCGGACGACTCGAGGTGCTCGAGAACCTCTACGACGAACTGAGCCACGAGCTCGAGCGCGACGTTGGCGAAAACCCTTCGTCTCGACGCTGAGCTCGTAAGGCGCGGTCTCGCAGAGTCTCGTTCCGCCGCACGGCGCGCCATAGAGGAGGGGCACGTTGTGGTGAGGGGAATGCCGGCCACGCGCGCCGCGACCATGGTGTCTCCGGAGGACTCACTGACGATCAGCGACCGCCCGCGGCGGTTCGTCTCGCGCGGGGGCGACAAGCTCGCAGGCGCGCTCGACCGGCTGAACGTCGACGTGGCCGGCCGGGCGTGGCTCGACGCCGGAGCCTCTACTGGTGGATTCACCGATTGCCTTCTGCAGGCTGGGGCAGCGTCCGTCATTGCCGTCGATGTCGGTTACGGACAACTCGACTGGCGGATTCGCAACGACGAGCGCGTGACCGTGCTGGAACGTACGAACGTGAGGTCGCTCGCCGCCGCCGACCTTCCGCGGCGACCTCAGGGAGTCGTCGCCGATCTCTCGTTCATCTCGTTGACGCTGGTTCTGTCGGCTCTGGCGGACGTGATGGACCGACGGGGTGACCTTTTGCTGATGGTCAAGCCGCAGTTCGAGGTCGGAAGGGACGCGGTCGGTAAGGGTGGAGTAGTGAGCAACCCGGCCCTGTGGCTCGAGTCGGTTCTGGGCGTGGTCGATGCGGCCGAGTCCCGGGGTCTGGGGCTGGTGGACGCCACCGCCTCCGACCTGCCCGGCCCGGCCGGCAACCGTGAGTTTTTCGTTCACCTCAACCGCGGCGGGCCTCACAATAGGGGAGCGGCCGCCCGAGCGGTTGCCGGGGTGGAGTAGCCGGATGGGAGTCATGTGGAGATAAGCAAGGTCGCCTTCGTCGTGCATCCAAGCAAGCCGGAGGCCGCGCGCATGCGAGACGAGATCGAGGAGACGCTCGTGGGACGGGGCATCAGCGTCGACGACGACTCACCCGACCTCGTCCTGGCCCTCGGCGGCGACGGCACCATGCTTCACGCGGCCCACGCGGCCCACGCAGCGGACGCCCCGTTGCTGGGCGTCAACTTCGGCTCACTCGGCTATCTGACCGAGGTGGAAGCCGGCGAGGAGCTGAGCGCGCTCAAACGAGTGCTCGACGGCGACTATCGCCTCGAGGAGCGGATGATGCTCGACTGCCAAGTTACGAGCGACGGTCGGGAAGCTCATCTCGTCGGGCTCAACGAGGTGCTGGTCGAGCGGTCGGCGAGATACAGGCTCGTTCGCCTCGAGGTCAGCGTCAGCGGAGAGCGACTCGCGTCCTTCAACGCCGACGGCGTGATCGTCGCGACCCCGACGGGCTCCACCGCCTACGCGCTGAGCGCCGGGGGTCCGATCATCTCTCCGCGCGCCGCCGCGCTCGTCATCGTGCCGGTGAGCCCTCACATGGTGTTCTCCCGGCCGGTCGTCCTGGCCCCCGACGACGAGGTGACGATTCGAGTCGACGAGGCGGCGCCGGTGGCGGTCCTGTCGTTGGACGGGAGGCTCGGCCGGAAGCTGCAACCCGGCGACGTCGTCACCGCCCGGCGCCACCAGCGCCCTCTCGAGCTGGTGAAACTGTCGGGCCCCGACTTCCTCGAAAGACTCCGGCAGAAGCTCGACCTGCGATCCTGAGGCTGCTTCTTATGACCTCCAAGCTCGCTGAGCGAGCCCCTGGGTCATGGGAACGCCTTCTGGGAGAATTTGTCGAGATTCCGTGATGGTCACGAGACACCGCCTTTCGCCCCCGCTCACCCTTAGGATTCCTCACGGATGCTGAGAGAGCTTGTTGTCGAGGGCCTCGGCGTGATTGAGCGCGCCGAGCTGGAGCTGCGTGGCGGCTGTAGCGCCCTCACGGGAGAAACCGGGGCCGGAAAGACCCTGATCGTGGCCGCCCTCGGGCTGTTGGTGGGCGGCCGGTCCGATCGCGCCCTGGTCCGGGAGGGAGCGGCCGAAGCGCTCGTCGAGGGGCGCTTCGTCGTGCCCCCGGGTCACGCAGCCCTCGAGGTGCTCAGCGCCCACGGAATCATCGAGGCCGGGATGGCCGAGTCGGAGGCCGAGGTCGTCCTGACCCGCAGCATCACAGCCGACGGGAAAGGGGGCCGGGCGCGCATCAACGGCCGTCTGGTCACCGTCGCAGCGCTCGGAGCGGTCGGCGAACAGCTCGTCGAGATAGCGGGCCAGAACGAAGCACAGGGCGTCGCCGCCCCCTCCCGGCAGCGGGCTTTGCTCGACGCCTTTGCCGGATCCACTGCTCTCGCAGCCGAGCTCACCGGGACGGTTCGAGCGGCAAGCCGGGTCCACGGTGAAATGGACACACTGCTGTCGAACGAGCGACAGCGGGAGCGCGAGCTCGATCTTCTGCGCTACGAGATCTCCGAGATCGAGAAGTCCGAGCTACAGGAGGGGGAGTTCGACCGGCTGACGAAGGACGCGGACCGCCTCGAACACGCAGAGTCGATCGCCCTGGCGCTGGGGCGAGCGATCGATGCGCTGAATGGGGAGCGCGGTGCTGCCGAGACGATCGACTCGGCGCACCGGGATGTCTCGGCGGCGTCCCAGAGGGACCCGGCCCTCGAGGAAGTGACCCGGCGGCTCGAGGCGGCCTCGCTCGAGATAGCGGACATCGCGAGCGATCTGACCCGCAGCATGGTGGCACCGGATCCTCAGACGCTCGAGGAGACGAGGGCTCGCCTCGATGTCATCGCACGGATGACGCGAAAGTACGGCGAGGACCGGGTGCCGCAGGATTCCGAACCGAGGGGACCGGAGGCCGGGGTTCTGGGATATCTGGAGCGCGCGAGGGCCCGGATCGACGAGCTGGAGAACGCGGAGTCATCGCTCGGAGCACTGCGCGCCGAACACGAGAGCCTGATGGCGCGGGCCGGGCATCTCGCGCGGGAGCTCGGAACCCTGCGGAAGGTGGCGGCCCCTCGTCTCGAGAAAGCCATGGAGGAGACTCTGGGCGAACTCGCGCTCTCGGGAGCTCGGTTCGAGGTGGCACTGACTCAGCGAGAGTTGTTCGAGGGCGGTATGGAGTCCGTCGAGTTTCGGGTCGCGGCCAACCCCGGCGAGATGGCCCGTCCGGTTGCGAAGGTGGCGTCGGGAGGGGAGCTGTCGCGGATCGCGCTGGCGCTGCACCTGTTGACGTCGCGAGAGGGAGAGACCGAGGGCTCTGCGCGCACGATGATCTTCGACGAGGTCGATGCCGGTGTTGCCGGGCTGGCGGCTCAGTCCGTGGGACGGGCGCTGGCGGATCTGGCGCGCGCCACGGGGGCCCAGGTGCTGCTCGTCACGCACCTCCCTCAGGTCGCCGCCTTTGCCGATTACCACTACCGCGTCCTGAAGGAGTCTGCCGATGCGCGTTCCATCGCCCTGGTCGCGCGCGTCGAGGGAGCCGAGAGGGTCGACGAGTTGTCGCGCATGCTCGCCGGAATGCCGGAGAGTCAGAGGGCGCGGGAGCACGCCAAGGAGCTGCTCGAGACCGCGAGCGCTCGATGAATATCCTCGGAAAGAGGAGGCGTCAGCACCTCCCCGACGTGCCGGGTGCGCTGCTGGGCGTCGCGCGGGTCGATCATCGAACCAAGGATCTCACCACCCGCTTGAATCCCGGTGAGATAGCGGTCGTCGACCACGAGGACATGGACCGCATTTCGGCCGAGGGGCTGATAGAGCGGCGCGCAACCGCGGTGATCAACGCTTCGAAGTCGACAACGGGGCGCTACCCGAACCTGGGCCCCCTTCTTCTGTGCTCGGCAGGGATTCCCGTGATCGACGACGTGGGCAAGGAGATCATGCTCCTCATCGACGGCACCGAGATAGCCGTAGACGGCGATCGGGTGTTCCGCAGAGAAGGCAATGAACACGTCGAGATAACGCGTGGAACCCGGCTCGAGCTGGAGAGCGTCGAGGAGTCGCTCGATGAGGCCAAGCAGGGGATCGCGGTAGAGCTCGAGCGCTTCGCACAGAACACGATCGAATACATCGAGGACGAGCGCGACGTGCTGCTCGAGGCAGCGCGATTGCCCGAGGTCCGCACCGACTTTCACGGGCGTCATGTCCTGGTGGTCGTGCGCGGTTACGACTATAAGGACGACCTCCATGCGTTGCGCTCCTACATTCGTGAGGTCAAGCCGTTGCTTATTGGAGTCGACGGAGGAGCGGATGCGCTGATCGATGTCGGACTGAAACCCGACATGATCATCGGCGACATGGACTCGGTGACGACCGAGGCCCTCACGTGCGGCGCCGAGCTGGTGGTGCACGCATACGCGGATGGTTACGCTCCGGGATCCGAGCGACTCGATGCGTTGGGGCTGTCCTGCGTGGTGTTCGAGGCGACCGGGACGTCGGAGGACATCGGAATGTTGCTTGCCTACGAAAGGGGGGCCGAGCTGATCGTCGCCGTGGGTACCCACGCCAACCTGATCGAGTTTCGAGACAAAGGTCGCAAGGGGATGGCCTCGACCTTTCTGACTCGTCTCAGAGTCGGACCGATTCTGGTCGACGCCAAGGGCCTCAGCCGGCTCTATCACGGGCGCGTGCGCGGGCGAGACCTCGGACTTCTCGTGTTCTCGGCTCTGCTCGCTATCAGCATGGTCATCGTGTTCTCCGACGTCTTCCGAGGACAGCTGTCTTTGTTGTGGACACAGCTTTCGCTGACCTGGGACTCGATCCGAACGGCGATCTTCGGATGATCGACTTTCGCTACCTGGTCGTCACGATCATCTCGATTTTTCTCGCCTTGACGGTCGGGATCATGTTGGGGGCGGGATTCGTGGGCGACCCCCTCGCGCGGGACCTGGAGAACCGCATCGAGTCCGTCAACGCCGAGGTCAGAGAGCAACGTGAGCAAATTGATCAGTTGCGAGCTCAGAACGATGCGTTCGCCGAGTGGGCGCAGGCGGCGGAACCGTGGGCGATCGATGGGCGGCTGAACGGCAGAGACGTGGTCGTTTTCGCCGTCGACGGCGCGGACGACGGAGTCGTCGACGGTTCGATCGGCGCCCTCGAAGATGCGGGCGCGACTATCGTCACGCAGATAACCCTGGGAGCGAAGTTTGCGCTCGAAAGTGGGCCCGAAGCGGACCAACTAGCTACGATCGTCGAGTCTGTCGAGCAGAAGCCGTCCGACGTGCTGATGGATGCGGCCGGAGCGATGGGAGAAGGCGCTGCCTCGCTCGCTCTGGACGGCGGTGGGCCGACAGAATCGGGAGAGGGTTCCTCTCAGGTCGCCTACTCTGAGCTCTTGCGCTTGCTCGAGGAAGAGGACTTTATCTCGGTGGCGCGCAACAGTGACGAGGGCGAGGTGGTGCCAGACGATTCGTCCTTTGTCATCGCGGGTGGAAACGCCACGACACAGCCGTTCAACGTGACCGCGTTCATCAGACGACTAAGCGCCGGGCTAACGGCAGGGGAAACAGACGTCGTCGTGACAGAGTCATCGTCCAGTCAATGGAACATGGCCACCGCCGTCCGTGAGGACGCCGAGATAAACGAGACGGTCTCGACGGTGGACACCGGCGAAAGCGCGCTCGGTCACGTGGCCCTCGTGCTCGTGCTCAGCGAACCTCCATCCAATCCGGCGGGGCATTTCGGGACGGACGACGGGACGCGCCCGTTGCCCGACCTTCCGCCGCTCGACTAGTTGGCGGTGACTCATTGAATAACCGGTCACCGACGGAAGCGCCATGGCGTCTCTAGCAGAGCCTCAGGGCTCCCTTGCGCGCGGCGCCGCGATCATCACGGTGGCGACCGCGCTGTCACGCATCACCGGCTTCGTCCGCGTCATGGTTGTCGCCGCCGCCATGGGAACGACCTTCTTGGCCAACACCTATCAGACCGCCAACACCGCCCCCAACGTGGTCTTCGAGCTCGTCGCTGCGGGGGTGCTCACATCGGTATTCGTGCCGACCTTCGTGGATTATCTGGTCAAAGGCCGACAGGATGAGGGCTGGCAGGCAGCCAACGCGCTCACGACGGTCGCGGTCGTTGGCCTCGTCGCGATTGCCCTGCTCGTCGCGCTACTGGGGGAACCACTAATGCGTCTCCTAACCCTGGGAGTGGCAGACGCCGATCTGCGCGCGCAGGAGATCTCGCTGGGGGCCTCTTTCATGCGGTTGTTCGCGCCGCAGATCGTGTTCTACGGCGCCGGCATGATCATGACGGGGGCGCTGCACGCCCACCGGAAGTTTGCCATCGCCGCCATCGCCCCGATCTTCAACAACCTCGTCGTCATCGGCGTCTACGTGCTCTATGCCACGCTGCGCGGGAACGATCCTCCCACCGTGGACGGCATAACCACGTTGCAGACGCTGGTTCTGGGACTCGGGACGACTCTCGGTGTGGTGGCCATGACCGTGTGCCTGATTCCTCAGTTGAGGTCGCTCGGCTGGCATTTCCGCTTCAAATGGGCGCCGCGGCACCCCGCGGTGCGAAAGGCCGCACATCTCGGGGTGTGGGCGCTCGGTTATGCGGGGGGGTATCAAGCCGGCCTGATCGTCGTCCTGCTGCTCGCCAACTCAGTCGAGGGCGGGGTTGCCGCCTACCAGTGGGCGTTCACGTTCTTCTACATGCCGCACGCGCTCTTCGCGGTGGCGATCTTCCACGTTCTCTTTCCCGCGATGTCGGAGAGTGCTGCGCGCGGCGAGCCCGAGGAGCTCCTGATCCGTCTCCGCGATGGTCTCCGCATGCTTGCCTTTATCCTTTTGCCCACCGCGGCCGTCATGCTCGCCGGAGCGAGCGCGATCTCTAACTTGACCCTCGAATACGGAGTGATGACCGAATCGGGGGCCGAACTGGTCGCCCGCGTTCTGGCGGCCTTCGTGATCGGCCTGCCCACCTACTCGACCTTCCTCGTCGTGACGCGGGCCTACTACGCCTTGAGCGATACAAAGACACCGGCGCTCGTCAACGGGGGAGCCGTCGTCATCTCGAGCGCTCTCGGGGTGGCTCTGTTCACCACGGTGGACGGCGACTGGTCTGTCCCGACGCTGGCCCTCGCACACTCGGCCGCCTTTGCGGTCGCGGCCGTGGTCCTGTTGCATCTCCTGTCCCGGCGTCTCGGCACCGTTGCAACCAGGGATCTGAAGGTCAGCGTCGGCCGGTCGTTTGGCGCGTCCCTCCTCTCGCTGGCGATTGCGGGGGCTGTAACCATCGCGCTGCCGGCGTCCACGAAACTCGAGACCCTGGTGAATTTCCTGGTCGCCGCGGGAGCGGGCCTTGGTGCCTACGTCGTGGTCATGGTGATGACCGGCGCACCTGAGTTGCGGCGGTTCATCGCCCTCGTCGGGCGGAGCGAATCGAGGTGAGCCGGTTGAACGTCCTCCAGGTCCTCGGCCGCTCCGCAGGTGGGATAGCAAGACACGTCGCCCAGATCACGGAGGCCCTGGACGGCGACGATCTCACGATCGACGTCGCCGGACCGAGAGACCTTCCCGTGCCCATGCCCAAAGCCGTCATTCCCCTCGATATCCCCGATGGCCCGCGTGGTCACTCACGGATCGTGCGGAGACTGCGCAGCTATCTCCGACAGGGCGGCTACGACGTCGTCCACGCGCACGGGCTGCGGGCGGGGATCGACGCGGCGCTGGCAGCGCGCCCGCTGGAGGTCCCCACCTTGCAAACGGTCCACAACCTCGTGCTCCCGGACGTCTCGGGGCGAGTGAAAGCCGCTGCATACAAATGGGCCGAGCCCTTATCCGTGCGCCTCACCCAGCACACCTTCGCGGTCTCGGAAGAGATCGCGAGACACCTGCGCGGGCGGTCACCCAAGTCTGCGGGGAAGGTCGAGATTCTCTACCTCGGAATCGGCGACGCTCCGCGTCTGAAGAGGACCCCCGCGCAGATTCGTGCCGAGGCGGACGTGCCCGACGATGCAAGACTTATCGTCACCGTGTCGCGGCTCTCTGCGCAGAAGGCCCTGAACGTCATGCTCAGCGCGCTCGCGCGGCTCCCCGCAAACGTCGTATTGATCGTGCTCGGCCAGGGTCCGGACGAGCAGAGGCTGAAGACGATGTCGCTGGCAATGGGCCTCGGCGACCGCGTGCGGTGGCTCGGCTGGCGAAACGACATCGCGGACTGGATCCACGCCGCGGACGTCTTCAGCCTGTCGTCGAACTGGGAGGGAGTCCCTCTTGCCGCTCAGGAAGCGGTTCTCCTCGGCGTCCCCGTGGTGTCGACCGAAGTCGGGGGCATGCCGGAGTTGATCGGAGATCGATCCTCCGGACGGCTCGTGCCAAAGGGTGACGCCGAGGCCCTCGCTGCGGCCCTGAGCGACGTGTTGAGCTCGTCCGAGATGGCAACTCGATACGCGGAGCAAGCGCTCGTCGATCTCCGCAGGCGATTCTCGACGAGCCAGATGCTGACTCGCCTGAGCGGAGCGTACGAATGGCACGCACGCTGAGGGTCGCGCGGACCTTCGTCGCGGCATCCGCTTTGGCGCTGGTGACCGCGGCTCCGGTCCAGGCCCAGGAGAACTGCTCCCGCAGCGTCGTGTTGGCGCTGCCGGGTGTCCTGTGGTCGGACATCCAACGCTTCGAGCCGCCGAATATCGTCCAGGCGGTCGAGGATGGTGCGTGGGGCTCGATGTCCGTTCGTACGAACGCATCCCGTACGTCGCTGGCGTCGGGGTTCGTGACCATGGGTGCCGGCGCGCGGGTCGACGGGGGAGTGACGACGGGGGGTCCGGTCGTGTACGAGACCTCAAATCCCGCAGGGCGTCCACCTGGGATATCGGATGTGCGGGTTGCAGGAGTCGAGGAGATCGAGCGGATTGCTGAGGACGACGGTTACGGCGCTCGGCCCGGCGCGTTGAGCGGCGCTCTCGAGGCCCCCGTTTATGCGATCGGCAACGGGGATCTGGGCAGACCGGCGCCCGCACCCATCGGCTTCGGACGGTGGACCCTCTTGTCGGCGATGAGCCCCGAGGGGGTGGTCGACGCGGCCGCCACGGGCGACGGCCTGCTCGCCGCCGACGACGCGGCTCCCTATGGCGTGCGGACCGACCCCGAGCGGTTGTCCGACGCGCTCGACGCCTTCTTCGGGGCCGAGGACTGCGGGGTGGCGTTCGTCGACCAGGGAGATTTGACGCGCTTCGATCAGTGGGTCATGGCGTTGGGCCGCGACGAGATAACCGGCGACCTCGTCTCGTCGCAGCGGGAGGCGCTGATGGCATCCGATGACCTGCTCGGCGATCTCCGTGACCGCATGGAGCCCGACGACCTGTTGCTGGTCGTGTCGCCGACCTCGCCATCGTGGGCCGACGAGGCGCATCTCGGTGTGGCGGTCGCGGTGGGGAGCGACTTCGAGGCGGGGACGGCGCTCGAATCGGCCTCGACCCGTCGTCGGAGCCTGGTGACGCTCCCCGATGTCGCTCCGACGATCCTCGGGCACCTCGGCATCGACAGGCCCCCGGTGATGAACGGCCGGGCAATCGTGTCCCATCCGTCGAGCGACCCACCGGTCGCCACGATGACGGCGCTCGACGACGAGTCCGTCTTCATCGACGAGGTCAAAGGACCGATGAGCGCGATCTTCGTCTTGTTCCAGGTGATGGTCTACGTCCTCTTGCTGCTGTTGCTCGTCCGGCGCGAGCGGCGCGAGGGGGTGGGTTCCACCGCCGCGCGGACGCTCCAGATGTGCGGTCTCGCCGTGGTTGCGTTTCCGGTGTCGACCTATCTCGCAGGTGTGGTCGACGGACACGCCTTGGGTGGGGCCGCGTTTGGTGCGCTGCTGGTCGCAATCATGGCGGCGCTTGTGTTGACCGCGTCTACAGTCTTCAGGAATTCGTTGGACCGGCTTCTGGCGCTGGTTGCCTTCACGTGGTTGGTCGTCGCGCTCGACCTCGTGACGGGAAGCATGTTGCAGCTCAATACGGTGTTCGGCTATTCGCCCATCGTCGCGGGGCGGTTCGTCGGTGCGGGCAATATCGTCTTCGCCGTGTTCGGGGTGACGGCACTATTGACCGGGGCGCTCATCGCCTACCGCTTCAGCGACAGGCCCTTCACGATGCCGCTCATCGTCGCGCTACTTCTCGTGACGATCGTCATTGACGGTGCTCCCGCGTTCGGGAGCGACGTCGGTGGAGTCCTGGCCCTCGTTCCCGCGCTGGGCATAACCCTCGTGCTGCTGAGCGGCCGGAAGCCGAGGCTGCGGACGGCCGTCGTCGCCGGCGTGGCCGGCGTGGTGGTCCTGGGCCTCTTCCTCATTGTCGACCTCGCGCTGCCGGCCGAGTCGCAGACCCATCTCGCGCGGCTCTACGAGGACACGCGTGACAGAGGGTTCGGAGCTCTGTTCGACACCATCGAGCGAAAAGCCACGGCGAACCTTCGCGTGTTCACGTCGGCGATCTGGACCTACTTCGTGCCGCCGGCTCTCTTGGCGATGGTCTTTCTGCTACGCCGTCCGAGCGGACGCTGGCAGCAGTTCGCGTTCGACTATCCCAAGCTCAGGGCCGGTTTGATCGGGGGCCTGGTGCTCGCCGTCACGGGATTCGCCGTCAACGACTCGGGCATCGTCATACCGGCGGTGATCCTGTCCTTCCTGGTCCCCATGGCGCTGCTGGTGCACCTGTCCATGGACGCGCCTCCCCTAACCGGCCCACCGCCCGCCCGGAAGGAGGTGCCGGCGTGACCGACGACGTCGGTGCCTGGGTGGTGGCCCCGTTTGTGGCGGGGTTCGTCGCCTCATTGCTCGCCGTCCGGGTCGCGCTCGCGTCGGCTCCTAGATCTCTCGTCAGGATCAACGTCAACCAGCGTGAGGTGCCGGTCGTGCTCGGTTTCGGGGTGTTGTTCGGGAGCATCGCCGGGAGTTTCGCTCTCGTGTTTTCGATTTCGGTGACCGAGGGGGCGCCGGTCGGGCGCGTCGGGACCACGCTGGTCATCGTCGTGGTGACCCTGATGTTCGCCGCCGGGCTCTTCGACGACCGCAGGGGCGACGAGCAGGCCCGGGGCTTCCGAGGACACATGACCTCGATGGGTGGGGGCGCGTTGACGGGAGGTCTCGTCAAGATCATCGCGGGTGGCCTCGCCGGAGCGGTAGCGGCAATACCCGCGGACGGCCTCGGCCACAAGGTCGAGGTGTTCCTCCTCGTTGGGCTGACGGCAAATCTCTTCAACCTGCTCGACCGGGCCCCCGGACGCGCCCTCAAGGTGGCTTTCCTCTTTTTCGTTCCCCTCATGGTCTTCGGGCCCGCCGGTTTCGCCGTCGGGACGGCGGGGGTCGTGGGGGCTCTCGTGGCCGTGACGGCGGTCGACTTGAGAGAGGGGGCCATGCTCGGAGACGCCGGCGCGAACCCGATCGGAGCGGTCGTCGGCCTGGGTCTCGCCTACTCGCTCGACGAGCCCTTTCGGCTGCTAGCGGTGCTCGTGATCGGCGCGCTCAACGTCGTTTCCGAGAAGGTCTCGTTCTCCCGGGTCATCGATACGACGCCGTGGCTGAAGGCAGTGGACCGAATCGGCCGCAAATAGACGCGCCCCAAGGCGCGCGCGTGCTACTTTGGGCTGACTTCCCCCACACCGAGGCCGCATCGAAAGCGATGTCGCCCTTTGGAGGGTCGGGGGTCGTCACCAGGTATGAAATTGGCATCCGCGCGGCCGTAGCGAGCGCCGTCGAAATGCATTTGGAACCGGGCATTTGGAACCGGGCATTTTGGAACGATGGGATTGGAACGGAGGACTGGTGGCGAAGCACGTTTTCGTGACGGGTGGTGTGGTGTCGAGCCTGGGAAAGGGCATTACCGCGGCCTCCCTCGGACGGCTCCTGAAGGCACGAGGCCTCCGGGTCATGCTCCAGAAGCTAGACCCCTACATCAACGTCGACCCGGGCACGATGAATCCGTTCCAGCACGGCGAAGTCTTCGTCACGGAGGACGGCGGTGAGACCGACCTCGATCTCGGTCACTACGAGCGGTTCATCGACGTGAACATGCACCGCGCCTCCAATGTCACCACCGGGGCTCTCTATCAGAGCATCATCGCCAAGGAGCGCCGCGGCGACTACCTCGGCGACACCGTCCAGGTCATTCCCCACGTCACCGAGGCGATCAAGGAACGCATCCTGGCGCTCGCAGACGACTCGGGGGCCGACGTCCTCATCACCGAGATCGGCGGCACGGTCGGCGACATCGAATCGCTTCCGTTCCTCGAGGCGATCCGGCAGCTGAAGCGAGAGCTCGGCCGCGACGACACCTGCTACGTCCACGTCACTCTCGTTCCCTACATGGGGGCCGCCGAGGAGCTCAAGACCAAGCCGACCCAGCACTCGGTCAGGGAACTGCGCAGCATCGGAATTCAGCCCGATGCCATCGTCTGCCGCAGCGACCGGCCGATTACCCCCTCGCTCAAGCGGAAGATCTCACTTCTCTGCGACGTCAACGTCGAGGCCGTCGTCTCGATGGTGGATGCCAGCAGCATCTACGAGGTGCCGCTGGTCACCCACGGCGAGAACCTCGACGGATTCGTGGTCGACCATCTTCGGATGACCGATGTTCCCGAGCCCGAGCTGAGTCACTGGCAGGGGATCGTCAACCGCATCAACTCGTGCACCAAAGAGGTCAACATCGGCCTCATCGGAAAGTACGTCACGCTTCCCGACGCGTACCTCTCGGTCGTCGAGAGCCTGAAGCATGCTGGCTACGCGCATTCGACCGACGTGAAGATCACATGGATCGCGTCGGACGACCTCGAGGGAACGAACGTCCACGAGATGCTCGGCGAAGTCGACGGAGTCCTGGTCCCCGGCGGCTTCGGAGTGAGAGGCATCGAGGGGAAGATCCACGCGACTCGCTTCGCACGGGAAAACGACGTGCCGTTCCTTGGAATCTGCCTCGGGCTGCAGTGCGCGGTCATCGATTTCGCCCGAAGCGTGGCCGGGCTCGAGGGGGCGAACTCGTCCGAGTTCGACTCGTCTACGCCGGCCCCGGTGGTCGACATCCTGGCGGGACAGGACCTCAACTCCCTCGGAGGCACGATGCGACTGGGGGCGTACCCCTGTCGCATCATGAAGGGCTCGAAAGCCGAGAAGGCCTACGGCACCGAGCTCATCTTCGAGCGGCACCGCCATCGCTACGAGGTCAACCCCCGCTTCCGCCGCAAGCTCGAGGACGCGGGGCTCGTATGCTCGGGTGAGTCGCCCGATGGAACCCTGGTCGAGATCATCGAACTGGCCGACCATCCGTGGTTCGTCGCGGGTCAGTTCCACCCCGAGTTCAAAAGCCGGCCGGACCGCCCGCAGCCGCTGTTCAGGGACTTCGTCGGCGCGGCCATCGCTCGCGGGCACGGCGAGATCTCCATTGCGGAGGCCGTCGGCCACTCCAGCGACGTTTAATCTCTGAACCAACAAACCAAGGGGGGTTTGGTTCATGAAGATTGGAGTACCCCGCGAGCTAAAGGACAACGAGTATCGCGTCGCGATCACGCCCGCCGGCGTGCGTGAGTTCGTCGTCCACAACCACGAGGTCATCATCGAGAAGGACGCGGGCCGGGGCTCGAGCATCTTTGATTCCGAGTTCGAGCGCGCCGGTGCGGTAATCGTGCCGAACGCGGACGTCGTCTTCGCCGAGGCCGACATGGTCCTCAAGGTGAAGGAGCCAATCGAGGAAGAGTTCCACCGGCTGCGCGACGGTCTGATCCTGTTCACCTACCTGCACCTCGCCGCGTCCGACAAGGTGACGACCGCTCTGCTCGAATCGAAGGCGACGGGCGTCGCCTACGAGACGGTCGAGTACCCGGACGGGTCGCTGCCCCTGCTCGCCCCCATGAGCGAGGTGGCCGGACGCATGGCGCCGCAGGTGGGCGCCCACTTCCTCGAGCGCGAGAACGGGGGCCGGGGCATCCTCATGGGCGGGGTGTCCGGTGTCGCTCCTGCCAAGGTCGTCGTCATCGGCGCGGGCATGTCCGGGATGAACGCGGCCTGGATCGCGCAGGGAATGGAGGCCGAGGTCATCATCCTCGACACGAACATCGCCAAGCTGCGAGAGGTCGACCGCATCCACAAGGGGCGCATCCTGACGCTGATGTCGAACCGGCTCGTGGTCGAGGAGATCGCGACGCAGGCGGACCTCGTGATCGGCGCCGTGCTGGTGCCCGGCGCTCTGGCTCCGAAGGTCGTGACCGAGGAGATCATCAAGGGGATGAAGCCGGGAGCGGTGATCGTCGACATCTCGATCGATCAGGGTGGATGCTTCGAGACCTCGAAGATGACGACGCACTCGGATCCGACCTACGTGGTCCACGATGTCGTTCACTACTGCGTCGGGAACATGCCGGGAGCCGTTCCCCACACTTCGACCTATGCGCTGACCAACCTGACGTTGCCTTACGCACTCACGCTCGCGGAGAAGGGACTGAGAGAGGCCGTGACCACCGACCCCGCGCTGGCACAGGGAGTCAACAGCTACGCCGGCTCGTGCACCTACGAGCCCGTGTGCCAGGCCCATGGCCTCGAGTTCACACCCATCGAAAAATTGTTGTGAGCCCGCCGTCTCATCCCGACCCGGACTCGACGGCTACCTTTCGCCGTCTCGTAAGCGAGTTCCTTACCTACATCTCTACCGAGCGAGGTCTTGCGCCGAACACCGTGTCCGCCTACAGGCGCGATCTCGAGACGTGGCTGGAATACTGCCGCCGAGCCGGGTTGGATCCGGCGAACGCGGTCGGCGACGACGTGACCGACTTCCTGGCAGGCCTGAGGGAGGGTCGGCCGCCGGCGTCCAAGGCGCTGGCCCCGTCTTCGGTGGCTCGGATGCTCGTCGCCCTCCGCTCGCTCTACAAGTTCCTGGTCCGCGAGGACTACCTCGACGCAGATCCGACCGGGAGGATCGGGAGTCCCAAGCAACCCAAGTCCCTGCCCAAGGCCATTCGGCTCGACGAGGTCGAGTCTCTGCTCGGGGGCCCCGCCGAGGACCTGCTCGGTCGGCGCGACCGAGCCATCCTCGAAACCCTCTACGGCGCGGGGCTCCGCATCAGCGAGCTCGTGGGGCTCGACGTCGACGACGTGGACCTCGACGCTTCGGCTGTGCTGGTGCGGGCGGGCAAAGGGAGCAAGTCCCGCCGGGTGCCCCTGGGGAGCATGGCGAAGATGGCGGTCGGTGCCTACACGACGCAGTCCAGGCCGGTCCTCGTGACGCGCGCACGGGGGGCGGGCGGGCGGAGCGCCCTGTTCCTGAACGCCCGGGGAGGCCGTCTCAGCCGGCAGGGGTGCTGGAAGATCTTGAAGGCCTATGCTCGGCGTGCGGCTTTGGGCGATAAGGTGTCACCACACACCCTGCGCCACTCGTTCGCGACGCACATGTTGGACGCTGGAGCAGATATAAGAGTGGTGCAGGAACTGCTCGGCCACGCAAGTCTCGCCACCACGCAGGTGTATACCCTGGTGAGCGACAGCCGGCTGAGAGAGGTGTATCTGACCTCTCACCCCCGTGCCAGAAGTTGAACCGGAGCAGAGCCGGCGCGGGCGACACCACCGACGATCCAAGGACCCTTGGGGGATTGATGGAGCAAGACAAACTACAGATGATTCGCACCCAGCTCATCGAGGAGCTGAAGTCGGTCGAGCGCCAGCTGGGGGAGCACGGGGCCACCGCCAATCCCGATGAGGCGGTCGAGGTCTCCACCGACGAGGGTTTCGCCGACTCCGCCCAGGCCACCATGGAGCGATCCGAGATGCTGTCCGTCATCGAACAGATCCAGCACCGGCACGCCGAGATCAGTGGCGCGCTCAAGCGGATGGACGAGGGAACCTATGGAAAGTGCGAGCGCTGTGGACGAGAGATCCCCATCGAACGCCTCGAGGCCAGGCCGACGGCGAGCCTGTGCGTGTCCTGCGCTCAGCTGAGCTCCTGACGCTCTAGAAATCGGGGTCGGAAGTCGTCGAGCCTGCCATTGCGCCGGCTCTTCGGGGCCCACAAGACCAAAAAGCGGCACCGACGGGCCAGTGATGATGGCGCGGAACTTTTCGAGGCCCGCCTATCGGAATCTCGCGTTCGGTTCTCCTTCAGGGATGACCCTCGGTGTCGCATGTGACGCACCCTGTTGGTGACGGAACTAGCCACACCGGGTTTCGTTCCAGATACTCGCCGGATCCGACCCACCGAGTCGGGCCGATACCAGTTCGTTGATGCCGGTTTGGTCGGCTCGCAACCCGTTTCCGCACGGAGCCCCGGGAAGTCGAAACCCTGCGTCCCGGCTCGTCCGGGCTTCCCTACAATCGACCTATGACCACTGGGGCTCGCGCCGTCTGTCTCATCGTGCTGGATTCGGCGGGCATCGGCGATGCCCCCGATGCCGCCGCCTTCGACGACGACGGCTCCGCCACGTTGCCCAACATCGCCAGAGCCGTGGGCGGGCTGTCGCTGCCGAACATGGCGTCGCTGGGGCTCGGCAACATCGTCGCGATCGAGGGCGTGGCCCCCGCCGAGAGGCCCCGCGGCGCATATGGCTCGATGGTCGAGACCTCGCCGGGCAAGGACACCACGACGGGTCACTGGGAGATCGCCGGAATCGTGCTCGACAAGCCCTTCCCGCTCTACCCCGAGGGCTTTCCAGACGAGCTGGTCGAGGCCTTCGAGCGGAGGGCGGGGGTCGAGATCCTGGGGAACTATGCGGCGTCGGGCACCGAGATCATCAAGGACCTCGGCGAGGAGCACATGAGGACCGGCAGGCCGATCGTCTACACCTCGGGCGACAGCGTGTGGCAGATCGCCGCCCACGTCGACGTCATCCCGCTGGAACGTCTCTACGAGCTGTGTTCCATTGCCAGAGAGCTTCTGACGGGGGAGCACGAGGTCGGCAGGGTGATCGCGAGGCCTTTCCGGGGTCCCCCGGACGGGTTCGAGCGGACCGCGGACCGGCATGACTACGCCGTGCCGCCGCCGAGCGACACCGTGCTGGACGAGATCAAGGCGGCCGGCCTCGAGGTCCGCTCGGTGGGCAAGATCTACGACATCTTCGCCGAGCGGGGCTTCACGCACACCCATCCCACGCACTCCAACGATGAGGGCATCACGGCCTCGATCGAGGAGCTGAGAGCAACCGGGCGGGGGCTGATCTTCGCCAATCTGGTGGATTTCGATCAGGCCTACGGGCATCGGAACGACCCCTCCGGGTATGCGGAGGCCCTGGAGGCCTTCGACCGGAGGCTCCCCGAGCTGCTGGACGCGCTGGGAGCGGATGACGTGCTGATCCTCACGGCCGACCACGGGAACGACCCCACCACGCCCTCGACGGACCACTCGCGCGAGAAGGTCTTCGTCCTGGCGGCGGGCTCGTCCGTGGAGCCCGGAGTCGACGTGGGGGAGAGGTCCTCGTTCACCGATCTCGGAGCCACGGTCGTCGATCTGCTCGAGGTCGCCAGCGCACTTCCGGGTCGATCCTTCGCCTCCGAGTTGACGCGCCGAGGCGACTAGCTCGGTTCCAGCCGCGGGCCTTTCACGCCTCCCGCGGGTCCTCTGTGGCTCATGTTGCTGAAGTTGGGTCTTGTAGGGAGGGTCTTTTCGGGATACGCTCCGGCGGCCCACAAGGTGATTTGTCGACAAGTATCTATGACGACCCCAGGGAGGCTGGATGGAGGAGTCACACCGGTACGGAACCACTCAGGTGCTCGGGGCTCAGGAGCCTCGGGGTGCAGAGTCGCCGGAGGAGCCACGGCCGACCCCACCGGGCCTCGACCTGATCGCAGACGATGATCCGGCACGCACCGCTCGCATCATCGCCCTCGCCAACCAGAAGGGGGGGGTGGGCAAGACGACCTCGGCCATCAACCTGGGGGCGGGGCTTGCTGACCTGGGCCAGAAGGTGCTCCTGGTCGACTTCGATCCTCAGGGAGGCTGCGCGATCGGGCTCGGCTACCAGCCGGACGAGCTCGAGGTCACCATCTACAACTGCCTCCTGGATCGAGATGCCGAGACCGATGACGCAATTATTCACACGCAGATCGAGGACCTGGATCTGCTGCCCTCGAACATCGACCTCTCGGCCGCCGAGCTCATGCTCTCCGGCGAGGTGGCGAGGGAACAGTCGCTCTTGCGGGTGCTCGCTCCGCTGAGGTCGCGCTACGACTTCATCTTCATCGACTGCATGCCGTCGCTGGGCCTGCTGACGGTGAACTCCCTGACCGCGGCCGACGGGGTCATCATCCCGCTCGAGTGCGAGTACTACGCCCTGAGAGGGATGGCGCAGCTCATGCACTCGATAGGGGTCGTGCAGGAGCGCCTTAACCCTCGACTTCACGTTGATGGAATCATAGCGACGATGTTCGACCGCCGCACGCTCCACAGCAAGGAGGTCCTCAGCACGGTCGAGGACGCCTTTGGAGACAAGCTGTTCGACACCGTCGTGCGCAAGACCATTCGATTCGCGGAGGCCCCGGTTGCGGGGCAGCCGATCCTGTCGTACGCCCCGAGCTCTCATGGGGCGGCCGCCTATAGAAAACTCGCCAAGGAGGTGATGGAGCGTGTCTCGTCGAGCCAGTTTGCCCGGAGCTGAGGAGCTCTTCCGAAAGACCTCGGACCGACCCAGAGAAACACGTCCCAGTTCAGAGACAAGTATGCAAGACGCCAAGTCGACAAAGCTACAAGTCGCCACGCCGGTGTCCGAAGCGGCGCCGGAGACGGCTCCCAAGCCCAAGGCGCCCAAGCACGAGGAGAAGATCACGTTCTATTGCACGCCCGACGATCTCATGGCGATAGAGCGGACCAGGCTCGAGCTGAGGGCCGCCTACGGCCTCTCCGCGGACCGCGGCCGGATCGTGAGGGCGGCCGTGGCATATGTCCTCGAGGACTTCGGCGCGCGCGGGGAGGACTCGGTCCTGCTTCGGAAGTTGAACGACTGAACGACCTCGATCGAAAGGGGGCCGGCGTGGTGGTCGGCCCCCTTTTGGTTCCCGGGATCGCGAGGCCCGTCGCTCCTGAGCGACCCGCGCAAAGGGCGGACCGAGCGTGGAGTGAAGTATAAGGCTAAAGTCGAGACTTATGGTGGTTCCTCTGGCTCCCGCCGGGGGACGTGCGCCCGAGCACCGGGAACCTCGACTGGCGAGCCCGGGTCACCCCGGCGACGGCGGGCGCCGAGAACCGCAGCGCGGGGACGTGGGTCGGCGTCGCCGCTGGGGCCGTCATGCCGCGCCGGTCCGGCAATGGCCCCCCGGGGTCCCGAGCTCATTCGAGGGGCGGCGCCGAGGCCGAGGCGGGCATGAGGTCTGGAGCGGTAACGACATGTCTACAGTTGGATTAGGCGAGATATCTACTTGGCGACAAGACGCCATGTGGTCGAAGCGACTAGTGGACTCGCCCTGTGAGCAGGGAGAACCAACCGCAAACGGGAGGCACAAAGCCATTTGTAGCCATATGGACAAGTCGATGAATGGTCCACACCTAGTCGATCTTCCGCGGATCGACCCCGGGAAGCAGGGCCCTCTGCTGCCCCGGCGCCGGTCGGGAGGAGCAAACCGAAGAGCGGCGGAACCGGGTGGACGGCGCGCGCCTGCCGGGGACGGCCGCGGGGTGCGGCCGGGGTCGCCTCTGGAGCGTGCGGGTGGAGTCGGGGACGGCATCTCGCGGCGCAGCCGCCAACTAGGGGACCCCACCTTCTCGCATGCAGCCCGGCCGAGGGAAGCTCCATGCCGACAACCCTAACACTCTAGTGGAGCCTTAAGTAAGAACCAGGTCGAAGATCAGCCTGCGGACGGCGAGGATGATCGGCTCGAGGAAGGTGAAGCCACCGAAGAGGAGCAGGCCGAGGAGGATGAAGAAGCCGTACTTGTCGAGGAAGTAGATGATGTTCTGCCGGTTGGGCGGGAGAAAGATGGTCAGAAGCCGGGAGCCGTCCAGGGGCGGAAGCGGGATGAGATTGAAGACCGCGAGAAGGATGTTGATGGTGGAAAAGAAGACCCAAAAGATCGCTATCTGCCCCATCAGGCCCTCTTGATCGATGAACACGATGCCCTCGCTGATGAACGCATCGGAGGTCGTCAGCCTCAGCCCCACTAGCCCGACGACGGCCAACAGCAGGTTCATCGAGGGACCCGCGAGCGCGACCAGGGCCGCTCCGAAGTGCCGGGATCGCAGCGCCGAGGGCCGGAACTCGACCGGCTTGGCCCAGCCGAACCCTACGAGAAGGATCAGCAGCGTGCCGAGTGGGTCCAGGTGACGAACCGGGTTGAGCGTCACACGACCCATGGCCCGGGGCAGGCGGTCGCCCTGGAGGTCCGCGACGAAGGCATGTGCGAACTCGTGCAGGGACAGAGAGAGCGCGAGCGAGATCACGAGCATCACGAAGGCGACCTGCTCGTCGCGCAGGAGTTCCAGGGGAGATTGCATGGCCCGGTATTGTAGAGCCCGCCAGCACGGTTCGGGTGGCGGACAGGAAGTCTAAACCTAGGAATGAACGTTATTCAGGGCTCTCAGAGACGCATCTTCAGCGGTATCAAGCCCACCGGTGAGCCCCACCTGGGCAACTACATCGGCGCGATCCGGCGCTGGGTCGACCTCCAGCACGAGTACGAGTCGTTCTACTGCCTCGTGGATCTGCACGCCATGACCCTGCCGTGGGACCCCGAGCAGCTGAGCGAGGAGACCCTCAACATGGGAGCCATGCTCATCGCCTGCGGCATCGATCCGGACCGTAGCGTGCTCTTTCGTCAGTCCCAGGTCGGTCAGCATGCGGAGCTGGCGTGGATCCTGACCTGTATCGCCCGCATGGGAGAGCTGCGCCGCATGGTCCAGTTCAAGGAGAAGTCGAAGGGCGACACCGAGTCGGTCCGCGCGGGGCTGTTCACCTACCCCGTGCTCCAGGCGGCAGATGTGCTCCTCTACCTGGCCCACGTGGTGCCGGTCGGGGAGGACCAGCGGCAGCACGTCGAGCTGATGAGGGACCTCGGGGGTCGTTTCAACAAGTCGTTCGGCAGGACGTTCGTGATCCCGGAGCCCCTGATCTCGTCCGACGGGGCCCGAATCATGGCCCTCGATGACCCCACCCAGAAGATGAGCAAATCGGAGACGAGGCCCAATGCGTCGATCTCCCTCGCCGAGGCCCCCGAGTCGATCGCCAAGAAGGTCAGGTCGGCGGTGACCGACTCCGGGCGCGAGGTCACCGCGGGGGAGGACAAGCCGGCCCTCACCAACCTGCTGACCATTTTCTCCGCCGTGGAGGGGACCCCCGTGTCAGAGCTCGAGGCGACCTATCGATCCGGTGGCTACGCCGAGTTCAAGCAGGCACTGGCCGATGCACTGGTCCAGCACCTCAGGCCGATCAAGAAGCGCTACGAGGATCTCGTCGGTGACCGCGCCGAGCTCGAGCGCCTGCTGGACGCGGGGGCCCGGCGCGCCTGCGAGGTCGCGGAGTCCACGATGGTCGACGTCCGATCGAGGGTGGGGCTCGGACACCGACCCTGAACCCGCGGATCGCCCGACTGACGATGGCCCGAAAAGCGGGGTCTCTGGGCGGCGCCGCTATAGGCTCGTCGCTGGCTTCCCCGGAGGACGACCCGGCGGGGCAGATTTGTCTACAAGTACATTTGTCGACATGTCTCTACGGAAGAGACGGCGAGAGGACCGAAAGCTGAATGGCGTACGAGGTCAAGTTGGAGGTGTTCGAGGGCCCGATAGACCTGCTCCTGCACCTCATAACGCGCCAGCGGGTCGACATCTACGAGGTCTCCATCTCCACGATCACCGAGGAGTACCTGGGGGTCGTGGGGGAGCTCGAGGACCTCGATCTCGAATCCGCAACCGGGTTCCTGGTGGTGGCGGCGACGCTGCTCGAGCTCAAATCGGCCCGGCTCTTACCGGCGCAGTCCCTCGACGACGCCGACAGCCAGCTGCTCGAGGAGCGCGACCTGCTCCTGGCCCGTCTGGTCGAGCTGTCGACTCTGAGAGAGGCGGGGGCCAGCATCGCGGTGGGCTTGGAGAAGGGCGCCGTTTACTTCGCGCGGACGGCGGGGCTCGAGCCGCAGTTCGTTCGTCTGGCTCCAGACCTCCTGGCGAAGGTATCGCCGGCCGACCTGGCATCGGCGGCCGCCCTCGCGCTGGCCCCCAAGCCTCAAGTCGTACTCGACACCTCGCACGTGACGCCCATCACCGCGTCCGTGAAGGATGCCATCGGCGACATCTCGGCCGCGCTTCAAATCGGTGGTCCGGTGGCGTTCGCCGATCTCTGCGCCGCCACCCGGGAACGGATCGAAGTCGTGGTCCGCTTCCTCGCCCTACTCGAACTGTTCAAGGCGGGGGCGATCGAGCTCTCGCAAGACGACCGCTTTGGGGAGATCCGGGCCCTGTGGACGGACGAGGTGGCGGCCGAAGACGTGGTCGAGGGGGCAGAGGAGTACACCACCGACCTACAAAAGGAGGCTCAATCGTGATCGTTCCCGAGCGCAAGATCATCGAGTCGATCCTGTTGCTGGCCGACGAGCCGGTGCCGGCGCGCGTCGTCGGAGAGGTCCTCGAGAGGCCCAGCGCCGAGGTCGAGGGACTGCTTGCGGAGCTGGCCAACGACTACGAGGACGACGACCGTGGGTTCCTGCTGCGCGAGACGGCCGGGGGCTGGCGTCTCTACACCAGTCCGGAGTGCGCCCCCTGGCTCGAGCGATTCGTGCTGCGTCACTCCCACTCCCGCCTCACGGGTGCGGCGCTGGAGGTCCTGGCCGTCATCGCCTACAGGGGTCCGCTGTCGCGTACGCAGATCACCGAGGTTCGGGGTGTGGACTCCGACGGGGTCGTCAAGACACTGCTTCAGCGTGGGCTGATCAGGGAGTCGGGCCACGATTCCACTCCGGGAGCCCCGGTCCTGTTCGCCGTCAGCGACGAGTTTCTCGAGCGTATGGGCCTGAAATCGGTCGACGACCTGCCTCCGCTGGTGGAGTTCATGCCCAGCGCGGAGGAGGTCGGAGACATGGAGGCCAAGCTCTCCCCGAACGCATGAACCGCAAGGAGTCCGCCCCCGAGGGGGAGCGGATCCAAAAGGTGCTGGCCAGAGCCGGCGTTGCCTCCCGCAGAACGATCGAGGAGATGATCGTCAGGGGACGGATCCGGGTGAACGGCAAGCGGGTCGAGCTGGGCCGGCGGATCGATCCGTCAAAGGATCTAGTAGAGGTTGATGGTTCGCGTGTGCCTCTGTCCACCGATCTCGTCTACTACCTGATGAACAAGCCGGTCGGGGTGGTAACCACAGCGAGCGACGAGGCCGGCAGGGAAACGGTGATCGACCTGCTCGACGACGTGGATACCCGCGTCTATCCCGTCGGCCGGCTCGACCTGGACAGCGGGGGGGCTCTTCTCCTGACCAACGACGGAGACCTGGCGCTGAGGCTGACCCATCCCCGCTTCGGCGTGCACAAGACCTACCTCGCGGAGGTCGAGGGAAGCGTGAAGGACAAGACCGTGCGCCAGATCGCCCGAGGCGTGGAGCTCGACGGCGGCATGACGGCCCCGGCGCGGGCTCGCCTCGTGGAGCGTACTCCCGGGGGGACCCTGATCGAGATCTCCTTGGCCGAGGGCCGCAATCGCCAGCTCAGGCGCATGCTGGAGGCGGTGGGTCACCCCGTCAGGCACCTCGTCCGAACCGCCATAGGCCCGCTTATGCTTGGCCGGCTGAAGCCCGCGACCTATCGCCGGCTGAAGCCGGACGAGGTGCGGGCGCTTTACCGGGCCGCCGGGTTGTAGACGAGTGTACTTGTCGACAAGACCACAAGGTGATTTGAGGTCGGGGGCCTCTGGCGGCGCAGTAGCCCCCGCGTTAGCGTTACTACGAGGGGTCGATAGGTAGATTTGTCGACAAGCCGACTTGAGCACGAGGAGACAAGTGGCCGACCAAAGATTACGGGCCCTGAGGGGGGCGACCACGGCAGCGGCCGATGAAGGCCGGGCGATCGTCGATGCGACCGAGCGCCTTCTCGCCGAGATGATCGGCCGCAACGGGATCGCGACCGAGGATCTCGTCAGCATGATCTTCACGACCACAGCGGACCTCTCGGCCGAGTTTCCGGCCGCCGCCGCCCGGGCGCTCGGGCTGTCATCGGTACCCCTCCTCTGTGCTCGCGAGATCGACGTGCCGGGATCGGTGCCGCGGTGCATCCGGGTCCTCATGCATCTCTACACGACAAGACCGGCCGAGACCCTGCGCCACGTCTATCTCGAGGGTGCCGAGCAACTCAGGACGGATCTTCGCGAATGACGAACGTTCGAGTAGAGGCTTAGGGATGGTCGCCGCGGCGCTCGGCCGCGTCGGGATCGTCGGTCTGGGATTGATCGGAGGGTCGATCGGACTCGGACTCAGAAAGCGAGCGGGGGTCGACCGGGTCGTGGGCTTCGACGTGAACCCGCAGGCGGTGGCCGGCGCGCTCGAGTGCGGCGCGATCGGCGGGGCGGCCGATTCCCTCGAGGACGCGGCCGGCGGGGTGGATCTGGTAGTGGTTGCCACCCCCGTCGATCTCATCCCCGGCGTGCTCGAGCGCATCGCCTCGTACGTGGCCCCCGGTGCGATCGTGACCGATGTGGGGAGCGCGAAGGTGGAGGTAGTCGCCGCGGGAGAGCGGTGTCTGGGCGCAGCCTTCGTCGGCGGTCACCCGATGTCGGGGTCGGAGCGACATGGGATCGACGCGGCGAGCGAGCATCTGTTCGACGACGCCTGGTGGATCGTGACCCCGACGTCCATCACGGCATCGAAGGCATATTCGACCGTGACATCGGTGGTTGTTTCTCTCGGCGCCCGGCCCGTCGCACTCGATCCGTCGACTCACGACGCACTGGTCGCGCGTCTCAGCCACCTTCCCCAGCTGACCGCCAGCGCTCTCGTGGATGTCGCGCTGGCAGCCGGCGACCGGGAGGCTCTGCTCGGTCTCGCGGGCGGCGGGTTCCGCGATGTGACCCGCATCGCCGCGAGCAACCCGGACCTGTGGGTCGCCATCATTCGATCGAACCATCAAGCGGTACTCGAGAGTCTTGCCGGCCTCGGTCACCGCCTCGAGGCGGTGAGCTCGATGATCGCGCGCCAGCACTGGGACGAGCTGCGGTCGTGGCTCGACCGCTCTCGCAGGGCCCGGCTCGACGTCTTCGCCAAGCCCGACTTCGGAGGCGAGCCGGTTGGCCTTACCCTGATGGTGCCCGACCGCCCGGGAGTGCTCGCGGAGGTGACGACGGCCGCCGGCCGGCTCGGAGCCAACCTCGAGGACCTTCGCATCGTCCACTCCACCGAGGGGGGCCAGGGGCGGTTGGAGCTCGTCGTATCCGGTCCCGCCAAGGCGGAATCCCTGGTCGGGGCGTTGATGAGCCTGGGTTACAGGGTGGAGCGAAGCGAAGTAGATATCTAGAGAAGGCAATGAGTAGACAAGTAGACAACGAGCCATGTCGATAAGACGACTGTGGCGTTCCTCGCCCGCCCCGTCACCCCTGCGGGGAACTCTCGAGGTTCCGGGCGACAAGTCCATCACGCATAGGGCGCTCATGATCTCGAGCCTCGCGAGCGGACGGTCGCTCGTGGCCAACGCGAACCTCGGTGAGGACTGCCGCGCGACCGCATCCCTTCTGGAGTTGCTCGGAGCGGCCATCACCTCCGACGAGGCAAACTATCAGGTTGAGGTTGAGGGTAGGGGAGTGGGCGGCTTGAGAGAGCCCGAGCACGTTCTCGATGCGGGCAATTCCGGAACCACGATGCGCACGATTCTCGGGCTCTGCGCGGGAGTCGAGGGTCTGTCCGTGGTGACGGGGGACGCCACCCTCCTCCGGCGGCCCATGCTGCGAGTGGTCGCTCCGCTCCGGCAGATGGGGGCGCGGATCGAGGGCCGTGCTTTCGGCGACCGGGCTCCGCTCGCCATCCGAGGCGGCGACCTATCGGGCGTCGATCTGCGGCTACCGATTGCGAGCGCGCAGGTCAAGACGGCCGTTCTGCTCGCCGGCCTCCACGCCACCGGGCCCACGACGCTCATCGAGCCGGGCGCGAGCCGGGACCACACCGAGCGGATGCTCGCCGCCGCGGGAGCGAGGCTTCGCGTTGAGAGCAACCGGATCCGCCTCGAACCCACCCCTGCCCTGTCGGCGATGACCTGGGACGTCCCCGGGGACATCTCGTCGGCCGCGTTCCTTCTCGTGGCCGCGGCGATCGTCGACGGTTCGGATCTCACGATCACCAACCTGGGACTGAATCCGAGCCGGACGGGACTCCTCGACGTGATGTCCAGGATGGGGGCCGAGATCGACGTTCGGGTCGCCGGAAAACGATTCGATGAGCCGTTCGGGGACGTGAGCGTGCGCGGCTCGGAGCTCACCGGAACGACCATCGAAGGCGCCGAGGAGATACCCACTCTGATCGACGAACTTCCGGTGGTTGCCGTGCTGGCCTCCTGTGCCGAGGGAGAGACGCTCATCCGGAACGCCCAGGAGTTGCGCGTGAAGGAGTCGGATCGAATCGATGTCATGTGTACAGGACTTCGGGAGCTCGGGGTTGACTGCAGTCCAGAGCCGGATGGGATGCGGATTCGGGGGCCCTCGGTGTTCAAGGGTGCCGAGGTGGACGCGCGCGGCGACCATCGCGCCGCGATGTCGTTCGCGGTGGCGGGGTTGCGCTCCGAGGAGCCCGTCGTGGTGAAGGGGTGGAGCAGCGTGAGCACCTCGTTCCCCGAGTTTCTCGATCTGCTTGGGCGCGCACAGGGAAGATACGGGTGAGCGTCATCGCGATCGACGGCCCCGCGGGGGCGGGCAAGAGCACGATTGCGCGCGCGGTCGCAGACCGCCTCGGATTCGAGTACCTCGATACCGGAGCCATGTACCGGGCCCTGGCCCTCGCGGCGCTCGAGAGCGGAACAGACCTCGCCAACGCCGCTGCTCTCACGGCACTCACCGAGTCCGTCGATATCGATCTCCGGGGGGACGTCGTCAAACTGGATGGACGGGACGTCTCGGAGCTCATACGGGGGCCGGGTGTTACCGCGGCCGTGTCGAAGGTCGCCGCGGTAGATGGGGTTCGCCGCGCCATGGCGGCGATGCAGCGCGCTCGGGCGGATGCGGGAAACCTGGTCATGGAGGGGAGAGACATCGGCTCCGCCGTCGTTCCAACAGCGGACGTCAAGATCTTCCTCACGGCTTCCAAGGAGGAGCGGGCCCGGCGACGCGCCCGCCAAATGGGTTTGGCAACCGACGAGCAATCCCTGAAGGAGCTCTCGCGAAGCATCGAGAAACGGGACCGGGCGGACGCCGAACGCAAGGCTTCGCCCTTCGTCAAGGCGAACGACGCCGTGGTAGTCGATTCCACGGGTAAGGACGTCGAAACGATCGTCGACGAGATAGCGAGCGCGGCCCTCCGCGTGATCGATGAACACTGAGACACGTTCCGGGATGCCGGTCGTTGCGATCGTCGGCCGGCCCAACGTCGGCAAGTCGTCGCTCGTGAACCGCATTCTCGGACGCCGTGAGGCGATCGTCGAGACCATGCCGGGCGTGACTCGGGATCGGAAACACTTTGCCACCGAGTGGAACGGTCGCTCCTTCGAGGTGGTCGATACGGGTGGGCTGGAGCCGGGTGCAGACGGGTTGAACGCTCGAGTTGCGGAGCAAGCACAGGTCGCGATCGAAGCGGCCGACGCGATCGTTCTCGTGGTGGACGCGTCGGTCGGGCCGAACCAAGACGATCTCATCGTCGCGGACCTGTTGCGCAAGTCGAGGAAGCCGGTCGTCGTGGCAGCCAACAAGGTGGACGACCCCGCCGACGAGCCCCTGGCCGCGGCCTTCTTTAGACTTGGGCTCGGCGAGCCACGGCCTCTGTCGGCGTTGCACGGTCGAGGCTCCGGAGACTTCCTCGAGGCGCTCGTCGCCGCCCTGCCCGAAGTCGATCGAGACGCAGACGATGCGTGGGGGGCGGTTGCTATCATTGGACGGCCCAACGTCGGCAAGTCCTCGATCCTCAATGCCCTGACCGGCCAGGAGCGGTCGATCGTCGACTCGATACCGGGGACGACCAGGGACCCGGTCGACGCGCACATGAGGTTGCCCGATGGCAGGCAGCTGCGCATCGTTGACACGGCCGGGATGCGCCGGCAGGTTCAGATAAAGGATCCGATCGAGTACTTCAGCCTGATCCGTTCGCGCCGGACTCTCGCACGGGTGGATGTGGCGCTGCTCGTGATCGACGTGGGGGAGGGGGTCACGACCCACGATCAGCACCTCGCGCAAGAGATCGTCGAGCACGGGCGAGCCTGTGTCATCGCGCTGAACAAGTGGGACAAGATCCCCCTTGAGGAGACCGACCGCAAGCGGATCGATGTTGCCGTGCTTCAGAAACTCCGGTTCCTGACCTGGGCGACGCACGTGAGAACGAACGCCCTGACGGGCAGGGGAATCGACAAGCTGGTTCCAAAGTTGGCCGAGGCCATCGCATCTCACCGGCGTCGCCTTCCCACCGCGCTCGTGAACCGGCTGGTGCGCGATGCCCAGGCTCAGCAGCCCCACCCGCGGACCGGTGGTCGCGCCATCCGCATTCTCTATGCGGTGCAGGCGCAGTCCTCTCCTCCGACGGTGGTGGTGTTCAGCAACGGCAGGCTCGACACCGGCTACCGGCGCTACCTCGAGAATCGCCTGAGGGCAACCGAGGCGTTCCCCGGAAGCCCCCTGCGCATAGAGGTGCGCGTAAAGGCTAGACGTGAGCGTAAGGGTTAGATCAAGCTGAGGCAAGTCTTCTCCGGCGGGCGGCGGAGGTCCGCTCCGCGGGCTGCGGACGGGTCCTGCAGGATGGCGGCGCTCGTCGGCTCGGTTCGGTCGTCCACTTGGTCACACATCCCCTTATCCACTTGGCAATGAAGAGTCTTATCGATTTGTAGATAAGTAGTCGGATTGGGCCCGCCGAAAGGCCCCGGTTATGATGGCCGCTTCGGGACGTGGCGCAGCTTGGTTAGCGCACTGGTCTGGGGGACCAGGGGTCGCCGGTTCAAATCCGGCCGTCCCGACTCCGAACGACGGGCGCCATCCCAGCACCAAGGGCGTGGACATCGATAGACGAGCTTTACGGAGGGAGCCGTGGTGACCGATCGGGTTCTCACGGTTCCGAACGTTCTCTCGGTGATTCGGCTCGCCACCGTTCCCGTATTCCTGTACCTGTTCGTAACCGGTCGCGAGGAAGCGGCCGTGATTCTGTACGCAGCGGGCGCGTGGACCGATTTCTTCGACGGGTACTTGGCGCGTCGCCTCGGCCAGGTATCTGAGGCCGGAAAGCTTCTCGACCCGCTCGCCGACAGGGTCTTCATCATCGCCCTTGCGCTCGCGCTCGTTGCGGTCGACGCCCTTCCGTGGTGGCTCGCGGCTGCGATCGTTCTTCGGGACATCGTGCTCCTGGGAGTCTGGCCCCTCTTCGAGCGCCGCGGAGTGGGGCGGGTCCAGGTGAACTTCATCGGCAAAACGGCGACCGCCTCTCTGTTCTTCGGTCTTACGTGGCTCGCCCTGTCGGAGACGGATTTTGGTTGGGCGTCTTTCTCCGAGATCGTCGGGATGGTGTTTGTCGGGGCCGGTGCCGTCCTGTACTACCTGTCCGCGGGGATGTACGCGCGCGTCGCCTATTCGAGGATCAAGGAGCCGATCGCGCAGGAGCGAGCCTCGGAGGGGACGGGAGCGTGAGCGACCTCCAGGCGGTGGTAATGGCGGGGGGCGAGGGCACGCGGCTTCGACCGCTGACGAGCAACCTGCCGAAGCCGATGCTCCCCGTGGCGAACCGGCCCTTGATGGAGCACATCGTGGATCTCCTGCGACGCAACGGAATCACCGACGTCGTCGCCACGGTTCAGTTCCTCTCCTCGGTAATTCGCAACTATTTCGACGACGGCTCCGACATGGGCGTCTCCCTGGCCTATGCCACGGAAGACGTGCCACTTGGAACCGCCGGTTCGGTTCTGGGGGCGCGGGACCTACTCACGGGACGCTTCCTCGTCATCTCCGGGGACGCGTTGACCGATCTGGACCTCGGTCGTGCTCTCGCGTGGCATCAAGAGCGCGAGGCGGCGGCCACTCTGGTCTTGAAGCGGATGCCGGACCCACTGGAGTTCGGCATCGTCATGACCGCACCCGACGGCAGGATCGAGCGCTTCCTCGAGAAACCGTCGTGGGGACAGGTCTTCTCGGATGCCGTCAACACCGGCATCTACGTCCTCGAGCCCGAAGTGCTCGACCTCATCCCGGACGACCGCCCCTATGACTTCTCCTCCGAGCTCTTTCCCCGGATGCTCGCGGACGGCCTTCCCATATTCGGGTTCATCACCGACGACTACTGGACCGACGTCGGAAACGCGGAGGCCTACCTGCAGGCGCAGCTCGACGCGGTCGAGGGCAGGGTCGAGGTCGACATGCCGGGGTTCGAGCTGGAGCCGGGCGTCTGGGTCGGCGAGGACGTCGACATCGATGACTCGGCCGTCATCACCGGACCTGCGGTGATAGGCGACAACTGCCGCGTGGGTCCGAACGCGCGCATCGAGGGCGGAGCGGTCATCGGCGATCACGCGATCGTGGGGGCCGAGGCGTCGGTCGTGGGCGGAGTCGTGATGGAAGCGGGGCACGTGGGCCCGGGATCGCAGGTGCGCGGGTCCGTTTTGGGCCGGGGCTCATCGCTCGGGCGGGGATCGACGGTCGAGGAAGGGGCGGTCCTCGGCGACGAGGTCGTGGTGGGCTCGGGCGCGCTGATCAAGCCTGGAGTGAAGGTTTACCCTTTGCGCACGGTCGAGGCCGGGGCGATCGTTACCGAGAGCATCGTGCGCGAGCGAAGGGCGAGTCGCAGCCTCTTCGGGGCCAGAGGCGTATCGGGCCTGGTCAACATCGGGATGACGCCGCAGGTCGCGGTGCGCCTTGGCATGGCCTACGGAACGATGCTCCCGCGCAACAGCACCGTGGTGCTGGGCCGGGACGCCAGCCGGGCCGCGCGCACGATAAAGCGCGCCCTCATCGCGGGGCTGACCTCGACGGGGGTCACCTGTCACGACCTCGAGTTGATGGCGTTGCCGGTCACCCGCTTCACCGTGGGCACCGAGCAGGCCGCCGGGGGCATCAGCGTCAGAACATCCAACGAGGATTCCGAGGTCGTTCAGATACGGCTGTTCGACTCCGAGGGCGCCGATATCGACGAGAGCACACAGCGAAAGATCGACAGGCTCTTCTTCCGAGAGGACTTTCGGAGGCCCGGCGCCCAGCGGCTCGGAGAGCTGGAGTTTCCCGCCCACGCCCTAGGTGGTTACTCGACGGGGCTCCTCAGGTCGGTCGAACTCGACGTCATCAGGTCTGCACACCTGAAGGTCGTGATCGACTACGCCTACGGGGCGGCGTCCCGGGTGGGGACATCGGTCCTGGGGCGTCTGGGGGTCCAGGCCCTGTCGGTCAACGCGTTCACCGACGAGCACAGGCCGGTGCTCGGCAGCGCCGAGATCGACCGGTTGATCGAGACCGTCAGCGAGCACGTGAAAAAGTCCGGCTCGGACCTCGGCGTGGTCCTCGAGCCGGGAGGGGAGATAGCGCACCTCATCGACGACCGGGGCAACCCCGTGACGCAGGGGCAAGCCCTCCTGGCCTTTCTCCAGCACGAGGTGCAGAGAGGGGCGCGCACGGTCGCAGTTCCGGTGTCGGCGCCTTTTCTGGCGGAGCGGCTGGCCGCAGACGCCGGCGTGCCCCTGCAGTGGACGCCCACCGGTCTCCCCGCTCTCATGGCTCAGGCGCAGCGCGTGGAGGTCGATTTCGCGGGGGACACCGAGGGGACGCTGATTTGGCCTCATTTCATGCCGGCCTCCGATGCGATGATGACCTTCTGCAAGGCCCTCGAGCTGAGGGTCACCGCGGGCAAACCGCTGTCCGACCTGCTCGGGGCCCTGCCCGACAGCCATCTGGTCAGGCGCACGGTGAGAACACCCTGGCAACAAAAGGGAACGGTCATGCGCGAGGTCGCAATGCGGGCCAAGCACGGCCGGCAGGTGCTGCTCGACGGCGTCAAGATCGTCGAGGATGATCGCTGGGTCCTCGTAATTCCATCCCCGGACGAGCCCCGGTGCACGATCTGGGCCGAGGCATCGTCACAGCACGAGGCAGCGGCGCTCGCCGAGGACTACGCTGACCTCGTCGATCGAGTCGTGGCGAATGCTGTCGACGAGTCGGCTTGACGATTTGTCGACATGTTGATGGAGAGGGTTCGAAGGAGATCGTTGAGCGAGGCGAAAGGAGAGCCGGGTGGCGCAACTGCCGGATGACAGGCAGTACACGGCCGAGCACGAGTGGGCGAAGGACGATGGGGGTCGCATCGTGGTCGGGATCACCTACTACGCGCAGGACCAGTTGGGTGACGTGGTGTTCGTCGGCCTGCCGGAACCCGGTTCCGAGGTCACCGCGGGCGAACCGCTCGGAGAGGTCGAGTCGACGAAATCGGTGTCGGACGTCTACAGCCCGGTGACCGGCAGGGTGGCGGAGAAGAACCTCGCGGTCGAGCAGAACCCGGAGTTGATCAACTCGGATCCCTACGGCAAGGGGTGGCTCGTCGTCATCGAACCGGCCGAGGGGGGCCTGGGCGAGTTGATGGACGCCGAGGCCTACGGCCAGCTGACGGAGTAGCGCCCACCCCCGCCGGGCGGGGGCTCACGCTTGACTAACCCTAAAGTAGCGGTATAGCTTCACGCCCATGTACTGCACGAACTGTGGTCACAAGAACCCCGAGGGCGCCAACTTCTGCTCGTCCTGTGGCGCGCCGTTGGCCGACGCCAAGAACTCGGATACGACGATCACGTTCATGCCCGGTGAGCTAGAGGCGGATCTGGAGGAAGAGGTTCACATTTCGCCGGACGAGCTCGAGGGTGGACGGGGAGTCCTGATCGTCAAGCGCGGCCCCAACGCCGGGAGCAAGTTCTTCATCGACTCCGACACGACGTCGATCGGCCGCCACCCCGAGAGCGAGATCTTCCTCGACGACATCACGGTGTCCCGGCGTCACGCCGAGATCCGCAGGATGGGCGAGTCGTTCTCACTGCACGATGTCGGAAGCCTCAACGGGACCTATAGCAACCGCGAACGGGTCGAGTCCACCGATCTGCGTTCGGGGGACGAGGTTCAGATCGGCAAGTTCAAGCTCGTTTTCCTCTCGGGAGGGTAGATGCCGCTGTCGAGGTCGCGCGATTTCCTGAGCATCGGAGAGGTACTGGAGGCCATCAAGGTCGATTTTCCCGACGTGAGCATCTCGAAGATCAGGTTCCTCGAATCCGAGGGCTTGATCAACCCCGAGCGGACGGGGTCCGGCTACCGCAAGTTCTACGACCCCGACGTCGCCCGGCTCCGATACATCCTGTCGCTGCAAAAGGAGCAGTTCTTGCCGTTGAGGGTCATCCGCGAGCGTCTCGCCGACGCCGACGCGAGCGGGTCCATCCCGGCGATCGAGCCGGCGGGGGGCGGGTCGGCGACCTCGGTGCCGGCGAAGGCCAACGGCTCTGCCAAGGCCCCCCGGATCAGCACCGACGTCCAACTCGACCGCACCGGCCTGTCCGAGGCCTCCGGCCTGTCCGACGACGAGTTGCAGGGGCTCGAGGACTTCGGGCTGATCGCGGCCGGCGATTTCTACGATGGCAACGACCTGGCGGTGGCGAAGGCCGCCCGCCGGCTGCTCGACTATGGGCTCGAGCCCCGCCACCTGCGCATGTATCGCCAGTGGGCGGATCGCGAGGCCTCGTTCTTCGAGCAGATCGTGGCGCCGATGGCCCGCCGGAAGGACCCCTCGAGCCAGATGAAGGCGGCCCAGTCATCCCAGGATCTCATCGGGCTCTCACAGCAGATCAGAGATGCCATGCTTCGAACGAGCATGAAGCAGCTCTTCTAGATCAACTTCTGTCCAAGTAGGTATATCTATTTGTCGATAAGTCGCTTACCCATTGCAATCCTGGTCCTGGCGCTTGCCCTCGAGACGGCGGCGGGACCTTCGAGCGCCACCACCTCGGCCCTGGTGGTCGCGCAGGCGCGGGAGGCAGACAAGCGGCCAACGCTACGGCCACCCACGGTCGGCTGCGAGGCTTGTCTCGTGATCTCGGATACCGGCGACACCCTGTTCCAGCGCAACGCCGCAGCCGAGCTGCCCAACGCCAGCACCACCAAGATGATGACCGCCGTGCTGACGGTTCGGGCGGGGGTGCTGGGCGACGAGGTCCGGGTATCGGACACCGCGGCGATCGCCGGCGGGGGAGGGCTCGATCTGAAGGCCGGCCAGGTCTGGTCGGTCGAAGCCCTTCTGGCGGCGCTGCTCCTGTCGTCCTCCAACGACGCCGCCATCGCCCTGGCCGAGCACGTGTCGGGTTCCCAGGAGGCCTTCGTCGCAAGCATGAATGCCCAGGCGCGCCGCCTCGAGCTCGACCACACAGCCTTCGTGACACCGCATGGGCTCGACACCGCGGGTCACTACTCCTCGGCTGCCGACCTGGCGATCATCGCGGGCGAGCTGCTCGAAGAGCCCGTCCTGCGGGAGATCGTGGGCCTGCGGAAGGCGGCCGTCGAGGGGCCGGAGGGAACGGTCACCATCCAGAACCGTAATCTTCTACTCGAGAGTTATAGGGGCGCCGTCGGCATCAAGACGGGCTACACTCTCGGAGCGGGCAACGCTCTCGTGTCGGCGGCCGTACGTCGCAAGCGCCGGCTCATCGGAGTCGTCCTCCGCTCGGCCGACTCCTTCGCCGATTCCCGCGCCCTCCTCGACTACGGTTTCGCCAAGCTCCGGCGCTCCGTGCTGCTGGAGCGCGGAGCCGAGGTGGGCACGGTTGTTCTCGATCCCGCAGGCTCGGTCCGGGCCCACGCAACTCGGACCGTGCGAGGTCTGGCCCTGCCCGACACCATCGAAGTGTCTTTCGAACCGGCGCGCTCCTACGACCTTCCGTTGGCGCCCCGCGATGTCGTTGGATCGGTCATCGTGACCTCGGGCGAGCGCGTCATCGATCGGGTGCCCGCGATGACGCGCTCGCGCATCGAGGAACCGCAGCCCTCCTGGGCGGTCGAGGGGCTTGCTACCGTCCTTTCATGGGGACAGTGGATAGGCAACTGACGGGGTGATCGACGGCCGCTTCGCCTCGAATCTCCCAGCCGAGCTGTTGATCGATCGCGCCTCGATCGCTCGGCGCATCGACGAACTGGGGGCCGAACTCGCAGGGCTCTTCGCCGACGAGGAACCTCCCGTGCTGGTGGGGGTCCTAAAAGGTTCGGCCATGTTTCTAGCCGATCTCATCAGAGCCATGGATATCGACGTCGCCGTCGACTTCATGTCCATCTCCTCGTACTCGCAGTCCGGAGTGGTACGCATCGTCAAGGATCTCGATGAGGACGTTCGGGGTCGCGATGTCGTGGTCGTGGAAGACATCGTGGACACAGGACTAACCCTCAACTACCTGCGCAAGACCTTGTCGCAGCGCGAGCCCGATTCGCTACGAGCCGTGACCCTCTTGGACAAGACCGCTCGAAGGATCATCCCCGTCCCACTCGAGTTCAGCGCGTTCGAGATTCCCGATGTCTTCGTCGTGGGCTATGGGCTCGACTTTCAGGGGCTCTACCGCAACGTGGCGGACATCCTGGCGGTTAGAGATCTTGCTCGGCTTGCCAACGATCCGCGTCTGATGGTGGCTCAACTCTTCGGTTTGAAAAGCGGGTGACGGTGTTAGTTTCGGACGCATGATCGAGCTATCGCTCGTCGGCGTGCGAGTCGAGCTACCGTCGAACCAACCGATCGTGCTGTTGAAGGAGGTCGACGGAGAACGCTACCTACCCATCTGGATAGGTGCGGTCGAGGCGACGGCAATTGCGTTCGCCCTCCAGGGAATTCAGACTCCCCGGCCCATGACGCACGACCTGTTACGCGACATCCTCAACACCACCAACACGGCGGTCGAACGGATCATCATCAACGACCTGGTGGAGCAGACCTTCTTCGCCACGATCAGGATGGCCGCGAACGGCGGAAACTCCGAGGTGTCGTCCCGGCCGAGCGACGCGATCGCCCTCGCGGTGAGGATCAACGCCCCCATCTTCGCCTCCGAAGAGGTCCTGGAACAGGCGGGCATCGAGCTAAAAGACGAAGAGGAGACCGAGGTCGAGAAGTTCAGGGAGTTCCTCGACCAGGTGCAGCCCGAGGACTTCGCGAGCGACACCTAGACCCCTCCTCCCGGCTCGTTCGCGTGAATTTGGTCTCCTAACGCGCGCCCTGACGTTGATACTTGGCTGAACTCTTCAGTCAACAATGAAGGTTGTCGTTGACAGGCCGCGCGCGGGAGCGTACGGTTCCAGGCACGTAACTACCAAGTTGTACTTCATAGGATCGCGACCGGTCGTCCGGGGAGGCAGCAATGGAGAAGATGGGGTACGGGGGCCCACAGGCAACCAAGATCGTCGACATCACCTATCGCCAGCTCGACTACTGGACCCGCACTGGTCTCGTCGCCCCCTCCATCAAGTCGGCCGAGGGATCGGGGACCCAGCGCGTCTACAGCTTCAACGACCTACTGCAGCTCAAGGTCATCAAGGAGCTGATCGACGCGGGGGCAAGCCTTCAGAAAGTTCGTCAATCCATCGAGTACGTGCGCGAGAACATAGAGGGGGACTGGTCCAAGGTGACCATCGCCACCGACGGGGATCGCGTCTACGCGTGCACGTCGGAGGCGGAGGTCCTAGACCTTCTCCGCTCGGGACAGGGAGTGCTCGGATCACTCGTATCGGTCGAGAAGGTCAAGGAGCAGCTCGATGGAACTTTGGCAGAACTCCGACCCACCGCAGAGGACGTGACGTACGGTTCTCCTGGGCGCGAGGAAGAGCTGCGAGCCAAGGAGGGCTAGACATCTCAGAGGAACGGGCGCCGGTTAAGGCCGACCCTTCTTCGCTCCTTCCCCATGAGCAGACTCGGTTTGCTCACAACAGTGAGCGGCAGTTCGCGACCCTGCTCGACTTCTACATGATCGAGTGGCGTTACGAACCGACGACCTTCGACATCGAGTGGGATCGGCAGGGCAACCCGGCTCAGCGCTTCTCCCCGGATTTCTACTTGCCGGAGTTCGATCTCTACATAGAGATCACGACCCTCAACCAGAAGCTCGTGACGAAGAAGAACCGCAAGGTGAGGCGACTGACCTCGCTGTATCCGGATGTCCGCTGCCGCATCCTGTACCAGCGCGACTATCTCAACCTCCTGATCAAGTACGGATTGGAGGAGCCGTCCCAGGGGTCGTCGCTCGAGAAGCTGGACGGGAAGCTCGACCTCGATCTCTGGGCCGAGCGCCGCTCGTTCGGATCCGCATTGGCGGGTTGAGCCCTATGGCCGGGGCGCGTGAGACGCATCTTCTCGACGCGCACAAGCGCTTGGGAGCCCGGATCGTAGAGTTCGGCGGCTGGGATATGCCCCTGCAGTACTCCGGCGTCGTCGCCGAGCACAACGCGGTGAGACACAACGCCGGGGTATTCGACGTCAGCCACCTCGGGAAGCTTCGGGTTACCTCCCCGCAGGGCAGCGCCGCGCTGCAGCATGCCGTGACCGCCGACATCGAGGGCCTCGTGCCGGGGCAGGCGAGTTATGCGCTCGTGCTGACGGACGACGCCGGCACCGTCGACGACATCTTCATCTACCGCGTGGCGGAACACGAGTGGCTCGTGGTGCCGAACGCTGCGAACGTCACGGCGGTTGCCGAGATGATCGAAGCATCGGGCACCGAGGTAGCCGACGAGTGGGATCGCTGGGCCATCCTCGCCATTCAGGGCCCGAGATCCTTCGAGGTGTTCGACAAGGTCTTCCCCGGGAGCGGAGCGACGGACCTCAAGCTCCACCGCTTCACGACGCTCGATGTTCTCGGAGAGGAGGGGATGGTCGCTCGCACCGGCTACACCGGCGAACGGGGCTTCGAGCTCTACGCACCCGCCGCCGTGGCCGAGCCGGCCCTCGAGCGGATTCTCGATGCGGGGGCCGCCCCCGTCGGGCTTGGTGCCCGCGACACCTTGCGCCTCGAGATGGGCTACGCCCTCTACGGGCACGAGTTGACGCGCGACATCAATCCGCTGGAGGCGTCGCTTGGATGGGCGGTGAAATGGGATCCCGACTTTCGCGGGAAAGAGGCACTCAGCGCGGTGAAAGAGACCGGTCCGGCCAGAAGATTGTTCGGCATCGCGTGCACCGGCCGGGGAGTGCCGCGCCAGGGCTGCCCGGTCTTCGCCGGCGAGCAGCGGATCGGCGAGCTCACCAGCGGAAACTTCTCGCCGACGCTGGGCACGGGCATCGGGCTTGCTCTGGGACCGCGCGAGCTAACCCCGGAGGTCGGGCAGAGTGTCGCCATCGAGGCGCGCGGTCGGCGGATCGAGGGCGATATCGTTAAGCCGCCTTTCATCAAGAGAGCCTGACCGACGACAAGGCAACACATCAACAGGTAGAGAAGTCGACAAATCTACTGGGGGCTATCCGTTGGACTTCGCGCCGCATACTCACGACGACGACCGGGCGATGCTGGACACGGTCGGACTGGACGCTCTGAGCGACCTCTTCGAAGCAATCGATCCCTCGTTGCAACTGACCCGCCCACTCGACGTGCCGCCGGCCCTCGACGAAGTCGAGCTCCTCGATCACATGGCGCGGCTCGCCCGGCGCTCGCGGGGGCCCGCCGAGCTGGTCTGCTTCGCGGGAGGAGGAAGCTACGACCATCACCTGCCCCCGGTGGTAAAGGCGCTCGCCGGTCGAGCGGAGTTCGCGACCTCCTACACGCCCTATCAGCCCGAGCTCAGTCAGGGGGTCCTGCAGGCGATCTTCGAGTTCCAGACCCTCGTCTGCGAGCTCTACGGGATGGAGGTTGCCAACGCATCGCTCTACGACGGGGCCAACGCCCTCGTGGAGGCGGTGACGCTGTCGATGAGGACGACCAAGCGCTCGAGGGTGCTGGTGGGGGCGACGGTGCACCCCCACTACGTCCAGGTGCTGCGAACCTGTACCTCAGGTTTAGATCTAGACGTGGAGGTCGTGCCCTTCGGCGGCGAGGGGATCGTCGACTGGTCGAAGGTCGACGCCACCGGGGCCGCGGCGGTCGCGTGCGCCTACCCGAACTTCTTCGGTCGCCTCGAAGATCTACAGACGGCGTCGTCGGTGGCTCACGAGGCCGGCGCGCTGTCGATCGCCGTGACCGATCCGACCGCGATGGGAGTTCTGGAATCACCGGGAACCCTGGGCGCGGACGTCGCGGTCGGCGAAGGTCAGGCCCTGGGAAACCCCAAGTCATACGGTGGCCCTTACGTGGGGCTGTTTGCCACCCATCTCGATCACGTGCGCCAGGTCCCCGGACGAATCGCAGGCGAGACGGTCGATGCCGACGGCCGGCGCGCCTACGTCCTCACCCTCCAGGCGAGAGAGCAGCACATCCGGCGAGCAAGGGCCACGTCTAACGTGTGTACCAACCAGACGCTCATGGCCATCTTTGCGTCGGTCTACCTCGGCTGGCTGGGCCCCCAGGGACTGCAGCGGCTGGGCGAGGTGTGCATTCGTCGAACCGCGTTCACCGCCGAGCGCCTGTCCGAGATCCCGGGCTGCGAGATCGCATTCGAGGGTCCTCATTTCAAAGAGATCGTCTTGCGAACGCCCGGCGACGCGCGGGAGCTCGAGCGGTCGATTGCCGAACGCGGTTATCTCGCCGGTCCAAGTCTGGGTCGGTGGTGGCCCGAGCTCAGCGACTGCCTTCTGGTGGCGGTCACCGAACGGCGGACCGAACAGGACATCGTCGGACTCGCCGAAGCGCTCGAGAAGGAGCTGGCGGGATGACTGGGACGCAGGGTTCGCTCGAGCAGTCGGCCGGCACCCGCCCGGACGGCGCAGGATTTCCGCTCGTTTTCGAGCTGTCCCGCAAGGGCAGGCGAGCCTGGTCGTTGCCGGAGGCGAAGGTCGATGCCCCCGAGCTCGACGAGCTGGTACCCGAGAGGTTCCGGAGGTCTCAGGCTCCGGCCTTACCGGAGGTCAGCGAACGCGACCTGGTGCGCCATTACACGCGCCTGAGCCAGCGAAACTGGGCGATCGACGTCGGTGCGTATCCCCTCGGCTCCTGCTCGATGAAGTACAACCCGAAGGTCGCCGAGGAAGCGGCCGCCATGCCGGGGTTCGCGGCTCTGCATCCGTTGGCCCCCGACGACCTGGTTCAGGGTGCACTCGAGTTGCTGGGGACGCTGGAGGAGGCGCTGTGTGAGGCGACCGGCATGGATGCGATAACGATGCAACCCGCCGCCGGCGCGCAGGGCGAGCTGACGGGACTCCTGATCATGCGCGCATGGCACGAGGCGAACGGTGATGCGAGGAGGCGGGTCATCATCCCCGACTCCGCTCACGGAACCAATCCTGCCAGCGTTTCGCTTGCCGGCTACGAGGCCGTGGAAGTTCGTTCCGACGAGCGCGGCCTCGTTGACGTCGAGGCCCTGATCGACGTGCTCGACGAGAACGTCGCAGGTCTCATGCTCACGAATCCCAACACACTCGGCCTCTTCGAGCGCGACATCGTACGGATCGCCACGGCGGTACACGAGGTCGGCGGGCTTCTTTACTACGACGGGGCCAACTTCAATTCGATCGTCGGCATCGTTCGGCCGGGCGACATGGGCTTCGACATCGTGCACCTGAATCTGCACAAGACCTTCGCCACACCCCACGGTGGCGGGGGACCGGGCTCGGGCCCCCTCGCCGTGAGCGATCGACTGGCGCGCTTCCTTCCGGCTCCTGTGCTCGTTTACGACAAGGGCACAGAGAGGTGGGGGTGGGACCACGACCGGCCGGACTCCATCGGACGCATCCACGGCTTCCACGGAAACTTCGGCATCAACGTGCGCGCCTATGCGTATCTGCGTTCGCTCGGACCGGAGGGCCTTCGCAGAGTCGCGGAGCGGGCGGTGCTCAACGCGAATTATCTGCGAACGCTCGTCGCAGACTCGTTTCCCACCAAGTATCCCGGCATCTGCATGCACGAGTTCGTCGCGAGCGCGAAACCACTGAAGCAGCACGGGGTCCGGGCCATGGATGTAGCGAAGCGCCTCATCGACTTCGGCTATCACCCTCCGACCGTCTACTTCCCCCTCGTGGTGGAGGAGGCTCTGATGGTGGAGCCGACCGAGACGGAGTCGAAAGAGACGATCGACGGTCTCGCCGACGCCCTGAATCAGATCGCCGGGGAGGCCGAGGAGCATCCCGAGTTGCTGCACGGCGCGCCGGTGACGACTCCGGTTCGGCGACCCGACGAGGCGCGCGCCGCCCGGCGGCTCACGGTCCGTTGGACGCCGGAGTAGAGCGCGTGCAGAGCAGAGGCCATCGCCACCCCGCGGACTAACCGCAAGAGCCCTCGGGGCGCTCTTCCGGGGACATCCTCGCGACCGATCGCGTGGCTCGAGGCGCTCAAGCTGGTCGCCTTCACGCGCGTCGTCTATCTGGGAGTTGCGTACCTCGCGGCTTCCTTTCTGGCTTCAACGGATGGCTCATCCGGTATCGGCGTCCTCGATATGTGGACGCGCTGGGACGCTCAGCATTTCCTGGAAATCGCCGAGTTCGGCTACACGGATGAGCGGAGTGATCCGCACGCGACCGCCTTCTTCCCCTTGTGGCCCCTGATGATTCGTGCTCTGTCGGCGACGGGCCTCGGCCCCGCTCTCGCCGCAATGGTGTTGTCCACCGCCGCAAGCGTGGTTGCCGTGGCGTACCTCTACCGGTTGGCCGAGGAGGAGCAAGGCCGCGGGGCGGGCTCGGCCGGACCGCAGGAGCAAGGCGGGGGTCGACGCGCTTCGCTCTACTTGTTGTTCTTCCCCTCGGCGGTCTTCCTGGTGGCTCCCTACAGCGAGTCCCTGTTCCTCGCCGGAGCCATTCCGGCGTTCTACTACGCGCGGCATCAACGGTGGCTCGTGTCCGGGGCGTGCGCAGCCGTCGCGATGGGAGCTCGCGCCGCCGGAGCCTTTCTTCTCGTCGGTCTCTTGCTGGAGTTCGTACGCCAACGGGACTTCAGCGGAGCCACCCTTCGCAGAGGCCTCGCGGCCGGGGTCGTGGCGCTGCTTCCGCTGCTCGCGTTCGCGGCCTACCTCTGGCAGGTCAAGGGGGATCCGCTGTACTTCTTCACGGACCAACGGCTGGGTTGGGGTCGCGAGCTCTCCGGCCCGCTGGAGGCCCTGCGCGCGACGTGGGGAGCAACCCGAGTCGACGCCGGTGAGGGCGCTCTTACGAACTTCGTCATCGGATGGCGCGTCGAAATCGTTGCTGTCGCGCTCGGGATGCTGTCGGTGGTGTGGGCGCTGGTCAAGCGCGAGTGGGGCTACGCGGGGTTCATGGGGGTGCTGCTCGCATCCCTCATGACCAGCAGCATCTACCTGAGCGTTCCTCGGATGCTGTTGTCGATGTTTCCGATCGTGTTGTTCCTGGCCGAGTGGACGGGACGAGATACAAAGCGGCACGAGACGGTTTTGCTCGCTTTCGCGCCAATCGCAACGCTGGGAGTCGTGGCGTTCACTCGCCAGGCTTGGTTTTATTAACGCTCGAACTCGGCATCGTCCGCGAGCGGGCTCTTGAACCTGGGAGGTGGTCGGGGAACAGGATTAAGGAGAGAACTCGCGTGAAAGTTGCGGAAACTCCTCGGGCCGTGGATCCCGGTAGTGACCGTCGTGGTGGCCCTCATAGCGGGCGCACTCGCGTGGTCCCGGCCGACCATCGGCCAGACCGACAATCAGCCCGCCCGGCAAGCCTGCGATGTCGCCTCGGTGGACAGAGAGGTCACGGTCTTCGCCAGAGGATCAACCAAAACCGCATCGTACGCCTGAAGAGAGGCCAGGCCTCCATTCCCGGTCCGACGATCGAGATGACCGAGGGAGAGTGCATTGCGATCACTCTGAAGAATCGTTCGACCAAGAGGGCGTCGTTTCATGCCCATGGCGTTGACTACACCGCGGCGAGTGACGGAACTCGCCTGACCCGCAGCTGCGTCCGGCCGGGGAGGGACAGGACGTACATGTGGCAGGCGCACACGGAATCGTTGCGGGAGGACGACTCGGTCGAACCCGGCTCCGCCGGTTACTGGCACTACCACGACCACTGCCGCATGGGTGAGCACGGCACCAGAGGGATTTACGCGGGGATGTTCGGTGCGCTTATCGTGCGCGCTCTCAACGACCCGGTACCCGATGTGGAGCCGTGTGTGCTGGTCATGATCGGTACGACCTTTGCGTTCAAGCGCGCACCCAACACTCCGTTGTGCGAAGCGAATCTCGGACAGCACGCCGAGTTCGTCGTCATTACGCACGGGGACGAGTTCCACACGTTCCACCTTCACGGCCATCGCTGGGCAGACACTCGGTCGGGCTCTCTTCGCTCGCCAAACGATCCGTCTCCGATCATCGACAACAAGACGATCGGGCCCGCGGACGCCTCGGGTTCCAGGTCATCGCGGGCGAACGCGTAGGACCAGGCGCATGGATGTATCACTCCCACGTCCAGAACCACTCGGATCTCGGCATGTCGGGGATCTTCCTGGTGCGCGACGCCGAGGGGCGGATGACCCCGGCGGCCCAGCGACAACTAGACGAGTTCCGGGGCCACCGGCACTAGTCGCACGGCCCGATGATTGCCTTCCCCTTTAGGTGATGAGGCCTTGTTTTTGGCGGACTAGTCCGATATGACTAGTTTCGGAGCCTTCAGGGGAACAACCTCCTCGGCTGACGACCAGGTGAGCCCAACCAGTGGTCGTGCGCCCCACGCCCACTGCCCAGACCGGCGGACGGGGGAGACCAGGCCCCCCGCCCGCCGGCCCCCTCCTAAGGAGGTACCTGAGCTCTCACGAGGAGATACCTCATCTGGTCGCGTGCCGCGAGTAGCTCCCACTGGCGAAGAAGGAGTTTCGACCCCCAGCGATAGACGAGTGGCTCGTCGCGAACCGTTCGCAGTCTTTGCCGGAAGAAACGGATGGCCGGGGGAAACACGCGCTGGCTGACGTCATGAAGCCGGACGTTGACGAAGCCGGCCGAGATGAGGGCTGCCTCGATCTGAGCGGAGGTCATCAGCGAGCGCCGCCGGATGCCCCAAACGCGGAGATTCGTCAGCCCTGCGGCAGCCACCAGCGGAGAAAGCGTGCGGGTCAGCTCGGCGGACACATCGGACATCGACAGCACGCCTCCGGGTCTCAGCACTCGGCGAGCCTCTGCGAAGAAGCTATGCCGAGAGGGGAAGTGAAAGGCCGCTTCGATGCTGATGATCCCGTCCGCGCTGTCGTCGGCCAGCGGAAGCGCGGTCGCATCGGCGACGAGAGGAGCTGCGGATGCCTCCTCCAGCCGCGCTCTGCCGGAGTGAAGTTGTGACTCCGTGATGTTCACCGCGACCAGGTTGCGCGGCCGGGCGACGGAGCGGATCACGAGATCCTGGGCTCCCAGGCCGTTGGCGACGTCGACGATGTCGCGGGCGACCGGAAGCTCGGCCGCCAGTACCGACGCCAGTCGCACGACCGCGTCGGGGGCCTCGGACGCGTCCCCCCGGCCCTCCCACAGACCGAGGTTCAGCCACCCGGGAGCAGGGGCCAGAAAGAAGTCTCCGCCCAGGCTGTCGTAAACGGTCGCTGCGGGATTGCGGCCGAGGCGCGCGAGCGAAGCCAGGTGCCGCGCCTTCGCTCGAGTCGGTGCCGGCATGCCTTTCTCCTCGTGGGGGTTTCCTCGGAGCGAGCATTCCACGAGCGCCCCGGGCTTGCTGTGAGAGACATAGCTCGACTCGTCAGCGTAAGTAGGCATACTTATGCTCTTGAC
>WHSV01000005.1:56799-70066 GCA_009379915.1 Actinomycetota bacterium | reverse complement strand
GCCTCGGCTTCCTCCAGGAGCCGCTTGGCCGTGGCCGCAGCTTCTTCCGTAACGCGTGCGGCCTCCGACTCGGCCTCCGATCGAGTCCTTGCTGCCCAATCGTGGGCCTGCTGAAGTAGATCACCGATCTCGTCACCGATACGTTGGTAGACGTCGTCGGGAAGACTCTCCGACATGGCGAACCTCTCCTCCCACCCGCGTTAAGTGGCCTTATGCCCATGAAGGGCCACCTCGTTGCACAGTTTGGCGGCGCGTTCGGAGGGTGTCAATCGAAGAGTTACATGTTTCGTCTGCGATCCGGCCGAGCCCGCCTCGCGTTTCATTCTGTGATCCGGCCGAGCCCGCCTCGCGTAGTGTCTACGCCTGCGCAGGTGGAGGGGGTGGCGCAGGCGTCGTATCCGCCCTGGAGGAGTAACCGAAGGTCATGGACTCGAGTGCCTCGATGCGCTCGTCGAGTGGAGGATGCGTTGCGAACAACCGGTTGAGCCAGGCCCCCGATCTCCTCGTCTTCACACCCGGCCCTCCACCTTGAGCCTGGAGCGCGTTCGGCTCCTCGATCCACATGTGGGCGGTGGCCCGGCTCGCGTAGCGCACGACCGTTTGATCGTCCTTCAGCGTGTTGAGCGCAGAGATGAGGCCGGCCGGGTTGCGGGTGAAGTTCACCGCGTCGGCGTCGGCAAGGAACTCCCTTCGGCGCGACACGGCGAAGTGCATGAGCTGCGCGATCAACGGCGCCACGATCATCAATACCAGGCCGAAGATTGCAACGATGCCTCCCAGATTGCTGCCGCTGTCGCGATTGCGCGACATGCCCCCCCACCACATCGCTCGGAGGAGCCAGTCCGCCAAGAGCACGATGACCCCGACCAACGTCACGGCGATCGTCATAACGAGGATGTCTCGGTTTTGGATGTGACTCATCTCGTGGGCGATGACACCCTCGAGCTCGTCGCGATCCATCTTCTGAAGCAGCCCCGTGGTTACCGCTATTGCGGCGTGTTCGGGATCTCTACCTGTCGCGAAGGCGTTAGGAGCCTCGTCCTCGACGACATAGACGCGCGGCTTGGCCATACCGGATGCGATGGCCATGCCCTCGACGACGTTGTGCAGTTGCTTGTAGCGCATCGGATCGGCCGCAACCGCATGGCTGGCTCTCAGGGCGATCTTGTCGGAGTTGAAGTAGCTCCCCCAGCTCAGTCCAACCGCGATCACCACGGCGATCCCGGGCCCGATGGGACCCGTATCGGTCATGTAGCCGAACACGAAGCCCATGGCCACGGTTATTAGGACGAAGACGAAGATCAGTAGCCACGTCTTGCGAACGTTGGATTGGATGCGCTGGTACATGACCTAGGACTCCGTCAATTACTGAGGCGGCGGCTGTTGCCCGGGTGGAGCCTGGGTAGGAGCTTGCTGCGGCGCGCCTCCACCCTGCCCGAAGTCGACCCGCACCGGATCCCGGCTTGCAACTTCCTCGACCTCGAAGTACTTGGCCTCTTCGAAGTTGAACATCCCGGCGAAGATGCTGCTCGGAAACTGTTCACGCGCGTTGTCATACTGGAGTACCTGATCGTTGTAGAACTGGCGCGCGTATGCGATCCGACCCTCCGTCCCGGTCAATTCCTCCTGCAACGCCAAGAAGTTCTGGTTCGCTTTGAGGTCCGGGTAGGCCTCCGCCACTGCAAAGAGCTGCCGGAGGGCACCCGTGAGCATGTTCTCGGCTTGCGCCTGCTCCTCGACTCCGTTGGCCGACACCGCCTGCTGACGGGCGGCCACCACGGCCTCGAGCGTTTGCCGCTCGTGCGCTGCGTAGCCCTTCACGGTCTCGACCAGATTCGGGATCAGGTCGTAGCGCCGCTTGAGCTGGACGTCGATCTGAGACCAGCCCGCCTCCACGCGGTTGCGGAGCTGAACCAATCGGTTGTAGAAGACGACTCCGATGATCGCCAACAGGGCGATCACTCCGATGATTATCAGCGTTGCGGTCACGATGCCTCCTTGAGTGCGCGCCTCCTCGAGTGCGCACCTTTAGTACGCGAGTCTTTCAGACTGCTGCAGGGTAGCGAGAATTACAAGCGACCCGAGGTAGTCGTTAGATAGGATGCTCGCCCATGAGAGTCCGAATCGAGTTCTGCACCGCCTGAAACTACGGACCAAGGGCCGCCAGTTTGGCGGACACGATCCTCGGCGAGTTCCAGGAGCACCTGAGCGCGATCGAACTCGTCCCCGGCTCCAAGGGGGCCTTCGAGGTCAGCTTCGACGACGACCTCGTCTTCTCCAAGAAGGAGCAGCGCCGCTTCCCCGAGGACGAGGAGATCCTCACCCCCCTAAGAAACCGAACCTGAACCCGATTCTGTGCGCGAGAGCTCCCGCCAAACGGGCACTCAGGCACAAAGAAAGTTTTGAGCGCGGGAGCTCCCGCCGAACGGGCACTCAGGCACGAAGAAAAACGGGGCGTCGAAGGGACGGCGATTCAGGCGAGGGGCTGGATTTCGTACGATCCGCTCTCCTGGATCACCAGAACTCCAGCTCCTTTGGACAACGGGTCGACAGCCGAGCCCGTGAGGCCGTAAACGGCCGCTTCGTGCATCGGGGAGTGTCCGACGACCAGCGCCCTTCCTCCCTCGGCCAGTCGCTCGAACAAGTCGGACAGGGCCTGGGCCAGTGTTCTCGACTCCTGGTCGACGAGATCCGCGTCGACCCTCCTGAACGATTCGATGTCTCCGGCGCCGGCGGCCTCGTAGGCTGCTTTCCACCGTTCCTCGACGTCGCTGCGCCAGCGTGAGTCAACTTCGACGCCACCACCGACACGCCCGCCACTCCCCGCCAGAAGGCAGGCGATCGTCTGTGTTGCGCGCTGCGCCCCAGAGGAGATGACGATGTCGTACGTGGCGGTGAGCGTCCCTCCAATTCCGACCGCCGCTTCAACTCCCTCCGCAGTGAGCACGTCGCCATCTGCAGCCGTATGTCGCCTCAGCTCAACGCTCTTCGTCATCTCAGACTCCTCCATCGGCCATCGTCCGAAGTACTGCGGGTTGAGGAGCGGCTCTGAGGAGGCTCAGGGCTGGAGCATCTCGCTGATCTCAAACGCGAGCTCCAGGCTCTGCTGCGCGTTGAGGCGCGGGTCGCAGAGCGCCCGGTAGCGGTTTCCGAGTTGACCATCATCGAGATCGGCCGCCTCGAGTCCACCGCCCCCGAGGCATTCGGTCACGTCCTCGTTCGTCAGCTCGAGGTGGACGCCTCCAGGGACGCTGCCCTCCTGGTTGTGAACGGCGAAGAAACCCTTGATCTCGGTGAGGATGTCGCCGAAGCGGCGCGTCTTGAGGCCCGATTCGGTCGTCAGCGTGTTGCCGTGCATCGGGTCGCACACCCACGTGACCACCGAGCCCGAGTCACCCGCGGCGCGAATTAGCGGTGGCAACTTGGCTTCGACCTGAGCCGCGCCCATGCGTGTGATGAAGGTGAGGCGACCGGGCTCGTGCGTTGGATTCAGCCGCTCGCAGATCTCGACAACCTCGTCGGCCGTGGCGTTGGGGCCGAGCTTGCAGGCGACGGGGTTGCGAACTCCCGACAGGAACTCGAGATGCGCACCGTTCAGCTGCCGGGTGCGCTCGCCCACCCAGAGCATGTGGGCGCTGCAGCCATACCACTCGCCCGTGAGGCTGTCCCTGCGCGTGAGCGCCTCCTCGAAGGGCAAAAGCAGCGCCTCGTGGCTCGTGTAGAAGTCCACTTCGTGCAGTACCGGATCTCGGCTGAGGTCCACGCCGCACGCGGCCATGAAGCGCATCGAACGATCTATCTGACTCGCGATCTGCTCGTAACGGCGCCCCTGGGACGAGTTTGCGACGAACTCCTGGTTCCATGCGTGGATCTGACGGAGGTCGGCGAAGCCCCCTTTCGTGAAGGCGCGCAGCAGGTTCAGTGTGGCTGCACTCTGGTGGTAGGCACGAACGAGACGGCGCGCATCGGCGCGCCTCGCCTTCTCGTCGAAGATCGCATCGTTTACCGCGTGCCCTCGAAAGGACGGAAGGCTCAGTCCGTTCGCGTTCTCTGTTGGCGACGAACGCGGCTTGGCGAACTGTCCAGCGATACGACCGATCTTCACCACGGGCAGGCCCGACCCATAGGTGAGCACCACCGCCATCTGAAGGATGACCTTCAGCTTGTCGCGGATGTCATCCGCCGAGAACTCGCCGAACGCCTCCGCGCACTCGCCGGCTTGAAGGACGAAGGCCTCACCCCGACCAGCCTTCGCCAGCGAGTCGGTCAACCGGCGGGCTTCGCCTGCGAAAACGAGGGGCGGGAGCTTTCGCAGTTCTTCGAGCGCAACGCTCAACTCGGCCGCGCTCGGCCATTCCGGCTGCTGTGCGGCCGGCCGGTCAGACCACGATGCGGGCGTCCAAGTGGAGGTCATGGCAAAAGAAGCGTGTATGTGGCCGTGCTCTTAGCGTGGCACGATGCAGTCGTGAGGACCGCAGAGCTTGTGAGTTTAGCGGACATAGAGGATGCGAGGCAGCGGCTGGCCACCGTCGCAGTGCGTACTCCGCTCGACAGGTCGCGGGCCTTGTCCGATCTCATCGGTGGTGAAGTTTTCATCAAATGTGAGAACCTCCAGCGTACGGGCTCGTTCAAGATACGGGGGGCGTACAACCGGATCAGCCGCTTGTCCCCCGAGCAGTCGAAGGGCGGCGTCGTGGCGGCGTCCGCGGGCAACCACGCGCAGGGAACCGCGCTCGCAGCCTCTCTGAACGACATCAAATCGACGGTCTTCATGCCGACGGGCGCAACACTTCCGAAAATCGAGGCCACGAAGCGCTATGGAGCCGAGGTGGTCCTCAGTGGTAAGGATTTCGGGGAGGCCTACGAGGCGGCGATGCGGTTCTCGCACGACCGGGGAGCGATCTTCGTCCATCCGTTCGACCACCCGCACATCATCGCCGGCCAGGGGACGTGCGGTCTCGAGATCCTCGAGCAGATGCCCGGCGTCAACACGATCGTCGTTCCGGCGGGGGGCGGGGGCCTCGTCTCTGGGATCGCGGCCGCGGCAAAGTCACTGAGAGGCGACGTCCGAGTGGTGGCCGTTCAGGCCGAGGGCGCGGCTGCATTCCCTGCGTCTCTCGCGCGAGGGCACCCCGTCACCGTCGAGGAGATGTCGACGATCGCCGACGGCATCGCCTGCAACACACCCGGGGAGCGCACCTTCGCTCACGTCCAGGCCCTTGTCGACGAAGTAGTAACGGTGTCGGACGAGCAGATCGCAGAAGCCCTAGTGTTCACTGCCGAGCGCATGAAGCTCGTGCTTGAGCCGGCCGGCGCCGCCGGAGTGGCGGCGGGAATGCTCGGCCTCGGCGATCTCAAGCCGCCGGTCGTCGTTGTGTTGTCGGGGGGCAACATCGACCCGCTGCTCTTGCTGGGCGTTATCCGCTTCGGTCTCTCCGCTTCGGGGAGGTACTTCGCCTTCCGAACGCGTATCCCCGATCAGCCGGGAGCGCTCCATCGGTTGCTGGGCTTGCTCGCCGACCTAGGCGCGAACATCGTCGGCGTCGAACATCACAGAGAAGGTGTACGCGCCGATCTGGGCGACGTCGAGGTGGCGCTGCAGATCGAGACGAAGGGCCTCGAGCACATTCAAGAGCTGATGACGCAACTGAACGCGGCGGGCTATAGCGTCGAGAGGCTGTAGTACCTAGGGTTCGGCGAATAGGGGCGCCACACGAATCTCCATCGAGGCCTGCTCGCTGTCGAGCTCCCTCTCGGTCCAGATTCTCGGAGACTCCGTGTAGACGTCCACCGCCACCCCAGTTTCCTCGATCCAGACCACTACCGCGTCCGCCCAACGCTCCTCGAGTAGCGCTGCGCGCATCTCGTTCAATCGCGCCTCGGACTTCACGGTCGAAGCCGGCAGTTGTGCGACTACCTGAAGCGCAAGAACCCTGTCCATCAAGGAGCTCGATTCGGCGAGCAGGATGGATGGCTCTTCGCCTCGGATCACGGCGAAGCAGCCGACGACGGGGACGTCACGGCTCATCGGTCGCCGGAAGCAGTAACTCGGCAGCACTCGAGCGGTTTTCTCCCGCGGCGTAAGAACGCAGTCGCTCCTGTCCCTCGGGCGACAGCATCGCGATGGCGTCGTGGAAGGTGTGGTTCTGCGCCGCCCGCAAAGCGAGTCCTCCGATGCTGCTCTTGGGCGGAAGGTCGGTCGTCAGCAGCAGGAGCCGGTAGCCGCCTACTCCACTGGTTTTCAGCACCGACGCCTTGCCCAGCGCCTTCCAGACCGTGTCGGTGCGGCGGAGGCCCGCACGTGTGCTCGTAAACGCTCCCGACACATCGAAGAACCAGCTGTGACCTGAGCGGTCTCGGGCCACGAAGTTGACTTCGGTGCCACCCCGGAACCTGACATCCTCGTCGATGTCGGTGAATCCGCAATCCTTCAAGACGGCCAGCGCGATCTCCTTGGCCCGCTGCCCTTCGCGCACCGCACGGGATTGATAGGGCTCTTCTTCAGGCGCAGGTTGAGGTACAGCCGGGAGGATCGCCTTCGGGTTGGCTCGACGTCTTGTCGCCTCCTTCTCGACTCTCGTCCTTGCTCGCTCCACGTAACCTCTGTCGGTGTCGTACCCGATGAAGTGGCGGTCGGAGCGGACGGCGGCGACGGCCGTCGAGCCCGAGCCAATGAACGGATCCAGCACGACATCGTTTCGGTAGGTGTACAGCTCGATCAGGCGCTGGGGAAGCTCAACTGGAAATGGAGCCGGATGGCCGACCCTCGTCGCGGTCTCGGGGGGGATGTCCCAGAGGTCGGTCGTTGCTTCCATGAAGTCGTCTTTGAAGATCGAGACGTCGGACGGAAGGTCGCGACGCGCTCGTTCCCGACGCGAGAGCGCACGGTCGAAGCGACCCTTTGAAGCGATTACGATCCTCTCGGTCAGATCGCGCAGCACAGGATTGGCGGCACTCTGAAAAGATCCCCACGCACAGGAGCCGCTGGCGCCCTGACCCTTGACCCAGATGACCTCCCCGCGCAGCAGCAATCCCAATCGATCCTGCAGAATCAAAGTCACGTCAGCCGCCAACGACCGAAATGGTTTGCGTCCCAGGTTTGCGACGTTGACGGCGATGCGACCGCCCGGCTCGAGTTTGCGGCGACATTCGGCGAATACGTCTGTGAGCATCTCGAGATACTCGACGTAGCTACCGGGCACGTGACCCTGACCGAGTGCCTCCTCGTACTCCTTGCCCGCGAAGTAAGGCGGTGACGTCACCACCAGTGCCACCGAGGAGTCGACGATCTCGGCCATGGAACGGGAGTCCCCCAAGTGGATGACGTCCACCGAATGAGGCGGATTCGCGGCGACCTCGCTGGCCGGCGACACCTCGGGCAACGGAAACCGGTCGTAGAAGGAGGAGGCGTCGTGACTCTCGCGCCTGCCGACACCAAAGGAAGATGTCGAAGTCGGCTTTCTCTGGCGCGTCACGATTTGCTCCCTCGCTGGTCGGTGGATCTGGCGCTTGATCAATTCTACGCGTGAGTACACACATTAGGTGTGGTACGTGACAACTTCGCGTTTGCCTATCGACCTACGACGGGGATCGATTGCTGTGATGTGGCGACGGCTGGGACCGACTGCACTCTCACGCGTGAGTCTTCGATGACTTGAAGGAGGTCGTCGACCGAGAAGTGTTCGGTGACGAGAGCCGCGGCATCGATGTTCAATAGAATCTTACCTTTGAGGAACCCGCTTTCCCCCCTCTGACCCCAGCGTTGATATCGAACCCTTGGCCCAAGCGTCAACTCCCATGGCCCGAAGAGCGCCCAGCGCATCTCGGGGTGGTCACGGACGACCAGATAGCCGCCGCCTCCCTGCCAGACGATTCGACGGTAGACGGTCTCGTCGAGAATGAAGAGATTCGAGGAATCCACGGTCGGCCACAGGCCACGGATGCCCACGGAATAGGGCTGACGCTTCTCCTTGATATCGATGAAGACCCGCTCCTTCCCGAAAGAAAAGGAGAAGTCCAGAAGATCGAAGGCATCGGTGTGATCTGTAAGCGAATGGACACGCGGGTGGTTGGAAAGTGCTCCGGCCAGGGCACGCTCTGATGCTCGTGCTCCCTCGAGGTCTCTGCCCCAGTCCTCGGGGCGTCTCGATCTAGTCATCTGACTCAAGGTAAGCAGAGGGGTCGGAGGTCGGGCAAGTACCTCAGGCCGTTTAGGGTTGCCGGTGAGTATGGCTGCATTCGAAATCTCCCCTCCTGACCTCCGCGAACTCGTCGGTGCTTGGCTCGCCGAGGACATCGGGCGCGGCGACGTCACGACTACCTCGGTTGTGCCCTCGGACGTAGAGGGTCGGGCCCGCATCGAAGCGCGCGAACCATGTGTGGTCGCGGGGGTGACCGCGGCCGCCCTCTGCTTCGAGCTCACCTCGAGTCGGTTCGAGCGAGTTCTCGAGTTCAAGGAGGTCGTCGGAGACGGAGACCGGGCCGCGGCCGGGGACGTGATCGCTCGCATCGAGGGCCCACTGGCACCCATCCTCACCGCCGAGCGAACCGCGCTGAACCTTCTCGCCCGGCTCTGTGGGGTTGCGACTATGACTCGCACCTACGTCGATGCGGTGGACGGAACGGGGGCCCGGATTGTCGATACTCGCAAGACGACCCCTGGGTTGCGGAGCTTGCAGAAGCACGCCGTCGTCGTCGGAGGCGGATCGAATCACCGTTTCGGGCTGGACGACGGCATCTTGATCAAGGACAATCATCTGGCCGCGGCCGGAGGAGTGTCCGAGGCGCTGAGGCGGGCGCGGGCTAATGCTCCTCACGGGCTCCGGATCGAGGTCGAGGTGTCGAGCCTTCAGGAGCTCGAGGAATCACTCGAAGAGGGCGCCGAGGCCATCCTTCTGGACAACATGACCCCGGATAGGGTTTCCGAGGCGGTGCGTATTGCGGCGGGACGGGCTCTGCTGGAGGTCTCGGGCGGAATCAATCTGGACACGGTTCGTTCCTATGCCATGACTGGAGTGGACCTGATCTCGGTGGGGGCGCTGACGCATTCGGCCCCCTCAATCGATCTCGCATTGGAGTTGGAGGAGTAGGGATGGCACTGTCGGCTGAAGCACTTCGAACGGGCGTCGATGAAATCTGGGCGTCTGAGGTTCGGCGGCTTACCGCCGAGCAAGATGCGGTGATCGTGGCGCACAACTATCAAGTTCCCGCGATTCAGGACATCGCGGACTTCGTCGGCGACTCGCTCGAGCTGTCGCGAATCGCAGCCGAAACCGATGCCTCCACCATCGTGTTTTGCGGCGTTCACTTCATGGCGGAGACGGCCAAGATTCTCGCGCCGCACAAGCGCGTGCTGATTCCCGACCAGCAGGCGGGCTGCTCGCTCGCTGCGTCGATAACAGCCGATGAGCTTCGCGCCTGGAAGGCCGAGCACCCCGCTGCAACGGTAGTGATGTACGTCAACACGACCGCGGAGGTCAAGGCGGAAACCGACTACTGCGTAACGTCGGCGAACGCGGCCAAAGTCGTACAGTCGCTTCCGCACGACGCCGAGATCCTCTTTGGGCCGGACATGTTTCTCGGGGCTCACGTCGAGCGCGTCACGGGAAGAAAGATGCACGTCTGGATGGGCGAATGTCACGTCCACGCCGGGATCGATCCCACCGATATCTCACGCACACTCGATCGACACCCGGATGCCGAGCTGCACGTGCACCCCGAGTGTGGATGCTCGTCGCAGTGCATGTATCTGCTCTCGACCGGTGATCTCCCGGCAGATCGAACCTTCGTGTTGGGAACCGGCGGAATGGTCGAACGGGCGCGCACCTCGAGCGCCAAAGAGTTCATCGTGGCAACGGAAACGGGAATGATGCACAGGCTTCGTAGGGAGAACCCAGTCGCCGAGTACATACCTGCTAACCCCAAAGCGGAATGTGGATTCATGAAGATGATTACGCCGGGGAAGCTGCTGAATTGTCTCGAGACGGGTCGGGACGAGGTGGTGGTCGACAAGGCGACAGCGGATCGAGCCCGCGTGGCCATCGAGCGAATGATCGCCGTCGCCTGACAACGTCTCCGCGAGGTCTGGGTATCGTGGGACCCGGCGTGCGTTCGTACACCGATCTTCCGAGAGCGACGCGGCTGACGGTCCTTTTCGTCGTCGCGCTCTTCGCCCTGAGCGCGGTCGTACTGCTGATCTTTCGCGTCGCGCGCTCCGGTGCCCTCCCGGGCACGACCGTCGTCGGCGTGGACGTGGGCGGCATGGACGGCGAGGAACTCCGGCGCGCTTTGAGGGAAGTTCAGGAGGCACGAGGGGGCGATGAGCTGGAGGTTTCGCCGAGCGGTGACGACGCGCTCGGGGCGGGCTCGGCTGGAACGCAAGGTAGCGTCACCACATCCGGCACCGACATGGGCTACCGGATCGATGTCGTGTCTACGGCCGGGAACGTCCTCGAGCGCGGCAGGCAGGGCAATCCGTTTGCTGCGTTGGCCGATCACCTGGTCTCGACCTTCGGGACGATCACGGAAGAACCCATCGATAGCTTCGACGAGGAAGAGTTCCGGTCCTGGCTCGAACGCAATGACGGTGAGTTGTCCACGCAACCGTTCCCCGGGGGTGTCGAGTTCGAGGGCTCGAACGTTACCCCTCGGTATCCTGAGGCCGGCCTCGTGCTCGACGAGAGCGAGCTCGAATCCAAAGCTCTGGGAGCGACGCGCGCTCCCGGCGAGGACACGATCACCGTGGCGACGGAGGAGGCGGAACCTCCCACCACCGATGCCGATGTCGACGAACTTGTTGAAAGCGCCGAGGATCTCGTTTCCGGACCCGTGACCCTCACCCGCCCAAACGGGATCCTGACCATCTCTCCCGGAGAGATCGGTGCCGCCACGAGAGTCGTTGTCATCGAGGAGGACAATGACACTCGGCTCGACCTGCGCGTAGGGGCAACGGCCCTGCAGAGGAGCCTTGGCGACCGGGTGGCGCAACTCGAGACCGAGCCGCAGGATGCGACCTTTCAGCTGTCCGGTTCGTCGGTTAACGTGGTGCCCTCGGTCGAGGGGTTCGAATTCGCGCCCAGGACATCGGCGAGACAAGTCTTGAAGGTTGCCTCCAGGCGCAATCGGACCGGAAAACTCAAAGGCAATACGGTCGAGGCGGACTTCACCACCAAGGACGCCAAGGCTCTGAAGATCACCGAGCAGGTGTCCAGTTTCACGACCTTGCATTCCTGCTGCGAACCGCGCGTCACCAACATCCACGTGATCGCGGACATGGTCGACGGCGTAGTCATCGAACCGGGCGAGAGTTTCTCGCTCAACGATTTCGTCGGACCGCGCACGACGGCGAACGGGTTCGTCGGAGCACCGGCTATTAGCGACGGCGAGTTCGTCGAGGAGGTCGGTGGAGGCATCAGCCAGTTCGCCACCACGTTCTTCAACGCCATCTACTTCGGGGGCTATGACTTCCTCGAGTACCAGGCGCACTCTTACTACATAAGCCGCTACCCGATGGGTCGCGAGGCGACGATCTCGTCGCCGGCCCCCGACCTCGCGTTCCTCAACGACTCGGACGCGGGCATCTACGTCGACACCTCGTACACGGACACATCGATAACCGTGACCTTCTACGGCAACGTCAACGGGGAGATCGAGTCGGCGACCGGCGCGCCCTACAACTTCACAAGACCCAAGCGCGAGTGTCGCACCAATCCGGACCTGAAAAAGGGCGAGGAGGTCGTCGTGCAGACCGGCTACGAGGGCTTCGACATAGAGGTGACCCGCATCTTCCCCTCGGGCGACGAGGAGGAGTTCTTCACCCGGTACCAGAACGGTCCGACGATCGTCGAACGCCGCAAGTGTTGAGCGGAGTCCTCCTCCTCGAGCTTGATCTTTAGTGAAAACCCGGCGCCAACGGGGCGAGCTTGATCCTGGATCGGTTTTCGGGAGGCCGCTCCTATCTGTTCCGTGATTCGAATCCCGTGACCTTTCGCTCTTGACCTTTCACTCTTGATGGACCCTACGGGGTCCATCCGATGGCACCCCCTTCTTGGCCCGAGAGTAGCCGGACGCTCAGACGGAGCCTTGCCCACCAGGCCCTTACCCTGCGTAGCGTCAGGGGCTCGAATTCTCACTCTCCGTCTAACTTTGACGAATATCAGTCTCGTAATTCTGGCTCATGGCTTGACACTGTTGAGGTCTATTGTGCTTCATGTGGCTTCTGTCAAGAATGGACGAGGGGTAGATTGATGCGATTCGCGGGCTACAGAGGTAGGCATCTGCGGCCCCGTCCGAGACGGCGCGGTCCCGTGGTCGTGGGCACGGCGGCAGCGATCTGGGTGGGGCAATGCGCGGTCGCCTACGCGGGCGACCATGTCGTGTCGAAAGGCGAGACCCTGTCGGAAATCGCCGTTCGCTACGGCACCACCACCAGAGCTCTCGCTCGTGCGAACGGACTCAACGATCCGAACTTGATCGTCGCAGGGACGAGACTGACGGTCCCGGCCGGTGGCGCTTCGGGGTCGTCGGTCCGCGCAACGCACACGATTCGGTCGGGCGAGACGCTGTGGGACCTGGCTCAGCGATTCGGAACCACGGTCGACGCGCTCGCGCGTGCGAATGGGATCTCGAATCCCAACCTCATCGTGGCGGGAACGACGATCAAGGTCTCCGGCGGAGACGGTGGCAGCGCGTCGGTTGCGCTCAGCGGGGCAACCCACAGGGTGCAAGCCGGCGAGACCCTCTCGGAAATCGCCCGACGTTTCGGTGTGAGCGTCGGCTTGCTCGCCCGCGCCAACGGGATCTCGAACCCCAACTTCATCGTCGCCGGGACATCGCTGTCGGTTCCCGCGGACGGTGGCTCCAGCACGAGCGCGCCGGGCCCCGTGAGCGCGACCGAGGTCGGCTACCTCTTGGAGCAGGAAGCAGTCGCAAACGGGGTGAACCCCTCGCTGATCAAAGCCATGGCGTATCAGGAGAGCGGCTGGCAACAGGACGTCGTGTCGAGTGCCGGAGCCATCGGAGTGATGCAGGTCATGCCCGGCACTGCCCGATGGATTAACAAGGTCCTTCTTGGTGGCACATCGCTCAACGTACGCAAGGCGCACGACAACATCAGGATGGGCGTGTCCTATATGCGCTACTTGTTGTCCATCATGCCGACCAAGGATCAGGCGCTCGCGGCGTACTACTCGGGGCCGGGGAATGTCGGTAGCAAGCTCCGCAGGTACCAGCGCGTCTACGTCAACGCGGTGAATGCTCACCTGACCCG
>WHSV01000005.1:0-56726 GCA_009379915.1 Actinomycetota bacterium | reverse complement strand
GTCTCTAGGACTCGGGACTGAGCCCTTCCTCTTCGGGTTCTCTGTACGGCGTGGCGATCACGCCTCCTACCGCGGCAACCAGACCTGCGATGGCTCCCGCCGCCACGAGTGTGAGCCCAAAACCCGGCCGCGCTCTGCCCACAAGGTCCAGTTCCTGATGCAGCGGCGACGAGGTGTCGGCGATGCCTCGATACGCCGTGATCGTGAGCCCCCCGGCAATCACGGCAGCGAGGAAGCCCAGCCAGGCCCATTTCCCCCGTCGCCGGCCGAGTAGCACCAGCGCGGCACCAATCAAAACGGCGCCGGCGACCAGGGCGTTGATTCCGTACGGCGTCTCAGTCCCCGACACGGGCTCGGTCCTCTGTTGCTCGTCTTCGAAGTCTTCCCCGGCCCCGAAGTCGGCATCCTCGACTCGATCCGGGACGTCGGAGAGCGATACCCACTCGAGGAACGACCCGATCATTATGGCCACGCCCGCGGCGATCATGACGGCGACGGCGACCGCGCGCGCACGATCGAAGAAGTCTCGTTGCAGGGGTTGGGGCGACACCCGGGTAGCCTACTTGGATGTCTGAGAAACAGCGTTGCTTGCTCGCGATCCACGCCCATCCGGATGACGAGTCCTCCAAAGGCGCGGGGACCATGGCGCTCTACGCGGACGAGGGTGTGCGCGTGGCGCTGGTATGCGCCACCGGTGGTGAGGAGGGGGAGATCCTCAACCCGCGGATGGACAAGCCGGGAATACTCGATCGCATAGACGAGATAAGGAAGGCGGAGCTTCAGACCGCATGCGACATGCTCGGCGTTGCCGAGATCTACATGCTTGGGTACCGCGACTCGGGCATGCCGGGTCGTCCATCGAACTCTGATCCCGAGGCCTTCACGAACGCGGATCCGAACGAAGCCGTCGGCCGCCTCGTCGAAATCATCCGCAAGGAACGGCCCGAGGTCGTGCTGTGCTACGACGAGTCACGCGGCTACGAACACCCCGACCATGTGCGCGTGCACGAGTGGGGGACACAGGCGTTCAAGGAGGCCGGTGACCCGGAGCTGCATCCCGAGCGCGGTGAACCGTGGCAACCATCCAAGCTGTACTTCTTCGCGACTTTCAACAAGAGTCGCATGGAAGCCTTGCACCAGGCCATGCTCGACGAGGGCAAGGAGAGCCCTTATCAGGGATGGCTCGAGCAGTGGGAAGAGAGTGGGTTTCGCGACCCAGAGATCAACGCGCGCGTCGACGTCGGCGACTACGTGGAGCTGCGGACAAAGGCATTGCTCGCTCATGCGACTCAGATCGATCCCGACTCTTGGTGGTTCGCCATCCCGGACGATGTCATCAGGAAGGTCTATCCCTGGGAGGACTACACGCTGGTGACCTCCACCGTCGAGACCAAAGATCTCGAGGACGATCTCTTTCTGGGGACCTAATGGTTCAAAGTCAAAAACCGGCATCGACGAGGGTGAGAGTTAGTGCCGTGCCGTGTCGTGTCTTCGGGGCCCGCTCCGAGCCGTTCGGTTGCTGAGTCAAAGGCAAACCGGCATCAACGGGGGTGAGTTGTGCCGTGCCTCGGTTTTCGGGCCCGCTTCGGCTTGGATCGCGGACTATCGACGAAAAACGACGATCTGTGTCGGTAAATGGTCGAAAGTATGACCTCGGCAGCCTGAATCTGCGTTGGGCTCGTTCCTTCGCGCACGATGGTCGCTTAAGCGACCAAATCGGCGGAAGGTTCGGCCGAAACGGAGCCTCAGCGGCAAGAACACGCCGGGCTGTCCTAACTTTGCCCCCGCAGATGCGCCTTTGGGTTTTCGCCTGCGCGACCTAGAGGAAGCGGTCACCGAGGACCCGTGTATTTACGCAGCGGTCCGCCTAGCCCTTGACCACGCCCACCGGTCTTAGACGTGCGACCACGCGACTCAGCCCGGCACCCTCACACGCCGCGACGACATCCTCCGCGTCCTTGTACGCGTAGGGGGCCTCTTCGCTCAGCAGCTTCCACCTGGTTCGAGCGAGCGCAATACCGGCCGACTCGAGCTGCTTGCGGAGCTCTTGTCCGCTCATCTGCTTCTTCGCTTTGGTTCGTGACATCGCGCGTCCAGCTCCGTGACAGGTAGAGGAGAAAGACTTCGTGGCAGCCGCGTCGGTTCCGGTTAGAACGAATGAGGACGTCCCCATCGAGCCGGGAATCAGAACCGGCTGACCCGTTGATCGAAACCGTTCAGGTAGATCGGGATGTGACGGCCCGAAGGCGCGTGTGGCGCCCTTGCGATGAACGCACACGGGGCGAGGAGTTCCATCGATCGAATGCTCCTCGAGCTTCGCGAGGTTATGGCTGACGTCGTACACGAGCTGCATCCCCAGATCTCGAGCCGAGCTCTGGAAGACAGACTCGAACGCCGCTCGGACCCCGTCCATCAGCACTTGCCGGTTGGCCAGGGCAAAGTTGCCACACGCGTTCATGGCTCCCCGGTAGCTCTCGGCGAGTTCGTGGTTCAACGGCACGCACGCAAGCTGACGGTCGGGAGGGGCGTATCCGAACGCATTGCCGAGCCGGTCGATGGACCGCAGATAGTCGGTGCACGTCTGGTGGCCCACTCCGCGCGAACCGGAATGGATCATCACGCAGACCTGCCCCTCGACCAGCCCGAGCAACTCGGCCGCGCTCCGTTCACGGATGGCGTCGACGATCTGGATCTCCAGAAAATGATTGCCCGCTCCCAGGCTGCCGAGCTGTCCTCGCCCCCGCTCCTTGGCGCGCTCCGACACCTGTGACGCGTCCGCATCCGGCAAGGTCCCAAGGTCCTCACAGGATTGACCGTCCTCGGACCAGCCCGCTCCGCGTTCGATCGCGTAGGCGACACCCTCGGTCAGGACCCGGTCGATGTCCGACCCTTGGATCGGCAACCGGCCACGACCTCCCACCCCGCGAGGAACCTGATTCCCGAGCGCGTGGACGAGCTCTCTCAGGGAATCGTCAAGGTCGGCCTGCGTCAGGTCGGTGCGCACGAGGCGCACTCCGCAACCAATGTCGAACCCGACGCCTCCCGGCGAGAGAACGCCGTCCGAGGCCGGGTCGGTGGCGGCGACGCCGCCGATCGGAAAGCCATAACCCCAGTGGATATCCGGCATCGCGAAGCTCGCCCCGACGATGCCCGGAAGCGTGGCGACGTTCGCTACCTGCTCGGCGGCCCGGTCAGCGAGCGCTTTGTCGAACAATTCGCGCGATGCGAACACACGGCCGGGAACTCTCATGCCGTCGACGAAACCGATTGGGAGCTCCCACTCGTATTCGTCGATGCGTCGCGTCTTGCTCATGAACCTTGCCTACCCGGTCAGACGTCGAAGAACACCGTCGCGCTCCATCCCGAGGGGGTGTCGCGCACCGCAAGCTGGTGGTAGGTGACCGCTTTCACCTGGATGGCGGTCTCGGCCCCCTCGCTCAGTGGTCGAACCGTGATGCGGCCGCGAGCTCGTTCCTCTGAAACCTCATCCACCTCGACCGAGCAGACCGCTACGTTTTGCGAGTCGTGGAGGTAGAGCACCTCGTTGAGCCAGTCCACCACCAGGCCTTCGCGGTCGCGCGCTGCGACGTCGATCTCCACCGGCGTTCCCGACCCGTCCTGCCAGATGCCCGCGATCTCGCACAGCCCGCGCGTTGCCTGTTCGAACAGCGACGTGACATCTGGAGCGTGAGCGCGGAGGCCGACATCCGCCGTGTGTTCGAGAACCTCGTAACCGTTCATTGCTTGTTCTCCGTGCGCGTGAGCAGAGCCCATCCAGCCTAGTTGCCTGTGCTCTTGGAGCGGCCCGAACCTAGTTGCGTTCCGCCAGGGTCTTCTCGATCACCGCTCGGATGTCGTCGCCGAGCAGCTCCTCTTTCTCGAGCAGGGCGTCACGTAGCGCTTCGATGAGGTCCCTGTTGTGCTCGAACTTGTAGCGGACCTGGTTCTTCTGATCCACGAGCATGTCCTCGACCTCGCGCTTGGTGTCCTCGTTACTGAGCACCTTCGCCACGATGTTGGGAGAACTATGCGGTCCGTTGCTCACGGCCTCGTAGGAAACGAGTGACCGACCCATACCGAACGAGCCGATCATCTGAGCTCCCAGGCTGGTGGCGGCAAGGAGATCGCTCGATGGCCCGGTCCCGTGCTCGCCGAAGAACAGTTCCTCTGCGCACATCCCTCCCAGAGCGATGCGGATGGTTGATTCGAGCTCGGACTTGGTCTTGGTGAACCGCTCCTCGGTATCGGAGTGAGCGAGTAGGCCCAGTGCTTGTCGGCGTTTGATGATCGACAGCACCTCGAGCTTGCGCCAGTCACTCGCGAACAGGTAAGCGGACACCGCATGCCCGGCTTCGTGAGTTGCAATTAGGTCGCGCTCGCGGTCCGTGTAGGCAACCGGTTGGGCGAGCCCGATCTCCTCCGATAGGCGCGCTCGCTGAACGTCGCGCCAGTTGAGTTCCCTGCGACTCTCGCGGATCGCCCACATGAGCGCCTCGTCGAGGATGTGTTCGAGCATTGCGGGGCTGTATCCGAGAGTCATCGCCGCGAGTTCTTCCCGCAGTTCCTCCCGGTCCATATCCTCCTCGTGAGCGCGGCGGGCGAGGAAGTAGTCGAGCAGGTCGCGCCGGCCGTTTCTCGAGGGCAGATCGAAGTAGAGCGTTCGGTCGAAGCGACCCGGTCGCATCAGCGCCGGGTCGAGTACGTCGGCTCGGTTAGTCGCAGCGATGATCAAGATGTTGGCGTAGTCCGCCTGACGCTTCTTTAGCTGGCGGTGGCTGGGGAGGTACTTGTTGGCGGCGTCGATGAAACGGTTTCGCATTCGATGTCCGAACGGAGGAGTGTCGAAACTCTGAAGCTGGATCAGCATCTCGTTGACGGCAGTGTCCTTGTCACCCGTCCCCATCATTCGAGACACGTTCCAGCGCCCACCCTGGTACGCAGTCGCGGAATAGAGTCCGTGCCGCGCCGCGCCGATCGCATCGATCTCTTCGATGAAGCCGATCGCGCCGCCCTCCTTGCGCGCGGCTTTCTTGACCGCTTTGAAGAAGCTGCGAATCTTCAGCGACGAGCCGGCCTGCCACATCGAGCTCAGCGCGGGCGAGGAGACGAAGAAGAAGGGAACCCCGGCCTCGGCCGCCATCGCTTTAGCGATGTGGGTCTTGCCGGTCCCGGGAGGTCCCTCGAAGAGGATGCCTCTGCGCGGGTTGCCCCCGAGCTCCTCCCGGAACGACTTATAGGTCAGGAAGATCTGAAGGCTGCGCGTGACCTCTTCGAGCACCGTGTCCACGCCCCGTACGTCGGAGAAGTCGATCGGGATCTCCTCGGGACTGAACCGGACATGGGGGCTGCGGTTCATCATGAGTGGTGCGCTGATCGCGACGCCGACCATCAACACGATGGCGACGGGGAGCAGGTAGAGCATGGTGTCGGGCCCGAACTGAGGCCAGCCGAGGGCCAGAGGGTTGTTCTCGACGGCCCTCCTGATGAGGTAGGCGAGAACGAGCACTCCAATGACGAGCACCCAGCGCAGCCGCGATTGTCGGTTGCGCTCCCTGGCCTGCTCGACGTCAGCCCTGTGGACCTTCGCGACTCTGCGCCAGGTCTCGCCCGACGCCTCGAGATGTTCGGCGCCTGCCACTGTGGACCTGTCCACTTCCCTGCGCTCCTTGTCGTCGACGTTCGAGCAGTGTGGCATTAATTGGAAACCTTCGGTACCCGGTTTCAGTTCGATAATGCCAGGGTTACGACTATTCGTGGTCAGGAAACTACAAAGAGTTGGAGATCGGAGTGCCGGGGGGCGGCGATTTCGAGGTGTGCGTGGCTTGGTTCTTCCCGATCAGTTGGTCGGCCGCCGTGGCGAAAATCAAAGGCGGCAGCAACGGGGCCGAGTTAGGGGCTGAGCGGCTTGGTCTTGCCGCTGAGGCTGGGTTCCTGCCGAACTCTTTGCCGATTTGGTCGCTCTATCCGACCATAGTGGGCGAAGGAAACGATCCAGACGCTGACTCATGCCGCCGAGCCCATACTTTCGACCATTCACCGACACAGATCGGCGTTTTCGTCGATCGTTCGTGAGCTAAACCGGAACGGGCCCGAAAACCGAGACACGGCACCAACTCACCCCGTTGATGCCGGGTTTTGCTTTGACTCGGGGGGCCAGCGGCTCAAGCGGGCCTCCGAAAATCGGGACACGGCACCAACTTGCCCCCCTTCGATGCCGGGTTGGGTCTTCTCAGGGCGAATCCCCCCCTATATCCGGCTCGGCCGGTGTTCGGGCCTCCACGAGGCCGACCAGCAGGAACGGCAGCGCGAGCGCGAGCGCAGCGCCCCTGGTCAGGCCCACGACGAGCCAGGCAAGTGAGTCACCCACCGGGCCCGCCAGGAGACCCCCGATGAGCGCGGCAAGTATCCACACGATCAGGGCGAAACCGGCCATCGCCAGCGCAACAGAGAGCCTCCACGGGGCCGATGACCGGGCCCCCGACGAGCGGCCCACGCCCCGCCAGGCTCCAAATGCGGTCGGCACATGGCCCAAAGCGTCCCGCTCGATCGCTCTCCTCGTAGCGCGCAGAAGAACGGGAATTAGAGCAAGCTCGAGCGCAAGCACGATCAGCTGTGCGGAGCGTGCGAGCTCAATTGCTTGGCGGTCGACTCCGCGAACCGGGTCCCCTGACGGCAGGCTCTCGATGTCCGCGTGAATCTCACGGGTGGCGACCACATCCTGAAACAGCGCGGCCCAAGCAAGGTTAAGAGGGATGGTGACGACGGCGACGATCAGCCAGAAGGTCGAGAAGTTTCGCAGCGTCGTTTTCAGCGCTCGGTCGAGAACCATCGATGGAGTTTAGGCATGCGCCGACTCCTGGGTGGCGGGGGTGCGTTCGGAGCCGAGCACCGGCGGCGGGATAATCGCCCCTGAATTTGAACGGAACGTATCCAAACGGAGCGTAACTGAACGGAGTGCACGAGTGAGGATCCTGCTGTGGCACGGGTATCTTCTGTCGGGCTCGGGCTCGAATCTCTACACGGTCAACATCAGTCGCATATGGCGATCCGAAGGACACGATGTCCTGTTGATGTGCCAGGAAAGACACGCCGGCGAGTTTGCCTTCGTCGACGCGGCGGGAGGCTTCAACGCAGACAACACGAGGTTCGAGCTAATGCAAACGAGTCACGAGCATGCAACCGGTCGTCTTCGGGTCCTGCGTCCGAACATAGGCGAGGTCCTTCCCGTCTACGTTTACGACGAGTACGAGGGATTCACCGCCAAGCGATTCGTCGACCTTACCGACGAAGAGCTCGAACGCTACACGTCCGCGAATATACGGGCGATGGTGACCGCGATCGAGGAGCACCAACCCGATGCGATCATCACCGGTCACGAGGTGATGGGTCCCTACATCGCGAGGGAGGCGTGCAGGCGCACGGGCACCGAGTACCTCGCAAAGCTGCACGGAAGCGCGCTCGAATACGCCGTCAAGAAACAACCAGAACGATACGCCGAGTTCGCAAGCGCGGGACTGGGCTCGGCGCGCGTGGTTGCCGGTGGAAGCAATTACATGGTGGCAGAAGCTTCATCGGTGGCCCCGGGATGGGAGAGCCGGGCGCAGGTCGTCAATCCAGGCTGTGACGTCGAGCTCTTCCGTCCGGCCGACCGGGACGCATCGGCCCCCCCGAGTGTTGGCTATGTGGGAAAGTTCATCGTGTCGAAAGGCGTGCACAACCTGCTCGGATCACTCGGCCTGACTACGACGGAGAACCTCAACGTCACGATCGTCGGCTACGGCGGCTTCGAGAGAGGTCTCCATGAGATCGGCAGCGCTCTGAGAACGAATGACCCCGAGGTGCTCGAGACATTGGCCGTCCGCGGCGATGGCACCCAGGAACTCGGTCATCTGCTCGAGTTCATCGACGGAGACAGGGCCACGGGACCGTACTTCGCGCGTGCAGCAAGAGTGATCGTTCAATGGCCGGGACGGCTCGAACACGCGGCCCTTTCACAGGTCCTTCCGTACTTCGATGTCCTCGTCGTTCCCTCCATCCTCGCCGAGGCGTTCGGCATGGTCGCGGCCGAGGCCGCGGCCTGTGGCGTATTTCCAATCGTCCCCGACCACTCCGGCATCGGCGAGGTCGGGCGGATGGTCGAGGAGGCGATCGGGGCTCCGGATTTGTTGACCTACGACCCAGACGAGCCGCTCGAAGGGATTGCTCGGTGTATCGACTCTGTGTTCGCCATACCTCATGCGGAGAGAGCCGCGATGGAGACCAAGGCGGTAGAGCTCGCGCGCTCCCGTTGGTCGTGGGGCGTCGTTGCCGATCGGCTACTCGAGTTAGCGGCTCCCGGGGAGTAAGAGGGTCTACTCTGAGAAGCTGATGACTGCTTTTACGCACGATGGCACCGAGAACACCATGCGATGGAATCGCAGCACCCCCGGTTTTATGGAGGTCTGGTACTCGACCATCAACCATCCCGAGTCGGGTGGTGGTGTGTGGATGCGCTACACGATCACGGCGCCGCGCGCCGGCGAGCCCTTTTGCGAACTGTGGGGGTTCTATTTCGATCCCTCTAACAAACGCACGTTCGCCGCGAAACGCCGGTTCTCGATCGACGTTCTCGGCCGCGAACGTGACGAAGGAGCGCTCGTGCGAATCGGTGACGCATGGCTCAGCGAGTGTCATCTCGAGGGACGGGTGCAGGATAAGGGGGGACGCGCCTTGGAGTGGTCGTTCGATCTCGAGCCCTCGCTCCGCTGTTTCCACCACATCCCTCAGCCCCTGCGCCAGCGCGTGGAGCAGCGCGTCTCGACCGTGTGTGTGCCCAATCTAAGCGTGCCCTTTACGGGCACCGTCTCGTTGGATGGCGAGGAGTTGTCCTTCGAGCAGGTCAGAGGCAGTCAGGCTCACCGCTGGGGACGGGCACACCCGCAGTCGTGGGCCTGGGCTCATTGCGACAGCTTCGAGAATCATCCGGACGCGATCTTCGAAGGGGTTGCAGCGCGCGCTCGATTCGTTGGCCTTCCTGCCCCGACGATGACTTTCGCCTATCTGCGCTACGACGGCCGTGATATCGAGTTCAACTCCCTGAAGCACTCGCTGCGCGCCAAGAGTCGCTACGAGATGCCCACCTGGGCTTTCACTGCGAGCAACGACGACTTCAAGGTCGTGGGCGCGGCCCGCGCCCTGCCCGAGCGAATGGTGCAGGTGACATACGACGATCCCGACGGCTCGCAGCGACACTGCGCGAATTCCGAGATCGGTGACATGGGTATCGAGTTGTTTCGCAAACACAAGGGGATGTGGCGCCACATCGACAGCCTCACCTGTCTGCGAACCGCCCATCTCGAGTTCGGGCGCAAGGAGACATTCGTCGAGGTGCCCGTCGCGTTCTGAGCAAGGAGGAGGCATGGCAGTTGCGTTCCAAGTGACGTTCGACTGCGCCGACCCGCGGCGCATGCGGAGTTCTGGGCGCAGGCCCTCGGCTACAAGGAGCAGGACCCGCCCGAGGGTTGGGACTCGTGGGAGGCGTGGGCCGAGGACCAGGGTATTCCTCGCGAGCAGTTCGACTCGATGAGCGCGGTCGTCGATCCCACGGGCGACGGACCACGGCTACTCTTTCAGCGCGTGCCCGAGCCGAAGTCGGTCAAGAACCGAGTGCATCTCGACCTGAATGTCGGGGATCACCGAGACGATCCGGAGTCGTCGAGGGCCAGAGTCGTCGCAAACTCTGAGTGCCTTGTCGCTCTCGACGCGACCAAGTTGCGCGAGACAGAGGAGCGGGGGGAGTTCTGGATCGTGATGCAGGATCCTGAGGGCAACGAATTCTGCCTGCAGTGACCCACGCCAGCCAGAATGTGAACGCGCAGATCGAGCGGCTCGGGTCGGCTCAGGCCTTCTTGGGAGAAAATCCTTCGCTCAGCGGGGTCAGATCTCCTGAGAGTGCACCGGCCCGGTGGATCTCGTCAGGATTGCGTGGATAACTTGAGCCCGCCCCCGCCCAGTGATTGCCGGATAGCAAACACACTCGAAGAGCGTCGGGAACCCCCCTGGATCAAAATGAACTCCTTCGTTGCCGGTATTGGTCCTAGAATCAGCCGGCCGCGAGCCGGTCACCGACCCCTTTTTGCCCGCGTCAGTCGTCAGGAGTCACGCGCCGGGCCCGCTTGATCTCGGAGCGCCGCCGCTTCTCCTGCAGTCGCCGCTCCTTGCCGGCCTTGGTCGGTTTCGTCTTCACTCGAGCGGGCTCAACTTTCAGCGCGTCGTCGATCAGCGCCGCCAGTCGCCTCTTGGCTTCCTCGCGGTTGCGAAGCTGCGAACGGTGCTTCTCGCTCGAGACGCGCAGGACGCCGTTGGAGTCGAGGCGGTTCGCGAGGCGCAATTTTATCCGTTCGCGCTGACGGGGGCCGAGAACGGATGAAGACTCTACGTTCCACGCCAGTTCGGCGCGCGTCGACGCCTTGTTGGCATGCTGACCACCCGGACCCGACGAGGTCGTGAAGCGCTCTTCCAACTCGTTGGATGGGATGACGAGCCGCCGGTTGACGCGAATGTCCGTCACGGGGACTCGATCTGCTTCAGCATGGATTCCACGTCGCCGACGGGGAGCTTGCAGACACCCCTTCGGCAAACGAAGGCCGTGGCCTCGTGTAGGTCCGTGCGACCCTCTAGCAGCGGAAGACGCTCCGCGTCGGACGGGCTCGGATGTTCGGCAGCGATGAGCACTTTGCTCGGCCAGTAGTTCGTGTGAACGGCTTCGACGAGGTCGCTCGAGTCGGTCCCCACGATGACGATCTCGACCGTGTCGCCTGCATAGAACTCGTACGCGCCGAGCATGGTTCCGAATCCGAGGGGGGAGCGGGCGGCAACGGCCCGTACCAGTTGCATCGCTCTTAATGCAGCATTCTCGTACGAGCGGTCTCCGGTCAGAAGCGCGAGGCGCTGCAGCTCTAGAGCGAAGGTCGAGTTCGCCGACGGCACCGCGTTGTCGAAGAGGTCCTTGGGGCGCACCACGAGGCTTTCGGCATCGGTTCCCGTGGTGAAGAAGCCCCCCTTGTCTGTGTCCTCGAAGAGCTCGATGCCACGGTCGGCCGCCCAGCGCGCGCGCTCGAGCCAGCGGTCCTCGAAGGTCGTCTCCCAGAGCGCGAGAGAGGCCTCGAGATAGAATGCATAATCCTCGGCGACCCCCAGATGCTTGACCTGGCCGGCCCCAGACTCCGTGCCCCGGTAGGAACGCATCAGCCGGCCGTCCACGATCAGGGTCGAGGTGACGAACTCCATCGTCTCGACCGCCGCGCGAGTCCACTCGGGACGGTCCAACAGCGTTCCGGCTTCCGCGAGCGCCGCCGAGGTCAACGCGTTCCAGGACGCGAGCACCTTCTTATCCGTACCTGGACGCACCCGCCGGCTTCTGTACTCGAGCAGCTTCGTGCGAGCCCTGAGCAGAGCATCGATCTCCGAAGGCTCCGAGGCGAAGACGGGGATGTTGACGCCCTCGAAGTTCCCCTCGGGCGTGAATCCGAAATGGTCGATCGCGACCCGGGCGTCATCACCAAGCACACTCTGCACCTCGTCGGTATCGAAAACGTAGAACTTGCCCTCGACTCCCTCCGAATCGGCGTCGAGGCTCGAATAGAAGCCTCCGGCCTTGTCGCGCATCTCCGTCAACATCCAGCGCGCGGTCATCTCGGCTACCTCACGGAAGCGCAGGACGTCGGTCGCGGAGAAGGCCCGAGCGTACGTTCGCAGGAGCTGAGCGTTGTCGTAGAGCATCTTTTCGAAGTGAGGCACGATCCACGTTGCGTCGACGGAATAGCGGGCGAACCCGCCCGCCAGTTGGTCGAACATTCCACCGGAGCTCATTGCGACGAGCGTTTTGACGGCCATGCTCGCCGCCTCGTCGTTGCCCCGCCGCGCGAGACGAAGCAGGAAGTCGACGTTCATCGGTTGGGGAAACTTCGGCGCTCCGCCAAACCCCCCGAACTGTGAATCGAAGCTGCCCGAGAACCCTCGCAGAGCTTCGTCGAGCACGTCGGCAGTGATGTCGTCCTCGGCAGGCGCGAGACTGCCTACCTGCCCGATGTGCTCGATCAGCTTGCTTCCTTGGTCCTCGACTTCATCACGGCGAGTGGCCCACGTCTCGGTGATCGCTCCGAGCAACTGCCGGAAGGATGGCATTCCATGGCGGGGCTCCGGAGGAAAATACGTGCCTCCGTAGAACGGCACTCGCGCCGGAGTCAGAAAGACGGTCATCGGCCAACCGCCCTGGCCCGTCATCGCCTGCACCGCGTCCATGTAGACGGAGTCGACGTCGGGCCGTTCCTCTCGGTCCACCTTGATCGAGACGAAACTCTCGTTCATTAGCCGGGCCGTTGCGTCGTCTTCGAACGATTCGTGCTCCATCACGTGACACCAGTGACATGCCGCGTACCCGATCGAAAGCAACACGGGCACGTCTCGTCTCCGTGCCTCTTCGAAGGCATCGTCTCCCCACGGGTACCAATCCACGGGGTTGTCTTTGTGCTGCAGAAGATAGGGACTGTTCTCGGATGCAAGTCGGTTGGCCACGACTTCAATGATTACCCGATTAGGGTTTTGTCTCGATGGCCGCCCTTGCCTACCTTCTTCCACCGCTCACCGGTCTGCTGGCGTATTCGCTCGGTCGCGATCGACGCGTCCGGTTCCATGGGTTGCAGGCGGTCGCGTTCGGGTTCTTGTGGCCGGTAACGATCTATGGCGGATCGCTGGCGGGGCCGATCGGGACGCGGGTCATCTTCGCCCTCGGCGCGCTTATCTGGATCGGGCTCTTGGTGGCGACCGCCCTGGGGCGCGACCCCCGGCTTCCCGGGGGTCGACGCCTGAGGTCCCTCAGCCGGGGCTGAGCCGTCCTACGGTTTGGGGGTGAAGCACATCCGACAGGATGTGGCCGTGGATCCGTTGACCGCGCCGCACGACGGACACTTCCAGAAGCTCCCCGGCTCCTGGGCCGGTTGAGCGGCCTGCTCGCCCGCTGGTGGTGAAACGCCACTCTGCTGCCAGGACTCCACCTGGGGCGCGGCGGGGGGTGCGGGACTCGGCGCAGCAGGCGCCGCGGGGGCGGGTTCCCATTGACCGCTCTGCTCGTCGTAGACCAGCAGTTCGTCTCCGCGTTTGAACCACCAACGTCCATCTCGCTCGAAGGGCTGCTCCTCGGGGGCGTCTTCGAAGCCCGTGGCCGCCTGGGCCTGCGCCGGCGTCTCGGCTGCTGCGACCGGTTGGGGCTCCTCTGCCCGCGCGGGCTCCCCGTCCACCTCCGGCTCGGCCTGTTGCGCGACGGGCTCGGGGGCGCTCGTCTCGGCCGGCACCGCCGCCTGGCTCGGAGCGGGCTCTTCGTGACGTTCCTCGGCCCGGAAGTGCGAGGATTCCGCCGGTGCACCGCCGCCCTCGTCCAGTCTCTTGTTGACTTTGTTGAGCGTCAGCAGTGTCACGAGCAGCACGAGCAGCGTGACCCCGAGAAGGCCCACGGTCACCAGTTGAAACAGGTTCTCGTCCATCTTCGTTGTCTCCCCTCCCGGCCCCCGTAGAGACCTCGGTCGGATACTCAAATCATCGCAAATCATTCCCGGCGCGCAAACTTCGCCGGCCGCTGTCTACATCGGCGGTGGCGCCGCACTTCTGTTGCCGAAGTCGTCCGTATCCTCGCTCCTCAGGTGCAACCAGCCGCCGAAGAGAATCACGGCACAAAGGACGGCGCCCGCATACAAGAGGGGGCCGCGCGTTACCTCGATCTGGAAAGGAAGGACCGCCATCCCCTCAACGGCTGGCCCGACAGCGAGGCCCATGAGCATCAACAGAGTGGCCGAGACTCCGAGCGCGAGATAGACAACCGAGGGGATTGCCCAAGTTGCGCCAGCCGCACGGACCAGGATGAGGACGAGGGTGGCAAGCCCGATGAGCACCGCGAGTCGCGGCAAGAGGCCAAAGACCCCCTCTTCCCAGAGGCTGAATGAGTTGTCAGAGCCCAGCTCTGATTGGCCGTCGAAGCCACCTTCTCCATCGCCCAGAGACACGGTCCCCCAGAGGGGGATGACCGAGACGATCATCAGCAGGATCGCCGCGCCGCCCGCAGAGAGTTCGCCGCGTGTCAGTCTCTTGATGTCCATCCCATCCTTTTTGGCCGAGTCGGTACTGCTCGCACTATAGGCATCCCCGACCGACCGAACCAGGGGTACCGCTACCTTCTCCTTCTCTTCCTATGCTGACTGCGGGCGAATCCGATTCCCGCCAAAGCGATGAGTGCACTCGGGACAACCGCCGCGAAGACCAAGGGCCCCCGAGTCACCTCGATTCCTGCCACGCCCTCGAATCCGCTGGCGCCGGGACCTCGAACGACCGACGCCAGAGCCAAGACGGTCATGGCGAGGCCAATCCAAAAGTAGAGCCAGCGAGGAAGGCGAACCTTCGAAAGCCCTCGACCCAGGACGAGGCCGCTGGCCACCGCTCCCAGAACGATCGCAAGTTCCAGCGTCCACCCGTATCCGAAGTAGGCGTTGAAGCTACTGGTCGCCGACGGCAGCAGACCGCTCTCTCCGAGCCTAAGCGAGCTCGTGGTGATCGAGCCCCACCAGGGCACGAACGAGAGCACGAAGAGGATGACTCCGCTCAGCCCGATGACGAGTTCAGGTCCCGTCGACCGGCTTCTGGTCGTCGTGTCGGCTCTCATGATGTTTCCCTCACGCTCCGGCGCCTCTTCGGGGCGTCTCCGCTCACGCCGGCGCGGGAGCGCCGCCGTCGGGTAATGCCCGCGATCGTCGAGACGATCGCTCATCTGAAGGGGGCGACCATATGCGACGATGGGACTGATCTCGCCGCCGGCGCGGCGGAGCTATCCCTGCGACAGGTGAGGCTGTGGACGAACCCATTTATCGAGCCGGAGCGTGGTGGATGCGGCGCGCGGACGGTCATTGGATCTACTGGAACGTCCGGAGCGATAGCTGGGACTATCACCCCTACGGTCCGCCGGTCATCCCGATACCGGTGCCGGCGACCGAGCAGCGGGCTGCGCAAACGCCACCCCCTCCGCCGCCCGGCAGGGCTCCGGCCTCCAGCGCGGCGCGTGGATACACCTACGGCCACGGGGAGGCACCTCCACCTCCACCGGTGCCTTCGCCCTCTCCGCCGTGGCCCGGACCCTCACCGGCACAGGCTGCCCCTCAGTGGCCGCAGCCCGGACCCTCACCGGCACAGGCTGCCCCTCAGTGGCCGCAGCCCGGACCACCTGGATCCGCTGCTCCCCAGCAGTATCCTCCGATGCCCTACGCCCCGATCCCCGCGAAGCCGAAACCGGCGCCGGCGTGGGCGGCGGGGACACCCGTCGTCTTCGCTGCCTGGTGGCAGCGCTTGTGTGCCGCCCTCATCGACGCGTTCGTGACGTGGGGGCCTACGATTCTCGTTCTGACCATCATCGACGCGGCGATGGTGCCCGGGTCGTTGGATCCGTTCGCCAACGAGATCGACTCGACGACGCGAGCGGCCGCGATGATCGTGGCCTTTACCCTGTGCTACTTCGTGTTCTTTTCCGCGTACTTCGCCCTGACGAATGGAGGCGAGAGCGGAGCGACGCTTGGAAAACGCTTGATGAGAATCCGCGTCGTCGACCAGTACGACGGCAATCGAATCGGGCCCGGTCGAGCGTTTCTACGGTGGGTGCTCATGGGAGTGTTCTGGATGGCCGCCTACCTCCCCGGGCTTATCAACCTCCTGTGGCCTCTGTGGGATCCGCAGCGCCAGGCGTGGCACGACAAGCTCGCAAACAGCGTGGTCGTAACAGCGCCCCGTTAGGATGCCGGTGGTTGCCCAGATACTCAGTGGAGGGAAGGGGTGCATAGGTGGCTGTGATCAAGACCATAGACCTTGTCGGCGTGTCGGCCGAGTCGTGGACGGACGCCGCGGAACAGGCCCTGGCCGAGGCGTCGAGGACCATCCGTGGCATTCACGCGATGGATGTGCTCGAAACATCGTGCAACGTCGACAACGGCAAGATCGTTGAGTACCTCACCCACGTTCGCATCCAGTTCCGCATCGAACGCTAGTGCTCCGTCGGCGTTTGCCAGAAACCCCAAGTTGTTTGTCGGGCGGGGCACCTAGATGATTCAGCCGAGTTACAGGAAGGATCACTAAGCAATGTCTGGCACGGCTCTCGTCGGCATCCAGTGGGGCGACGAGGGCAAGGGCAAGGTCACCGACCTCCTCGCGGAGCACACGCATTGCGTAGTGCGCTACCAGGGTGGCAACAACGCGGGTCACACGATCGTCGTGGGCGACGAGAAGTACGCGCTTCACCTCGTACCCACCGGCATCCTCTACGAGCACTGCACCCCGGTGATCGGACCCGGAGTGGTAATCGATCCGGGAGTCCTCTTGGATGAGATGACCGCGCTCACCCAGCGAGGCATCGACCCTTCGAGTCTGAAGATCTCCGGTAACGCGCACGTCATCATGCCGTACCACCTCGAGCTCGACAAAGTGACCGAGAGGTTTCTCGGGCGCAACAGATTGGGTACGACCAAGCGCGGGATCGGTCCGGCGTATGCCGACAAGGCAGCGCGCATCGGCATCAGAATGCAGGACCTGCTCGAGGAGAAAATCTTCTCGACCAAGCTCAAGGTGGCGCTCAAAGAAAAGAATCTGGTGCTCACGCGCGTCTTCGGACGCCTGCCGGTCGACGAAACCGAGATCAGGGAGCAGTACATCGAGTACGGGGAGCGGCTGCGCTCACACATCACCGACACCGCGCTGCTGGTGCAACGGGCCCTCGACAAAGGGGAGAACGTGCTGTTCGAGGGAGCCCAGGCAACGATGCTCGACCTCGATCACGGCACCTATCCGTTCGTGACATCTTCCAATCCGATTGCGGGGGGCGCGTGCGCCGGAGCGGGAGTTGGGCCGCGCGACATCGAACGCATCATCGGCATCACCAAGTCGTATTGCACGCGCGTCGGCTCGGGCCCGTTTCCGTCCGAGGCAGACCCGGCCGACGCCGAGGTTCTCGTTGAGGCCGGTGGAGAGTACGGCACCACTACGGGCCGCAAGCGGCGGTGTGGTTGGTTCGATGCGGTGGCGGGACGCTATGCAGCGAGGCTGAACACCTTGACCGAGCTCGTCGTCACCAAGCTGGACGTGCTCAGTTCCTTCGAGTCGATCAAGGTGTGCACGGCGTATCGGTACGAGGGCGAGCGTTACGAGGAGTTTCCGCCACACCAGACGATCTTCAACAAGTGCACCCCCGTATACGAGGAGTTCCCCGGATGGGGCGGCGACATCACCGGTGCGCGCTCACTCGACGATCTGCCGAAGGAGGCGCGCTCCTATCTGGAGGCTGTGGAAGAGCTTGTCGGCTCACCGGTCTCGTGGGCCTCGGTGGGTCCGGAGCGGGACGAGATCGTTCACGTGAGGGACGTGTCGTGAGAGTTCTCGTCATCGGCTCGGGGGGCCGCGAGAGCGCTCTGGCCTGGGCACTGACGCGCTCACCCTCGGTTACAAGCGTGTTCGCGGCCCCCGGCAATCCGGGCATCGCTCGCATCGCGGAGGTGCTCGACGTGGATGCGAGCTCCCCCGCCGCGGCGGTCGAAGCCGCTCGCACGATGAACGCGGACCTCGTGGTGGTCGGCCCCGAGGCGCCGCTCGTTGCCGGAGTGGGAGACGCGCTCCGTCGCGATGGCTTCAAAGTGTTCGGGCCCAACGCAAACGCGGCCCACATCGAGGGATCGAAGGCGTACGCGAAAGAGTTGATGGACAGAGGCGGCGTTCCCACCGCGCGCTGGCAGGCATTCGACGAGGTAGACAAGGCGGTGGGGTTCATGGACGAGCTCGGCCCCCCTTACGTCGTCAAGGCCGACGGCCTTGCCGCGGGGAAGGGCGTCCTCGTTGCAAGCGAACGGGACGAGGCCGTCGAGGCGGTACGCGACCGGATCGAGCGGCGCGTCTTCGGCGATGCCGGAGCGAGTGTCGTCATCGAGGAGTTCCTCGACGGCGAGGAGACGTCGCTGATTGCCTTCACCGACGGGGAGGCGGTCGTTGGATGCGAGGTCGCACAGGATTACAAGCGGGCGTTCGACGACGATGCCGGTCCCAACACCGGGGGCATGGGCTCCTACAGCCCGGTTCCCGTTTGCCCACCCGAGACCGCCGATCGGATCCTCTCGGAGATCATCGAGCCCATGGTGCGGACCACCGCCGACGCCGGCGCGCCCTTCGTGGGAGCGCTCTATGCGGGCCTGGCGCTGACGAGCCGGGGGCCGCGCGTGGTCGAGTTCAACGCCCGCTTCGGGGATCCGGAAACCCAGGCCCTCCTGCCCCGCTTGCGCAGCGATTTCGGCGAGGTCTTGCTGGCGACCGCGACGGGCGAGCTGTCGGGATCGCGGCTCGAGTGGTCACCTCGGTCTTGTGTCAGCGTCGTGCTGGCGTCCGCGGGTTATCCGGGGAGCTACGACACCGGTGCCGAGATCAGCGGGCTCGACGAGGTCGAAGCTAGGGATGACGTGGTGGTGTTCCACGCGGGGACGGCAGTGGAGGGAGAGCGTCTGGTGACCGCGGGCGGGCGCGTGCTGGCCGTGAGCGCACTCGGAATCGACTTCGTTGCTGCGCGCGAGCGAGCGTACGAGGCAACGAACGGGATCACTTTCGAGGGCAAGCATCAACGGTTCGACATTGGACTGAGAGCCGCGGAGGTTTCGTCGTGACCGCACTGGTGGGAATAGTGATGGGCTCCCGCAGCGATTGGGACACGATGAAGTGGACCGCCGACGTACTCGACGAGCTCGACGTCCCCCACGAGGTCAGGGTCGTCAGCGCGCACCGCACACCGGATCTGTTGTTCGAGTACGCGTCCGGCGCGGCCGGGCGCGGAATCGAGGTGATCGTGGCGGGGGCCGGAGGTGCTGCACACCTGCCCGGCATGCTTGCTTCCAAGACTCCTCTTCCCGTGCTGGGGGTGCCCGTGCAGTCGCGCGCGCTGAAGGGCCTGGACTCCCTGCTGTCGATCGTCCAGATGCCGGGCGGAGTACCGGTGGGAACGCTCGCCATCGGCACCGCGGGTGCGACGAACGCAGCGCATCTCGCCGCCCGCATCCTCGCCATCAAACACGACGAGGTTCGAAGCGCGGTCGAGCGGTTCGTCACAGCCCAGACTCAGAGAGTTCTCCAGGACGGCGACCCGCGCGAGCCCGCGGATTGATAGGAGTACTGGGGGGCGGTCAGCTCGCCCGAATGCTGGCGCTCGCCGGCTACCCGCTCGGCGAACGGTTTGCAGCGGTCGATCCATCGCCCGAGTGCGGTGTGCGCGATCTAGCTCGCTTGATCGTCGCGGCCTACGACGACCCGGACGCCCTCGACTGGATCGCCGAGCACTGCGACGTCGTGACCTACGAGTTCGAACGAGTCCCGGCCGCCTCCGCGCGGCGAATCGCCGAACGTACGCCGGTTCATCCCCACCCCGGTGTCCTCGACGTCGCGCAGGATCGCCTCATCGAGAAGGAGCTGTTCACGCGTCTCGGTCTGGCCACTCCCGCGTTCGTCGCGGTTTCGACGCGGGCGGAGCTTGAGGTCGCCGCGGCTTCGGTGGGCCTGCCGGCGGTGGTCAAGACTCGCCGCGAGGGCTACGACGGCAAGGGTCAGTTCGTAGTCCGCGCACGCGCCGACCTCGATCGCTGCTGGGACGAGCTCGGTGGTAAGGATCTCATCGTCGAGGCGCTGGTCGACTTCGATCGAGAGCTGTCGGTGCTGGCGGTTCGCTCCGCGGCCGGCGAGGCGGCCGTCTATCCGGTCGTCGAGAACCTGCACCACCGGGGAATCCTGCGGGTGGCGCGCGCCCCGGCCCCCGCGCTCGCGCCGGAGCTTCAGTCGGCGGCCGAGTCGTATGCGCGTTCGATCATGGCCGAGCTGGACTACGTCGGTGTGCTCGCGATCGAGCTCTTTCAGCTCGGCGATCGACTGCTCGGCAACGAGATGGCTCCGCGCGTGCACAACTCGGGTCACTGGACCATCGAGGGGGCGGTTACCTCGCAGTTCGCCAACCACCTGCGTGCGATCACGGGCCGCCCTCTCGGCTCGACCCGGGCGCTCGGCCACAGCGCGCTGGTCAACCTCATAGGGACCCTCCCGGACCCCGACGAGATTCTCAGAGTCGAGGGGGCGCACCTTCACCTCTACGACAAGGAGCCCCGCCCCGGCAGAAAGCTCGGCCACGTCACCCTGGTTGCGGACGATCCGGATGAACTGCAGGAGCGGTTAGGGCGCCTGAGGGGTCTAGTGGACTGAGCGGGCGAATCCAGTTTCTTTGTGCCTCAGCACCCGTTTTCCGGGAGCTCGCGCGCTCAGAATCCGCCGAGGGGTTTCTTTGTGCCTCAGTGCCCGTTTGGCGGGAGCTCCCGCGCTCAGAATCCGCTGAGGCGGTAGGTGCGGAGGGCGATCTCCAGGCGGTAGTCGTAGCGCCGGTCGAGGGGGCCGTAGCGGGCCTCGGCCCACCGCCGGGTGTGGGCCCCCGCCCGGTGCCTGGCAGCCTCGTCGGCCGCCCAGGTGATCGAGTAGGTCCCGGCTTCGAGCGCCTCGATCGTTTTGTCGTAGCCGGCCCGGCGCACCTCCTCGATGACGTGAGTCTGGGTGAGCTCGGCCCCCAGCTCGCCCAGCGCAGCATCGAGCTCGCCCGCGTCGTTGATTCCCCTATGGGTCTCGGGGATGTTCGCCGCCGCCGCGAACTGGGCCAGCAGGTCACGAAACGGACCCTTCGTCTCACGGCCGATGTCGATCACGAGCGCGCCGGCCGGGCGTACGACGCGGACGAGCTCCTCCAGGGCCCGTCGCCACTCGGGAATCAGGTGGAGAACGTGGACTATAAGGGCGGCCGCGAACGAGTCATCGGCGAAGGGGAGCGAAGAGGCGTCGGCCGCCACCAGCGGAAACGGAAGCCGCCCTCCGGCGTTGTGCACCAGTCGCCGCATCATCGGCTGCGACAGATCGAGGCCCACCATGGCCGTGCCGCCCGCCTGAAGGGGAAGGGCGATGCGCCCGGTGCCGACCCCGATCTCGAGGCAGGGTCCGTCGCCGGCGTCCCGGCGAATCAGCGGGATCAGCTTGTCCATGCTTGCGCTCGAGAGAGAGCGAGTCCTGTCGTAGTACTCGACCGCGCGGTCGAAGACGAGGGATTCCCCTCGATCCATGGCCTCAGCCTAAATGCTCGTCAAAACCGCCGGATCTGCCCCCGCCGATGCCCCGAAACGCAGAGCCAAGGGACCCCACGCCTCTATCATGAGCCCTGTGATCCCCCGATACAGCCGAGAGGAGATGTCGGGCATCTTCTCCGAGCGGGCCAAGTTCGCGCGCTGGCTCGAGATCGAGATCCTCGCCACCGAGGCCAGGGTCCGGCTCGACGAGGTGCCGGTCGAGGACCTCACCGAGATCAAGCAGAAGGCGGCGTTCGACGTCGATCGAATCGCCGAACTCGAAACGGTGCGCCAGCACGACGTGGTCGCGTTCGTCGAGAACGTGCGCGCGAACGTCGGCGAGGCGGGCCGCCACATCCATTACGGGATGACCTCGTCGGACGTCCTCGACACCGCCACGGCGGTGGCGCTGAGGGACGCGGGAGACCTCCTCGTCGAGGAGGTCGGGCGGCTGACTCAGACACTGAAATCGAAGGCGCTCGAGCACCGCGACACTCTGATGGCCGGCCGTACCCACGGGGTGCACGCCGAGCCGACGACCTTCGGGCTCAAGCTCGCCGGCTGGGCCTTCGAGCTGGCCCGTGACCGCGACCGGCTGCGCACGGCGCGCGATACCGCGGCGGTGGGCAAGCTCTCCGGGGCGGTCGGAAGCTACAGCCAGCTGGATCCCGAGGTCGAGTCCTACGTCTGCGACCGGCTCGGCCTCGCCATCGAGCCGGCCGCGACCCAGGTGACGGCACGCGACCGGCACGCCGAGTTCCTCTCGGCCATCGCGCTCACGGGGGCCGGGCTCGAACGCTTCGCCCAGGAGATTCGCCACCTGCAGCGCACGGAGGTGCGCGAGGTGCGCGAGCCGTTCGCCGAGGGACAGACCGGCAGCTCGGCGATGCCGCACAAGCGCAACCCGATCATCAGCGAGCGCATCTGTGGCCTCGCTCGACTGCTCCGCAGTTACGCGATGACCGGGTACGAGAACGTCGCGCTGTGGCACGAGCGGGACATCAGTCACTCGAGCGTCGAACGCATCACGCTCGGCGACGCCTGCATCCTTCTCGACTACATGCTCGCCAAGATGCGCTGGGTGATCGATGGTCTCGTGGTCGACGCCAAACGCATGCGCCACAACCTCGATGAGTCCTACGGATTGGTCAACTCACAGAGCGTGCTCACCGCGTTGCTCGCCAAGGGCAGCCTGCAGCGCGAGGAGGCGTACGCGCTCGTGCAACGCAATGCCATGACCGCGTGGGACGAAGGACGCCCGCTCATCGAGTTGCTCAAGAGCGACCCCGACGTCACCGCGCATCTCGATCCGTCGGAGATAGAGGCGTGCTTCGAGGAGTCGCACTACCTGCGGCACACGGACGTCGTCTTCGAACGGCTGGAGAATCTCTAGAGGTGGCGAGCTAGTGGCGACCAAGCACGTTGGCTCGGGCAAGGTTCGAGAGTTGTTCGACGTGAACAACGACCGTCTGCTGCTGGTGGCGACGGACCGGATCTCGGCCTACGACGTGGTTCTCCCCCAGATCATTCCCAACAAGGGCATGGTGCTGACGGGACTCTCCGTGTACTGGCTCGAGTACTTCTCGGATGTTCCCAACCACCTCGTCAGCTACCGGGGCGCAGACCTGCCGGATGTCGGGATGGGTGATCTGCGCGGCAGGGCGATGCTCGTTCGCAAGGCCGAGCCGCTCCCGGTCGAGTTCGTCGTACGCGGTTATCTGTCGGGTTCGGGGTGGCGCGAGTACGTCTCGACCGGAGAGGTCTGCGGCCACAAGCTCCGCTCGGGCCTCGTGGAGTCGTCCGAGCTCGACGAGCCGCTGCTCACCCCTGCCACCAAGGCCACCAGCGGACACGACGAGAACATCACCGAGGAGCGGGCCGCGGAGATCGTGGGGAGCGAAGCGTACCGAGTCGCGCGCGGCTACGCGCTGGACATGTACGCGCGCGCGGCCGGGCTCGCAGCGACGCGCGGCGTCATCATCGCCGACACGAAGTTCGAGTTCGGGCTGATCGGAAACGACGTCGTTCTCATCGACGAGATCCTCACGCCGGACTCGAGCCGCTTCTGGCCCGAGGACCTGTACAGGCCCGGCCGGCCGCAACCCAGCTTCGACAAGCAGTACGTGCGCGACTGGCTCGACGAGCAGGGATGGGACCATACTCCGCCCGCTCCGGACATGCCCCAGGAGGTCGTCAACGCCACGACGCAGCGCTATCTCGAGGCCTACGAGCGGGTTGCCGACCGGCCCTTCATGACCTTCCTCGACGAGGTCGTTGCGTGAGAACCCAAGAGCGTCCGCCCGCGCGATCCTCGGCGACCCTCGGCCGCACGCTGCGCAGCGTTCTCGTGGCCCCCGCCGCAGGTTTCGAGGCGGCCGTATCCGCCGCCCATCGCCGAGCGCGCTCGGGAGAGTCCCTTCCCGAGGGGCTTACCCCGTACGTGCTCGCGGTCGTCGGGGGAGGGTCCCTGATGATCGGCTGGCTCAAGATCGGTGGGCTCCTCGGGGGCCGGGACGTGGATCCCACCCAGTTCGGGAGCGCGGAACTGGTCTTCGCTCTAACGACGGGGGCCGCGCTGGCGATCCTCGGTCAAGCCGTGTTCGGCGTCGTGGCGCCACTCGTCGCGCGCGCCTTCGGCGGCGCGCTGGCGGGGCGCGATGCGCGCGTCGTATGGGGAGCTTCGGCTTTTCCTCAGGTGTTCACCGTGCTCGTGCTTCTCCCGCTCGACTTGATCATCGTGGGCCCCGAGATATTTGCGACCACCAAGCCGGGGGACTCACTCGCAACCGGCTGGGCCGCCATCTCCCTCGCGCTGGGCCTGTTGATAACCGTGTGGTCGCTGTCGTTGTTCGTGCGCGGCATGCAGGTCGTGGCTCACCTCGACCTCGTGCGTGCGATCGGAGCCGTCGTCGTGGCGGGGGCCTGTCTGTCGCTGGTGATAGTTGCGGGCTCTTTGATTCTGTTATCGGTGTGGGGATAAGACGTCAGTGCATGAAGTCGTATTCGAAGGCAGGTAGATGACAAACTTCAAGGCAACAGTTCACGTCAGCCTGAGGTCGGGTATCGCGGATCCGCAAGGTCTGACGATCGAGCGGGCACTGCCCGCACTCGGCTACACGGGCGTGTCCGGAGTGCGCGTCGGCAAGTTGATCGAGTTCGGACTAGACGCGAGCGACGCCACCGAGGCCGAGTCGAAGGTCGGCGAGATGTGCGAACGCCTCCTCGCCAACACCGTCATCGAGTCCTACACGCTGAGCATCGTCGATGAGTCAGAGGACCTCGCAGGGAGGGAATCGTGACCGCAAGGGTTGGCATCGTCGTATTTCCCGGTTCGAACTGCGAGCTCGACTGTGAGCGTTCCTTCGAACGCCTCGGCGCCAGCACGGAGTTCGTGTGGCACGACGACAATACGCTTCCGGATGTGGACATCGTCGTCCTGCCGGGCGGGTTCGCTCACGGCGACTATCTGCGCACGGGGGCCCTGGCGCGTTTCAGCCCGATCATGCATTCGGTCGCCGAGCACGCGGCCGCGGGCAAGCTGCTAATCGGTATCTGCAACGGTTTCCAAGTGCTGTGTGAGGCCGGCTTGCTTCCGGGGGCTCTGAGGAAGAACGAGGGACTCAAGTTCCTGTGCAAGTGGACCGAGCTCCGCGTCGAGGTGCCCGGTACGCCCTTCACCGCGCGCGCCGAACGAGGTCAGTTGTTGCGCATCCCGATCAACCACTTCGAGGGCAACTGGTACGCGGACCCGGACACCGTCGCACGGATGCGCGCGAACCACCAGATCGTGTTGCGCTACGTGAAGAACCCCAACGGATCCCTCGACGGGGTGGCCGGAATCTCCAACGAGCGGGGAAACGTCCTGGGCCTGATGCCGCACCCAGAGAGGGCATGCGAGTCGTTGCTCGGCTCGGAGGACGGGGCCGTGATCATCGGCTCGATGCTCGATCACGTGATGCACATGCAGCCGAGCCCGGCGGGCGTATGAGCGAGACCGAGTCACTGCACCGCGATCTCGGTCTGACCGACGACGAGTTTCAGGCGATCTGCGACCGGCTCGGGCGTGAGCCCGGCTACACAGAACTAGCGATGTTCTCGGTCATGTGGAGCGAACACTGCAGCTACAAGTCCAGCCGCGTCCATCTCGAGACTCTGCCAACCGAAGGTGAACGGATTCTCGTCGGGCCCGGTGAGGGGGCCGGAATCATCGAGGTCGCCGACGGTGTCGCGGTCGCGTGGAAGATCGAATCCCACAATCACCCGAGCTTCGTCGAGCCGTTCAACGGAGCGGCCACCGGAGTCGGGGGCATCGTGCGCGACATCCTCTCGATGGGGGCGAGGCCCATCGCCCTCATGGATCCGTTGCGCTTCGGCCCCCTGGAAGACGCCAGGACCCGCTACCTGGTCGACGGGGTCGTCCACGGAATCTCGTCCTACGGCAACTCGATCGGCGTCCCGACCGTTGGAGGCGAGACCGTCTTCGAGGAATGCTACGCAGCCAACCCACTCGTCAACGTCGCCTGCCTCGGAGTCGTCGACACGAAGCTGATGCACGGCCGCGCCGAGGTGCCGGGCCAGGTCGCGATCCTCTTCGGCTCGTCCACCGGGCGAGACGGCATCGGCGGAGCGAGCGTCCTCGCCTCGGCGGAGTTCGACGAGGACTCTCTCGACAAGAGACCCTCGGTGCAGGTAGGCGACCCGTTCAGCGAGAAGCTGCTCATCGAGTGCTCGCTCGAGCTCATCAGGCGCGAGCTCGTCGCATCGTTCCAGGACCTCGGAGCCGGTGGGATCTCGTGTCCGACCTCAGAGATGACGGCCAAGGGTGGGACCGGAATTCGCATCGACCTCGACAACGTGCACCGGCGCGAGCCGAGTATGGAGCCGTTCGAGGTCATGATCAGCGAGTCGCAGGAGCGCATGCTCGCGGTGGTCGAGTCCGAGGACGTCGAAGACGTTCTCGGGGTCTGCGCCAAGTGGGGCCTCGAGGCGCGCGTGCTGGGCGAGATCACCAAGACCGGCAGGGTCGAAGTGGTCGACCGGAAAACAGTCGTGGCCGACGTTCCAAGCCTGGCACTCGCCGAGGAGGGGCCCGTCTACGAGCGGCCGATCGAACGCCCCCACTGGATGGCCGGCATCAACGCGGCCCCCGCCGGCGATGAGGCCCCCGAGCACTACGGCCGGACGTTTTACGAAATGGTGGCGTCTCCTCAGATCGCGTCCAAGCGCTGGGTCTGGGAGCAGTACGACCACATGATCTTCCTCGGAACGGTGATCGGGCCGGGGGGCGACGCCGCCGTAATCCGTCTTCCCGGCACCGAGACCGCCGTCGCCATCACGACCGACGGCCCGGGCCGACTCTGCATGCTCGACCCCTACGAGGGAGCGCGCCACGCGGTCGCCGAGGCCGCCCGCAACGTCGCGGCCGTGGGGGCCCGGCCGGCCGCCATAACGAACTGCCTCAACTTCGGTAGCCCGGAGGGAAGCGGCGTCATGTGGCAGTTCTCCGAGGTCGTGCGCGGCATCGGAGACGCGTGCCGGGACCTCGGTACCCCCGTGACGGGAGGAAACGTCTCCTTCTACAACGAGACCAACGGCCGCCCCATCTACCCGACGCCGGTCATCGGCATGCTCGGCATCGTCGGCGACCCCGCGGTGGCCGTAGGAATCGGGTTCCGCGACGAAGGCGACGCCATCGTCCTGCTGGGCACGACCGAGCTCGACGACTTCGGCGGCAGCGAGTACGGCAAGATCGTCAACGACGCGATCGGGGGTACTCCTCCAAACCTGGACATGGGGGCCGAGAGAGCCCTTCACGAGGTGCTGATCGCGGGTGCGGACGCCGGGTTGTTCAACTCGGCTCACGATCTTTCGGGCGGCGGTCTGGCGGTTGCCCTTGCCGAGTGCGCCTTCGCCTCGAACCGCGGTTTCTCCGTGCAGATCGGAGGCACCGAACCTCATCGGACTCTCTATTCCGAGAGCCCGTCGCGCGCCGTGGTGTCCTGCGGCCAGGGCCTGGTCGACGACGTTTTGGCCCTCGCCGGTCGCCACGGGATCGCCGCCGAGGTGATCGGAGCGGTGGCGGCGGACATGTGCGATTTCTCGGTCTTCGCGACCAGTCTCGAGGAGGCACGATCCGTCTGGGAAGGCGGGTTGAGCGGCCATCTGTCCGCTAGAGTGGAGTAGATGATGCTTAGAGATCCATTGCTGAAGCATCGATGCGGACGGCAACTTTCGCGGACCACCTCCAGCGCTGAAGAGAGTCATGTCAGGAGAAGCTAGAGACGCCTGCGGCGTAGTCGGGATCTACGCCCCCGACGAGGACGTTGCGAGGCTCACCTACTACGCGCTCTACGCGCTGCAACACCGCGGGCAGGAATCGGCCGGCATTGCGATCTCGAACGGCGACTCCATGGTGGTCTACAAGGATCTCGGTCTCGTCAGCCAGGTCTTCGACGAACCAACGCTGAAGAGCCTGCGCGGCCACGTGTCGATTGGACACTGCCGGTACTCGACGACCGGTCGCAACACCTGGGCCAACGCACAGCCGAGCTTCAAGAGCGGACCCGAGGGCCAGGTCGCCCTCGCCCACAACGGCAATCTGGTGAACACACTCGATCTCAAGCGACAGCTCGACGAGGCCGGCGGCGACCCCACACCGAACCGGGCCCGTCTGGGCTCGTCCAACGACACCGAGATCGTGACCGCGTTCATCGCGCGGGCTCAGAGGCAGAGGGACACCCGTCAGGCATTGAAAGAGATCATGCCGAGATTGTCCGGCGCCTTCTCCTTCACGATCATGGACGAGCAAACCCTGTTCGGCGTGCGCGATCCCTACGGCTTTCGACCTCTGTGCATCGGCCGGTTCGATTCGGGTGGGTGGGTTCTGGCTTCCGAGACCTGCGCTCTCGATCTCATCGGTGCTCGTTTCATCCGGGATGTGGAACCGGGCGAGATGGTCTCGATCAACGCAGACGGCCTCACGAGTGACCGTTTCGCGGCGCCGAGCGTCGCGACGTGTGTGTTCGAGCACGTCTATTTCGCCCGGCCCGACTCCGCGTTGATGGGGCAGAACGTCTACGCCACGCGCTACCGCATGGGCCAGCGTCTCGCCGAGGAGAGCCCCGCCGCGGCCGAGTTGGTGATGCCGTTGCCGGACTCTGGCGTTCCCTCTGCACAGGGCTACGCCCAAACGTCGGGAATCGTCTACGGCGAGGGCTTCGTGAAGAACCGCTACGTCGGCCGAACCTTCATTCAGCCGACCCAGGCAATGCGCCAGCAGGGCATCAGAATGAAGCTGAACCCCCTACGCGAGGTCATCGCGGGCAAGCGAGTCGTCGTCACCGATGACTCGATCGTGCGGGGCAACACGACTCGTCAGATCGTGCACATGCTGCGCGAGGCCGGAGCGCGCGAGGTGCATGTTCGCATCTCGTCGCCCCCGATCAAATGGCCGTGCTTCTACGGCATCGACATGCCGAATCAGGACGAGCTGATTGGGTCGCAGTTGAGCGTCGAGGGAGTTCGCGACCATATCTCGGCCGATTCGCTCGCGTACCTCAGTATCGAGGGCATGATCGCAGCGACCGAGCTGCCGAGTGACTCCTTCTGCACGGCGTGCTTCAGCAGTGACTACCCGATCCCGATCCCCGAGCGCGAGCTACACACCAAGAACGTGCTCGAAACGCCGCGCCCCCGCTCGGACTAGCGCCGTTCCGCACGCTCGAGCTGCTCGGGATCCAAATCAAACCAGCACCGACGGCAGGAATCGGGATCGTGACGTGCTGGCAGGGCCCGCTGGTGTCGATCTCGACACCTTTTGGTCTCAGTCCCGCCGACCGGTTGCCAGAACGAAAACATGTCGCGTATCGAGAATTGAGCCTTCGCGCGAAGCTGGAGTGCCGCCCCAGTCGTCCCGTGGGTGCTGGTTTGGGACCGAACTGCCTGCCCGCCCTTGACTGCTCAGTGGTAGACCCGCACTTGCGTCCCTATCGGGGAGTTGTTGTTCGCCCAGACGGCGGCCCACATCGGGACGCGCGCGCATCCATGACTCGCCGGATAGTTGGGCACCTCGGGCCATCCGTGGATGGCGCGCAGGCCGTCGAAGTAGCTCGGGTAGTACAGCCTCCCCGGTGAATAACCGTGGATCTCGCGCTGCACCCGGAAGACCCCGTCCCGCGTAGCCCCGCCGGCTCCCGTCGAGGTGTGCAGGATCCACTTCACCTTGCCCCTGCGAATCCACATGACAACCTGCCGCGTTTGGTCGATTTCGATGTGCTTGCGGGGCGACCTGACGCGCGGTTTTGGCCTCTTGGGATTCGCCAGTGCGCGCCAGGTCGATTCCGTGACATTGCCCGTCCGAGCCCGGCGCTGGATCTTGTTGAAGGCATACATCGCGTCGCGAGTGGACACGTCGAAGCTCCGGTTGGCTAGTGGAATGATGTAGCCGAGCTGGATCAGTCGCTTCTCGAGCCGCTTGACGTAGGCCCCCCTCGAGCCCAGCGACAGTGCGGGAAGGCTGGTCCGGCGCCTGCGGGTTGCGTCGGAACCCGGCTTGAGGCCCTCGGCTCCGAAGGCGACCTTGGCCTTGAAGGATCCCGGTTTGCGGATATCGAAACCGGCCCTGAACCGGCGGCCGTTGCGGAGCCTGACCTTCTTTCGCTGCGCGAGTTTGCCGTTGCGGTAGAGGCGGACGACCGCCTTCCTGCCGGGCTGGGCCGGCTTGACCGACCCCGACGTCTTGGCGCGCCCGAACAGGTTCACCTTGCTCAGGCTGACTTTCACGATGGTGGCGACCTTGATGGGCACGAACGTGCTCTTGGCGGTCGTCGCCCGCGCCCGGATCCTCAAGTTCTCCTTCGGCTGGAGCCAGATCCCGTAGCGACCGTCCTCGTCGGTTCTCGTTCGGGCGATCGGCCCGTCTTCGCGATCGATGATGGTGACGAGCTCGCCGTCGACGGCGGGCTCGGCCCGGCCTTCGATGCGGACCCACTGGCCGAACTGGATGCTGTTCCTCGCGGCTTTGAGAGTCACGCTTCCGACCCCCGGGGCGGCGGAGGCGACGGGAACCAGCGTTACAACGACCGCGGTAGCGGTCGCCATCGTCAGAATCAGTCTGCGCACTTACTCGTGTCCTGTCTGCCGACCGATGTGGTGAACGGAACGGTACCTGAAGGAAAGGATGAGGGCCAGCTTCTTCGGCTCGTAATACCCTGCAACGCATGCCCCTCAGATACGAGGTCTCGAACGGCACGGCGGTCGTCATTCTCGACCGACCCGAGGTGCTCAACGCATTCGACGACGAGCTGGGACAGGCTGCCTTACAGGCGGTCGAGAAGGCTGCGGGTGACGACGGCGTCCGCTGCATCGTCATCACGGGCGAGGGCCGGGCGTTCAGTTCGGGCGAGGACCTCGGTGCCCTTGCGGACGGCTATCAGAGGGGCGAAGCCGCTCCACTCGGTAACGTCCTCGTCGACCGTTACAACCCCCTGATCCGAGCCGTGACCTCGGCGCCCAAGCCGGTCGTTGCGGCCGTCAACGGGGTCGCTGCGGGTGCCGGGGCCAGCCTCGCCCTCGCCTGCGACTTTCGGATCGCCTCCGAGAAGGCCAAGTTGGTTCTCGCCTTCATCAAGGTCGGACTCGTTCCCGACTCGGGCGGGATCTGGTTCCTCACCAAGATGGTCGGCGCAGCTAAGGCGTGGGAGCTGGCGGCGCTGGGCGAACCGATCTCGGCGGACGAGGCTCTGAGGCTCAATCTCGTCACCAGGGTGGCTCCCGTCGACGAGTTCGAGGAGTCGTGGAGGAGCTTCGCCGGCGAGCTCGCGTCGGGGCCCACCAGAGCGTTCGCGCTGACCAAACGCCTGGCTCGCTCCGCGATGGAGAGCTCATTGGACGCCCAGCTCGACCTCGAGGGCGAGCTCCAGGCCGAGGCAGGGCGAACCCGGGACCATCTCGAGGGCGTCCAGGCCTTCCTCGGCAAACGGGCTCCGAAGTTCGAGGGCGGGTAATGGACCGCATCGGCACCGACGTTCTCATCGTGGGCGCGGGCGCGGCCGGACTGTTTGCATCGCTGCACCTTCCGGAGGAGACCGAGGTCGTGGTGGTCGACAAGGGCCACAAGGGTCGGGGGTCGTCTCCGTGGGCGCAGGGCGGAGTGGCCGCGGCTCTCGGGCCCGAGGATTCCCCCGAGCTTCACGCCCAGGACACGGTACGCGTTGCTGCGGGCCACGCGGACGCGTCGGCGGTCGCCCTTCTGTGCAGCGAGGCGCCGGAGTGTGTGCTGGAGCTGGTCGAGCTCGGCTGCGACTTCGATCGTTTGGGAGAGCCCGGGAGCGAGTTGCACCTCGCTCGGGAAGGTGGCCAGAGCGTCGCGCGCTCGGCTCATTCGAGTGACGCAACGGGTGCCGCGATCATGAGGACTCTGCGCCGGCATGCCTCTCCGCGGGTCACGCGTGTCGAGGGGGCGTGCGTTCAGCTCGCGGTGTCCGAGGGTCGGTGCGTGGGCGGCTGGGTGCTCACTCAGGAAGGGCTCATCGAGGTGCAGGCCACCTCGACCGTGCTCGCCACCGGTGGACTTGGTGCGCTGTATCAGTCGACCACCAATCCCGCGGGGGCTACCGGCGACGGGATCGCGCTCGGATGGGATGTGGGCGCCGGCCTCTCCGATATCGAGTTCGTGCAGTTCCACCCAACCGCACTGGCTGTGGGGGAGGGCAACCAGAGACTCATGTTGACCGAAGCACTCAGGGGGGCCGGGGCGTACGTCGTGGATGCAGAGGGGCGCCGCTTCTTGTTCGAGCATCACAGCGACGGCGAGCTCGCACCGCGCGATGTCGTCGCGCGCGCCATCACGGCGCGACACTCGTGGCTCGATTGCCGGCACCTCGACCCTCGAGCGCTCCGGCGAGAGTTCCCGACCGTGGTGAAGGGATGCCGAACCTTCGGGCTCGATCCGGTGAAGGATCTTCTCCCGGTGATGCCCGCGGCCCACTACTCGGTGGGCGGCGTGCAGACTGACCTCGACGGCCGCTCGTCGATCCCGCGTCTCTACGCCATCGGCGAATGTGCGAGCACCGGCGTTCACGGAGCCAACCGGCTGGGGGGCAACTCTCTAGCCGAGGCACTCGTCTTCGGCCGGCGCGCGGCGCGCGCCATCGAGGGGCAGCGCGCGGGACGCGTCAAGTCGATGCCCGAACCTCCTCAGCTCCAGAAGGTGAGCATCAGAGTGGATGCTGCATGGAAGAGGCTCAAGGATATGAGCTGGTCGCTTCTGGGCATCGAACGCGACGCCGAGGGACTGCGAAGTGCACACGACGAGCTCGAAGAGTTCGCCCGCCTGCCTCTAGCCGCGGACCGTGCGGTTCTCGAGCTCCGCTTCGGAGCGCGCGCGGCCCGCTTGGTGGCGCGCGCCGCATTGTTGAGGCGCGAGTCGCGCGGCGTGCACCACCGGGCTGATCATCCAGATCCGGACCCGTCGTGGGCGGGTGTCCGACTGAGATTTACGAGGAAGTAAGTGCTCCGCCCAATAACGTTTGCGAGGTTCTGACGAGTGAAAAGCAAGTATCGCAAGACCGCACGGAGGGTGCGTACCGACGAAGGTACGTGCCCGACCGAGAACGCCGCGAGACGCAGGCTTTTCGCCGCCAGAAGCCCCAAGATGTTTGTTGGGCGAGGCACCTAGTGAAAGAGATCCCGCAGGGTTACGAGGGTCATCTCGGCGTCGTGATTACCAAAGAGATGACCGTCGACTTTAGCGAGCTGGGCAAGATCCATCCCGTCTATGCGACCTATTGGATCGCTCGGCACATGGAAGAGGCCGGCCGGAAGGTCATCCTGCCGTTCCTAGAGGAGGCCGACGAGGGCCTCGGGACGGCGGTCGAAGTCAAACACCTGGCCTCGGCTCTTCCCGGCATGCGCGTCGAGGTCATCGCCCAGCACGTCGGGACCGAAGGACGCAAGATCGTCTGCAAGTGCACGGCGACCTCCGAGCTCGGCGACCTCATCGCGACCGGCTCGACCGAACAGGTGGTGCTGCCCGCGACGAAAGTGCAATCGGGATTCGACGACCTCGAGAAGCGTTGGAACCTCTACAAGGAGGCCAAGCGACAGCGCCGGCCCGATATCTTCTTGGACGCCGAACGACGCTCCTGAACGGCTAGCGAGGGGGCCCGTCGTCGTAGTAACGCCGCTCGACCCGTGTCGTGCGACTACGGTTCATCATGAACAAAGAGAGCAGAATCCCCAGTCCCCCGATCACCATGAGGATGACGCCGACGACCTCGATATCGATTCCGGCAAACTCAGTCTCCACGGCGAACTTCAGGATCGCCCCGGCGGCGAGGAGAAACAACGAGGTCCCGATGGCCATGTCTCCACCTCTCGTCTGGTCAAGCGTGCAGATACTGAGTCTCGCATCATTGAGCCCTAGAGGCTTGAATTGCCCTCGAATGATGTGGCCGCTTTTCGTGACCCTGAAACATGCGTCGTGCGACATCTGAGGGCCAAGAAAGATTCGTTCAGCGCACCAGGGCGAACGCACCCCTTGCTCGTTAGACGCTTGGCGCTCCACGAATTTCTTCAGAGTCTGTTCGTCTTCCGCTTTTCGCTCGCGGATCTTCACTCTTCGACTTTGCCACGACGTGGGAGCATGGGCGCATGAAATCTCACACCGCGTACAGGACGTTCAATACGAACGAGCGGCGGGAGTTCGTGCGTATCACAGAGGATGTAGCCGCTGCCGTCGAGGAATCCGGTGTCCGGGAGGGCATGGTGCTCGTCTCCGCGATGCACATCACGGCGGCCGTGTGGATCAACGACGACGAGCCCGGCATCCAGGCCGACGCCCTGGAGTGGCTCGACAAGATCGCTCCCCCCTCGTGGAAACCGCCGGCGAACGACACCGCCGAGCAACTGCTGCCCGATCCCGGCGACTACCGGCACCACCGAGGGGGCGAGGACAACGGCGACGCGCACCTCAAGAACCTGCTCATGCATCATCAGGTCATCGTGCCGATCACCGAGGGCAAGCTGGACCTAGGGCCGTGGCAGGCGATCTTCTACGTCGAGTTCGACGGACAACGCAACAAACGCCTGGTGATCAAGGTGATCGGCGACTAATTCGCCCGGGTCCGGAGGTTCGGGAATCTCGTGTAGCTATTCTGTCGTATCCGGCTCGACGTCCACCGGCAGATCGTTCTCATGACCCATAGAGTCGCTCAGCGAGTCAGAATGTCAGGAGATGAGCCAGAGGGGGGCGCCGTGATCTTCGAAGCCGAGTTCGAGTCCATGAGGGCCGCCGACTTGAGGAACCTGCAGTCCAAGCGCCTCGCGGCTCGTTCAGCTAGCGTTTACGAACGAGTCGACTTCTACCGCAGTAAGTTCGACGAGGCCGGCGTGAAGCTTGCCGATATCTCCACTATCGACGACATCACCAAACTTCCAATCACGCGCAAACAGGATCTCCGAGACAACTACCCGTTCGGCCTCTTCGGTCAGGAGCGCGGGCGGATCAGCCGGATTCATGCATCGTCCGGAACCACCGGGAAGCCGACCGTCGTCGGCTACACGCGCGACGACGTCGATCTGTTCGCTCGGGTGAATGCCCGCTGCCTCGCGATGGCGGGAGCGGAACCAAGAATGACGCTGCACAACGCGTACGGCTACGGACTCTTCACCGGCGGCCTCGGGCTCCATTACGGCGCCGAGCGATTGGGGATGACGGTCGTGCCGGTGTCGGGTGGAATGACCGAGCGACAGATCATGCTGATCACCGACTTTCAACCGGACATGATCTCTTGCACGCCCAGTTACGGTCTCACGCTTGCTCAGGAGTTCGCCGAGCGCGGAGTTTCCCCCCTGGACATCTCGTTGAGCCTCGGAATCTTGGGGGCCGAGCCCTGGACCGAGATGATGCGCTCGGAGGTCGACGCCGGTCTCGGCCTCAAGGCATCGAACATCTACGGCCTGAGCGAGATCATCGGTCCCGGCGTCTCCTGCGAATGCGTCGAGGAGCGCTCGGGGAGTCACATAAACGAGGACCACTTCTTCCCCGAGATTCTCGATCCGATCACGGCCGAGCCGGTACCCGAGGGCCAGGAGGGGGTTCTCGTACTCACGACCCTCACAAAGCAGGCTCAGCCGCTGCTGCGCTACTGGACGGGTGACATCACGTCGTTGTCCAGCGAGGATTGCCGTTGCGGCCGAACGCTGCGACGCATGGCGCTCATAAAGGGCCGGACCGACGACATGCTGATCATTCGTGGTGTGAACCTCTACCCGACGGAGGTCGAGCTCGTACTGGGCAACATCGCAGAGCTGTCACCGCACTACCGTTTGGTCGTGTCGCGCGAAGGCACACTCGACGAGTTGTGGGTCGAGACTGAGGTCACCGACGAGGTCTTCAAGATAGTGGGCGGCGATGCACTCGACGACGAGGTCATTGCAGCAGACGAGTTCCTGGCCGGATTGCGCTCCCGAATCAAGCATGGCCTCAAGGAGTCGCTCGGTGTGACCGCAGGCGTGGCGCTGAAAGCCCCCGGCTCGGTACCTCGGAGCGAGGGTGGAAAGCTCAATCGCGTCGAGGACCGCCGCAAGTTGACCTGACGCCCAACCTGCAGTGGCCACCCCACCACCCGCTACTCGAGCAGCGACCAGTCTCCTCCGCTGACCTCGAGCATCACCACCGCGTCCGTGTCTAGTCCTGCGTGGTCGTCGGCAGAGTAGCTGAACACACCGCCGGTTCCCGCAAGATCGCTCGTGGCCTCGATCTCGTCGCGGAGGGCCGACCTGAAGGCCTCGACGTCGGAGGGATCGGCATCACCGTCGAGTGCGCGCTCGATTGCTCCCTCGAGTACCAGCATGGCGTCGTACGCGTGTCCGCCGAACGTGTTGGCGCTGCCCTCTCCATGTTCCTCCTCGTAGCTATCGCGGTAGGCAAGCAGGACTTCCTTCTGCGCATCGCTGTCCGGCAGGTCGTCGACCGTCAGCAACTTGCCGGCCGGCAGGTAGGTCCCCTCGATGGCGTTGCCTCCCAGCTCCAAGAAGGTTGCGTTGGCCACGCCGTGGCTCTGGTAGACGACGCCGTCCAGTCCGAGATCGACGAGATTCTTCTGAGCAACGTCCGCACCCGGCGGAATCGCCCAGATGAGATAGGCGTCGGGGTTGTCCCTCGAAAGCTGCGTGAGCTGTGCGGTGACGTCCGTGTCCTCTCGGGAGAATGTCTCTCTCCCGGTCATCTCTATGGGTTTCTCGGCTATGACCTGTTCGAAAGCGGCCAGACCTCCCTCACCGTATGCGTCGTCGAAGCCGAGAAAGGCGACATTCTCGATGCCCTGCTCGAGCATGTGATCGGTCAGAACGTCGATCATCAGAGCGTCGTTCTGCGGAGTCTTGAAGACCCACTCCCTTTCTGAAGCAGGCTCCACGATCTGCGCGGCGGCGGCGAGCGAGATGTTCGGAACCTCATCGCCATGCACGGTTTCGATGATCGCCAGGCTGTTGGGCGAAACCGTGCAACACACGACGGCGTGCACGTTCTCCCGGTCGATCATCTGCTTGACGGCGGTGACGGCCTGAGTGGGGTCGCTCGCATCGTCCTCGACGATCCACTCGATTTCCGCCCCGCCGACCTCGCTGAACTCTTGCTCGAACAGTTGAACGGTGTTGCGTTCGGGCTCACCCAGTGAGCTGGCACTGCCCGTCACCGAGACGACAACTCCGATCCGAATCGTCTCGTCCCCGGCCGCGGTGTCCGTCGGCGCCGAACAAGCGGTTCCGACAGCAATCAGCACCGCCCCGAGTAATGCGTTGACCCTTCTTGATCTGTTCATCGTCGGTCCCCCATTTCATGAATAGGACGTTGAAGTGGCCCTAGCCCTCCTTCCGTTCACTCGCCGCAATTCCCGGTTGTACGCCATTGCCACCGCTTAGGTCCCTGCCGAGGAAAGCCGCCTCCAGCTCAGTGGAGCCCATGAGCACCGCCGCACTATCCGACAATACGACCCGCCCGTTCTCCAGCACGTAGGCGCGGTCGACCACAGGCAGCACCGCACCAACGTTTTGCTCGACCACCACCACTCCGATGCCCTCACCCCGCAGTTGGGTGATGGTGTCCAGGATGTCCTCGACCACGCGCGGAGCCAGACCGAGGAGCGGTTCGTCGAGCAGGAGCATCTTCGGACGAGCCATGAGAGCGCGCGCAATAGCGAGCATCTGCTGCTGCCCTCCGGATAGCGATCTCGCGATTTCGCGGTCCTTCTCCCGCAGGATAGGGAACAGCTCGTAGCATCGGTCGATGTCGGCAAAGATGCCTGCGCGGCTCGCCGACTTGCGACGCGGATAAGCGCCGAGCTCGAGGTGGTCGCGTACGGTCATCGACTCGAGCAGCTGCCGTCGCTCGGGCACGAGAGAGAGACCCAGAGCGGTGACAACCTCCGGCGCCCGCCCCGTGATGACGACTTCGTTCAGCCGAACCCGCCCCTTGCACTTGATGAAGCCCGTGATGGCCTTCATCAGGGTTGTCTTTCCAGCACCGTTGCGGCCGAGCACCGCCACGACCTCGCCACTGTGAACCTGCATGCTCACATCGTGCAGCACCCGAATCGGACCGTAGCCGGAGTTGAGTCGTTCGACCGACAAGAGGGGATCACCAGATCGAGCAACGGGTGCAGCTGGATTACGGTCCCCGGCCTTGCCCAGGTAGGCCGCGATTACCGACGGGTTGGCCTTGATCTCGTTCGGAGTGCCGCGCGCAAGGACCTCACCGTGGTGGAGCACCAGTATCTCGTCTGCCAGGTTCATGACCAAGTCGACGTTGTGTTCGACCAGCACTACCGCCACCCCCTCGGATCTGACCCTCTTGATGAGTGCCACGAGTTGGTCGCGCTCGGTCGATGTGAGTCCCGATGCGGGCTCGTCGAGGAGGAGCAGGCGGGGTCCTGAGGCGAGTGCCCGTGCGAGTTCGACGAGACGTTGGGCGCCGAATGACAACGAGGTCACTCGATTATCGGCCTTGTCAAGAATGCCAACGAGGTCCAGCGCGGCCAGCGCTTGAGCTTCGATCCGTTGTTCCTCGGACCTCGCCAACGTCAGAGCGCAGCGGACTAAGCCGGCACGACCATGCCGGTGAACTCCGACCTTGACGTTGTTGAGGACATTCAGAAGCGAGAACAGCCGAGGAGTCTGCCAGCTACGGGCCACGCCTCGGCTTGCGATTCGGTGGGCGGGGGTGCCCGCAACCGACCGACCAGCCACACCGATGTGCCCGGCCGTTGGCGTAAGGACGCCCGACATGAGGTTCAAGAGAGTGGTCTTGCCGGCACCGTTCGGACCGATCACGGCCAGGATCCTGCCCGGCCCAGCCTCCAGGTCCACGTTCTTGACGGCAATCAGGCCCCCGAATCGGCGGGTCAGTCCACCTGTCGTTAGAACGGCCGAGCTCTCGTCCCCCCGATCGAAGACGAGCTCGCCCGGCTCCGAGGAGCGCTCCCCGCCCGTAGGCGGCAGGGCAGGCACCAGCTTGGACAGTTTCGGCCACAGGCCCTCCGGTGCGAACATCACGATGAGAACCAGGAGCACTCCGAAGACCACGATCTCCGACTCAGGTGATCCCCCACCGAGCCAGCCGGGGGCGTTCTTCAGCTCTTCGCGCAGGAGCTCGAGCAGTGCGGTGCCCAGTAAGGCCCCCGGGATGGACGCGATCCCCCCAACTACCGCCATGGTCAGCAGCACGACGGAGAAGCTGAGGCCGAAGGTGGATGGGCTGATGAAGGAGACCCAGCCGGAGTAGAGGACACCCGCTGCCCCCGCCAAGAGCGCACTCCAGACGAAAACGAGGTTCTTGTAGTGCGCGCTTCGAATGGACAGAGTTGCAGCGGCGGTCTCGCTCGTCTCGATCGCCTGCAGTGCGCGCCCGAAACGGCTCTGAATCAGATTGCGAGACAACAGCACGGCTGCGATCGTCAGCAGTCCCGCTGCGTAGTAGTAGAAGACGTCTCCCTCGTAGGCCCCGAGCTCGAGCGACGTGATCCCCGGCAACCCACTGTTTCCTCCGGTCAGACCGCGCAGTTGTTTGGCGAACACCTCGACGATGATGTTGAAGCCGAGAGTTGCGATGACGAGGTAGTGGCCGCGCAGCATCAGCACGGGCCCTCCGACGATGTAGGCGAGCAGCCCCGAGGCGGCGATCGCAACGATGCCGGCCATCCAGGGATTGGCCCCGTACTGAGAGACCAGCACTCCGTTGACGTAGGCGCCGGTACCAAAGAACGCTGCCTGCCCGAGCGAGGCTTGGCCAGCGTATCCCGCCAGCATCGACAGGCCGATGACGATCGGTGCGTAGATGAGGATCGTCACGAAGATCGACAGTCGCCCCGGCAGCAGATAGGGAACCGCCGCCCATCCGGCGACCAGAGCCAGCGCGATCAGGTAGCGGAGGTACTTAGTCATGTGCCTCCTCGGCCGCCAGCACTCCGTGACGCAAGGCGGGCAACGCTCGGTAGATCAGGATCGCGATGAGCACGCCGAATGCGACCGCATCGCGGTAACCCGACGGGAGCAGACCCGCTGATAGAGACTCGAGCAGACCCAGAAGCAGGCAACCCGCAACCGTCATCGGGTAACTACTGAGTCGTCCGATTACCGCTCCGACGAAGCCTTTGAGCCCGAGCAGAAGTCCCATGTCGTAGGTAGCGAGCGTGTCCGGCGTGATGAGTACGCCTCCGGCGGCCGCGAGCGCTCCGCTGAGAGCGAACGCCAGAAACCCCATCCGGTAGACGGGGATTCCCATGAGCCGGCTGCCGACCACGTTGACCGCGGATGCGCGTAAGGCTTTTCCCAAGAGAGTGCGAGAGAAGAAGTAGTAGAGGGCGATGACGATGAGGGCCGTGACGCCCACGATCCACAGGCTCTGCCGAGTAATCACCGCGTTGAGAATGCGCACGGGCTCTCCCTGAGTGAACGCCGGAAGGTTGTACGAGCGCGTGCCCCAGAGGATGAGTGCGACACCTTTGAGGACCAGATGTATGGCGATGGTCACGATCAGCAGGGACAGCAAGCCGGCGCCCTTTCGCTGACCCGGTCGGATCGTGAGGCCATACATGATTCCTGCGATCAGGGCGCCCAGGACCACGGCCCCCGCAAGGGCTACGGCCAACGGGAGACCGGCTCGATACATCGACACCGCACTGAGCGCGCCGATCGTGGCGAACTCTCCGATGGCTACGTTGACGACCCTTGTGGTGCTGTAGGTAAGCGTCAAACCGAGACCAAGAAGGGCATAGATGGCTCCGGTCGTGATGCCCGTTGCAATGAGTTGTGAGAGCTGCTGCCCCAACTCCAGTTGTGATTCCCCCTCAGGTGGGGGCTGGTTAAACCACCCCGCGTACATCGTCAGCGTGCTGCTTACGGGCTGTGCTTACCGTACTTATTGCCGCCGATGCACCGGTTGAAGCCTCCCTGCGACTAGATCACGGTCTGCGGGCGCTCCTTCAGGCTCTCTTCTCTGAGCTCGACGATGCCCCCGTTGCCGTCGGCGACCACCGATGACTCCTCGAACCAGCTTTCGGGTGCGGCGTGCCCCCAGAAGGTTCCGCGCATCGGGTCGTTGACGCTCCAGCGGAGCGGCTCTAGGTCCGGGTCCCCGGTGTAGTAGTCGTTCGTGTACAGCTCGATGCGGTGCCCGTCGGGGTCCCGCAAGTAGAGGAAGAACGCGTTGGACAATCCGTGGCGGCCCGGCCCACGTTCGATCGCGCCGGCATGACCGAGTGCCGCCAGACGGTCGCACGTCCGCAGGACGCTCACCGGATCGCCGACCCACCAACCGGTGTGGTGCAAACGGGGACCCTTCCCGTTCATCAGCGCAACATCGTGCACGTCGGGTTTGCGGAACATCCAGGCTGCCCAGAGCCTCTCGTCGTCACCGTCGGTCGACGTGTACTCGGAGCAACGGAAGCCGAGGCTCTTGTAGTACTCGAACGCGGCCGCGCAGTCGGGAACGTGCAGATTGAAATGGTCGAGCCTGAGTACCTCGGCCCCCCTGTGGAGGTCGTAGCGTTGAAGCAGCGATTCCACCTGAGCCATCTCGCAGAAGAACTCGATCGGAAACCCGACGGGATCCAGCACTCGGAGCGCTCGTCCCTGGCCCGGCTCCTCGTTGTCCAGCCATTTAGGTTCCAGTCCGATCCCTCCGAAGTGAACGAAAAGGAGATCGAGGTCCGCGTTCGATTCGACGCGGTAGGCCAGGTGACCGATATGCGGCGAGGCACCCCTGGTGAGCTTGAGCGAGTGGTGGAGACGCTCCTCGTACCCGCGCAGGTAGAGAGCGTCGGGAGTTTCGAGCGTCACCACGAATCCCAGCACGTCGACGTAGAAGTCGTGTGCGCGATGGAGATCGGTGACGACGTATTCGGCGTGAGCAGCCCTGAGTATGTTGAACCCCGGCTTCGTGTACTGGAAGTCGATCATCAGTTGTCGCGCTGCAGGAACTCTTTGATCCGGTTCATGTAATCGGAACGGTCGTAGGTCGCCACCAGTAGCCCTGCCATACGAACGGGATCGCCGAAGAAGTAGTGCTCGTAGACCTCCTGGCGCCCGCCGAAGCTCGAGACGCTTGCATCCCAGGCGAGGCGGAAGAGCTTGACGCGGTCCACTCCGTCCATGGATGCGCACGCGAGGTACTTGTCGACGTCCTCGCGCGCATCGCCGGTAGCATCGGCCTCCGTCGGCAGCCCGAAGAGCCCGGACGCCGACATCTTCCAAATGGTGTCGATGAACTGCGGGTATTGCTTCGGGAACCAGTTGCGAGCTGCATTCAGCGGAGCCCACTTCGGTGTCATCACGCCCCAGTCGTTGATCTCGGCATCGACCTCCGCGGTGCGGAGGAAGGACTTGAGCGTCTCGAGGGCGATGATGATCTCGCCGATCTTCTCCTGGATGTGCTGGAACTGTTCGATCTTGATCGCGTCGGCGATCGTCGAGATGAGACCGAGCACGAACTCGGTCTTGGCGAGGTCCTTGACGACCACCTGATGCGTCATGTGAACCAGCGCGTCGGTCTCGTTGTAGAGCCTGCCCCTCGTGAGCAGCTCGGGATGGCGGATCATGAAGCACCGCTCGTAAGGAACGAGGACGTCGTCGAATATCGCGACCGCGTCGATCTCGTCGAAGCGAGAACCGAGCGGGTGGTCGTAATGACTGCGGCCGTAGTCGAAGCTCTCCCTACAGAGGAAACGGAGACCCGGCGTGTCGCAGGGGATGGCGAAGGCGTAGCTGTAGGGCTCATCCTCGGGCCGGTTCTGTAACACGGTGGAGGGGAAGACCATGATCTCGTCGGCGATGGGGCCGATGGTGGCGAGCATGCGCGCCCCCCTGATGACGATGCCCTCGTCGTTCTCCTCGACGATGCCGGCGGCCAGGAAGGGATCCGACTGCTCGCTGGGGGGTTTGCTGCGGTTGCTCTGCGGGTTGATCAGCGTGTGTGTCAGCAACAGGTCGTTCTCGCGGATGTATTCGTAGTAGTTGCGGATGTTGTCGGCGAACTGTTTGTCCACCTGTCCGAACCAGTCCGCGGCCGACGCCATCGCCATGACCGAGCTGTTGAGATAGTCACCGGTGCGCCCGAGTTGCCCCAAGCTGAAGTCCGACCACGTCTTGATCATCGTCCTGCGCCGCTCGAGATCCCCGATCGATTCGGGCTGGAGGAAAGACATGCCGACCCGGTCGCCGCTCGAGGGCGATTCGTAGGTCATCGTGTCGCGAAGGTCGGGATCGTGCTGCATATCGAACAGCTGCCCGTAGGTCCGGACGACGTTGCGAAACGCGGGGTGATCGGCCACCCCCTTCTCGACCCGTTCGCCCTGTATCTGGACGTCGCGGCTCGAGTTGTTCAGTGCGTCGATGTAGCCCTGTCCCGTTCTTGCTGGCATGCGTGGCTCCCCTCAGGCTCCGAATCGTGGAATGTGGTGTTTGCCGAGTGCAACGTGGATCGTTTCGAGCTCGCAGTAGAACTCGAAGCTGTAGTGACCACCCTCGCGCCCCATGCCGGATTCCTTCACCCCGCCGAAGGGCATGCGTAGGTCGCGTACGTTCTGACTATTGATCCAGACCATGCCGGTGTCGATCGACTGGGCGACGTTGTGCGCCTTCGTGAGGTCTCCGCTCCACACGTAGCCGGCGAGCCCGTAGCGCACGTCGTTCGCGAGCTCGATCGCCTCCTCGGTCGAGGAGAACCTGGTTGCCACGAGCACGGGTCCGAAGATCTCTTCCTGGAAGACCCGAGCGGTCCGGTCGACATCCGCGAACAGGGTCGCCTCGAGGAAGTTCCCGTCCGGCAGGTCGCCGGGACGCTCGCCGCCGGCGATGAGCCGCCCCTCCTGCTTGCCGGAGTCGACGTAGCCCACCACGCGTTCGTAGTGCTCGGGGTGGATCAGCGGGCCGAGCTCCGTCGACATGTCGGTCGGGTCGCCCACCCGCACGCCGGTCGCTCGCTGCCCGGCCGCTGCCACGAAGTCGTCGTAGATCGAGTCCTCGACCAGAAGGCGCGAGCCCGCGGTGCAGCGCTCGCCGTTGAGTGAGTAAACGCCGAACACGGCTGCGTCCACCGCGCGCTCGAGATCCGCGTCTGCGAACACCACGACGGGTGACTTGCCGCCGAGCTCCATAGAGTTGCGTTTCAGTGTGTCGGCGCCGTTGCGAATGATGGTCTTGCCGGTCGTGGTCTCACCGGTGAAGGAGATGAGGTCGACGCCGGGGTGAGTCACGAGTGGCGCCCCGGCCGACTCGCCGAAGCCGTGAACGACGTTGAACACACCCGGCGGCAGGTCCGCTTCGGCGATCAGCTCGGCGAGCTTGCTTGCGGTGATCGGCGACCACTCCGCCGGCTTGAGCACCGCCGTGCAGCCCGAGGCCAGACACGGAGCGATCTTCCACGACTCGAGCATGAGCGGGGTGTTCCATGGAGTGATGAGTCCGGCCACACCGACCGGTTTGTGGATCGTGTAGTTGAGGAACTCCGCCCCGAAGCGGTGCGCCTCACCCCCGAGGTCCTGGATCATGCGAGCGAAGAAACGGAAGTTCTGAGCCGCGCGGGCGGCCTGCCCCTTCGCCTGCTTGATCGGGAGGCCGGTGTCCATGACCTCCAGTTGTGCGACCTCGTCGCCGGACGACTCCATGATCTCGGCGATCCTCGTCAGGTAGCCCGCGCGCTCCTTGACGGGCATCCCGGGCCACGGACCTTCGTCGAAAGCTCTGCGCGCAGCCGCCACGGCGGCGTCTATATCGGCCTCGCGCCCCTCGGCAACCTCCGTGATGACCCGGTTGGTCGACGGGTTCAGCGTCTCGAAGGTATGGCCCTCGATGCCCGAGCGAAACTCGCCGTCGATGTAATGAAGGGGTTGCTTGACGGGATCCGTCACGCGCCACCTCCTCCGGATGTCGGCTCCTCCACCACCGGATTCTCCAGCGTTCCAAGGCCGTCGATCTCCAGCCGCATGACATCGCCCGCGTGCACGTGGCTGAGACCCTTGGGGGTACCAGTGAGAAGCATGTCGCTGGGCTCGAGGGTCATGAAGCGAGTGATGAACTCGATGATCTCGGGGATCTTCCACATCAGATCCTTGGTGTTGCCCTGCTGGCGCAGTTCGCCGTTGACGTAGGTTCGCATGTCGAGGGAGTTGGGGTCGTCGATCTCGCCCTCTACGAGGTAGGGGCCCATGGGACCAAAGCTGTCCCAACCCTTCGCCTTCACCGGGGGCCGGTAGAGGTTGCCCACGAAGTCGCGCACGGTCACGTCGTTGGCGATGGTGTAGCCCCGGATGTAAGCGGACGCGTCCTCGGCCCGGATGTTTCGTGCTCGCCGCCCGATGACGACGGCGAGCTCGTTCTCGTAGTGCATGTACTCGACACCTGCAGGACGCACGACCTCGGCGCGGTGAGGGACCCAGGAGTTCGACGGCTTGAAGAACAGCGCGGGCTCCTTCGGCCTCTCGAGTCCCAGCTCCTCGGCGTGGTCGGCGTAGTTGAGTGCGAGTCCGATGACCTTGCGAGGCACGATCGGCAACATGAATCCGACGTCGTCGGTGGAGTAGGCGACGCCAGATTCGGCGCGCAGGACTCCTTTCGATATGAGCTCTCCCTCGTGGTAGCGCCCCTCGGTGACGAAGCGCGCTCGTTTGGCCATCAGGCGTCCTCCTTGAATAAGCCGTAGCTCGACAGCACTTTGCGAATCCGCTGCTGGTTCGCATCGGACGGTTCGCACAGCGGCGGGCGGAGGCTGGGGTTGATTCGGCCCAGCTCACCCAGAGCGAACTTGAGGGGGCCGGGATTGGTCTCGAAGAAGATCATGTCGTTGACGGGCAAGAGGTAGTAGTGGAGCTCGATCGCTTCATCCCAGCGGCCCGCCACGACGTGGTTGTAGATGTCCGCGACCTTGCGCGGGAAGAGGTTCGCGGTCGCGCTGATGTGACCGGCCCCCCCGATGGCGAGCATCGGATAGCAGAGCAACTCGATCCCCGAGTAGACCATGAAGTCCCGCCCACACTGATGGATGACGCGAGAGACGTGCTCGAAGTCCTTATTCGACTCCTTGGCCCCGATGATGCTCGGGTTGGCGCGGCGAAGGCGCGCCATGGTCTCGGGGGCCATGTTGACCGCGGTTCGCCCCGGGATGTTGTAGATGATGATCGGTATGTCGACGCTGCCCGCCAGCTCGGAGAAGTAGCGATAGAGCCCTTCCTGAGAGGGTTTGTTGTAGTAGGGAACGATGACGAGCGCTGCCTCTGCGCCGAGACTCTCGGCGTGGCGAGTCAGACGGAGCGTTTCCTGCAGGTTGTTGGTTCCCGTGCCCGGAACGAACGGGACTCGTCCGGCGACCTTCTTCGCAGCGGTCTCGACGACGTATTCGCGCTCCTCCAAAGAGAGTGAGCTCGGCTCGCCGGTCGTGCCCGTGACGGAAATGCCGTGGCTTCCGGACTCGATTTGCCACTCGATGAGGTCGACGAAGCTCGGCTCGTCGAAATCCAGAGACTCGGTAAAGGGAGTGACGATCGGGACTATCGACCCTTTGATATCGACCGGAGAGCGTCGGTTCATATCGCGGTCTCGTGCTTGACGGTGAGGCTCCGAACTGCCTCGATGGTGCGGACCTTGTGCTCGCGGGCCGCTCGTTCGATTTCCTCGAAGGGGGCCGAGCGTTCGAGCAACTGCAGGATCACCGCGTGCTCCGCTACCGACTCGCGTCCTCGTTCGGGGTTGCGCGCGAACACGGTAGACCGAATGGCATCCATCCGCTCCTGCGTCTCGCCGATGACCTGCACGAGGTACGCGTTGGGGCATCGTGCATAGATGACGCGGTGCCACGCGCGGTTGAGCTTCGATGCCTTCACCATGTCAGCATGCTCGACGGCCGCGGTCAGGCGGTGGTTGATGTCGCCGAGAGAACGAAAGTCGGCGGGGCGCATGTGCGGCGCGGCGAGCGCGGTCGCGTTGCCCTCGAGGATCGCGAGCACGCGCATCTCCTGCTCCCAGCGCTCATCGTCGATCGGGGCGACCTGCGCTCCGACGTTGCGTGTGTAGACGACCCATCCCTCGGCCTCGAGGCGCCGAAGGGCCTCGCGGACGGGCACGGGGCTCACTCCCATTTCGCGCGCCAGCGCATCGAGCACCAGTCGGTGCCCGGGCTCGTAGGTACCGACGAGGATGCGGCGACGCATCGTCGCGTAGGCGCGCTCCGACTTATTCATAGGCGTCGTAGGGGAGCTCGAAAGGATCCTGTGTCCCTGGAGAGGCTGCGACCCTCGGCTCGGCGAGGCGCGTGAACCTGCTGCGGAAGTACCCGAGCGCGTCCCCGTCGTTGTAACGGAAGTGAACGATTCTCCCGATGAAGAGTGTGTGATCGCCTCCGTCGTAGGCCTCATGTGGCTCACATTGGAAGTGGGCGACCGTTCCTCCCAGATAAGGAGCGGCCTTTCCCTCCCGCCACGGAATCTCGAGCTTGGGGTCGTGGTTACCGGCGAAGTTGAGAGCGAGGTGTTCCTGATCGGAGGCCAGCACGTTGATGGCGAACGGGTTGGCGCGCAACAGGTCGTGGCTCCTTGCCTTCTTGTTGATCGACACAAGGACCAGCGGCGGATCGAGCGAGACCGAGGTGAAGGCGTTGACCGTCAGCCCGCGCGGCTCGGACGGTCCCTGGACGGTGACGACGGTTACCCCGGTGCCGAAACAGCCGAGGCAGGTGCGAAGCTCGTAGGTGTTCAGACGGCGACTCCCGTTGCTAGCGACTCTGCGCAGAAGGGAATCGTATACGATTCCGGCGCGGCGAGTGGGTGTGCCGTTGGGGCGAGGGCGAATCCGAGAACCGGCGCCCGAGGGCGAACCCGCAATCGTCACGGCCCTCATTGGTGGGTGTCCTCGGCCATCATCCGGGCCGCTTCGACCACCGCCGACGACGAGAGGTAATCGTCATAGGTGACGGGAGCGAAGCGCTCGAAGGGGATTCCGGCGAGGGCGGAGATCAACCCGGACTTGTGCCAGATCCTGCAGATGCTCCGTTATCCGCTCCTTCAACTCGCCCGGCAGCGAGGTTCTCACGACCGCCGGCTGAATCGGGAACGGTCCCCAGGACTCGATGACCCTCAGTCGGGTCGAGTGGCCCGGATGTTCCCCTCGCTCCATGATCAACACGTTGGAGTCGATCGCCGCGGCATCGACTCGGTCGTCAGTCACGAGACGGAGTGACTCCAGATGGGAACCGGATGCCACAGTCGACGAGAAAAACTCCGATCCGGCGGGAATCGCACGAAGTCTTTCCAGCGCGCTGTGCCATCCACTGAGCGAGCGGGAATCGTTGTACGCCCAGGTCTGTCCCCGAAGGTGATCGAACGAGGTGATGTCCCAGTCGGCGCGCACGACCACGTCTGAGAAGTAGACGGGCCGCCCTTTAGCTCGTTCGTCCGCAAAGACCGGTGCCACTGGGACTAGTTCGACGCATGGAACATTCGTTTCGCGCAGGAGCACGAGTGATGGAGCGCACATGAATCCGACATCCACTTCGCTCAACTCGAAGGGATCGTTCTGACGGCGCGGACCCGACAAGCGCGGCTCGACCGTCAGCTCTGCTCCGCTCCCGAGACGCTGACCGAGGTGGTCGGCGATCACCCAAAAGAACCGTTCGGGAATGCTGGGGGCCAGGTAGGTGATCACCCGGAGCGGAGGGGGACATCACCGGCGCCCTTTCGGGCTGACGAACCCCTTCGCCCGGCCCACGGCACTAGCTCTCGAGGGCTAGCACTGCTGGGTGCTCGAGCAGCCTCACGATGTCGAGGACGAACCTCGCTCCCGTCATGCCGTCGAGGATGCGATGGTCGAAGGTGAGAGACAGGTTCATCATCAGGCGCGCGACGATCTGTCCGTCACGGACGACCGCGCGCTCACCGGCTCGGTGCACGCCAAGAATCGCAGCCTGTGGGAGGAACACGATCGGTGTGGCCATTAAGCCACCGAACGGTCCGGGGCTCGTAACGGTAAAGGTCGGGCCGCGCAGCTGGTCGGGCTTGAGTGATCCGTCGCGCGCCGAGCGCGCAAGGCGGTCGATGTCCAAGGCGATCTCGACCACACGCTTGCGATCGGCGTCGCGCACGACGGGGACCATGAGGCCGGATGGTGTCTCGACCGCGATCCCGATGTCGTAACGGTCGTGGACCACGATCTCCTGAGCGTCTTCGTCGAGTGACGAGTTCAGCATCGGGTGGTCCTTTAGGCCGGCCACGACCGCCTTGACGATGAAGGGCAACACGGTGAGCTTGACACCATCCGGGCTGCGCTCGTTCGCAAGTCTGCGAGTCGCATCGAGCTCGGTAACGTCGCACTCTTCGACGTGAGTCACCGGTGGTACAAGCCTGTGCGCCTCGGCCATGCGCTCGGCGATGGTGCGCCGAATTCCGCGGAGAGGAATCCGTTGCCCGCCCGCGGGGACCGACTCGCCCGCCGGAGCTTGAACCGCGCTTGTCGCGACCGACGGCTCCGAGCCTTGTGCTGCCACGGTCTCGACGTCCGACCTCGTGATCCGTCCACCGGGGCCAGAGCCGCTGACCGCGCCGATATCCACTCCCAGGTCGCGCGCGAGCTTTCGTACTGGAGGCATGGCCTTGACGCGCCCGTTACCGGCCTCCCCGGGCGGCGGCGGAGGTCCACCCGCCGCGGTCGCGGGCGTGAGACTGTCCTCAGGGCTGAGGGGAGGAGCCGGCGGGGTCGCAGGCGCGGCTTCACCGATCGTTATGAGCACGGAACCCACGGGAACGACGTCGCCCTCGGCGTAGTGGATCTTCGAAACGACTCCGGCGAAGGGCGAGGGGATCTCGGCAGTCGCTTTGTCCGTGATGACCTCGACGATGAGATCGTCCTCTTCGACGACGTCACCCGCTTTGACCAACCACTTATCGATCTCGCCCTCGGTCACTCCTTCGCCGAGGTCGGGAAGCTTGAAATCTGGCACCTTGTCCGGCTCCTAGAAACTCAGGACCTTCTCGGCGCCGCGCGCGATGCGCTCGACCGAGGGCAGGTAGTCGTCTTCATTGGCGAATTGCGGGAACGGCACGTCGAATCCGGTGACGCGACCAACGGGTGCCTCGAGGTCGAGCATGACGCGCTCGTGGATGAGGCTCGAGACCTCGGCGCCTATGCCGGCCGTGCGCGGCGCCTCGTGCACCACGAGAGCACGCCCGCAGGCCGAGGCATGACTAGTGATTGCATCGACATCGAGCGGATAGAGCGAGCGAAGGTCGACCACGCGCAGCGAGGTGCCCTTGTCGGTCTTGAGTTTCTCGGCAGCCTCGACACTGAGCGGAACCGTCGCGCCGTAGGCGAAGATGACGAGGTCGTTGCCCTCGCGGGCGAGACGAGCCGTCGACAACAACGAGCTCGCGTCGCCGTTGGTGCTTCCGAGGTCGAAGGGCAGGGCATCGGATACCTCCTGCCGTCCGGCCCGGTAGATGCGTTTCGGCTCCATGAAGATGACCGGGTCGGGATGCGTTATCGCGGCGAGCAGCATCGCGCGCGCGTCGGAAGGAGTCGTGGGACACACGACCTTGAGACCCGGCGAATGAGCAAAGAGCGCCTCCGGCGAGTCCGAGTGCAGCTCGGGGGCCCTGACGCCACCACCGAACGGGATGCGAATGACCATGTTCGCGGGGCACTCACCATTCGTGCGCCACCCGTAACGAGCGACGTGCACGACGATCTGCTCGAACGCCGGATAGACGAACCCGTCGAACTGGATCTCGACGACCGGCAGCAGGCCGTACAACGACAACCCGACGGCGGTTCCAACGATTCCGGCCTCCGACAGCGGCGTGTCGATAACCCGTTCCCCCCCGTATTCCTTGAGAAGCCCGGCCGTGACGCGAAAGACTCCACCAGTCTGCGCGACGTCCTCGCCGAGCAGCACCACGCGGTCGTCGGCGGAGAAGGCCTCGTGCAAGGCTTTGTTGAGCGCTTCGACCATGGTCAGCTCGGCCATGTCACGCTTCCTCCACACCGGGTGCGCCGGAACCGGGCTGTATCTCGACATCGCCGGCGGACGGCGGAGATGGCGGCTGGGGTGGGGCCGCCTCTGGTTTCCGTGCCACCGAGTTCACTTCCTCGAGGCCCTCGGTGAAGGTCCACGGATTGTCGGACGCGTAGACGTAGTCGAACATCACCTCGGGTCCGGGCTGTTCGACCGACTCGAGACCTCGGACGCCCTCCGCGACCATCTCTTTCGCCTCTGCCTTCAACTCGTCGTTCTTGTCGTCGTCGAGGATCTCGAGTCTGCGGAGGAAGGAAGCCATGCGTCCCACCGGCTCGAGCTGGGCCCACTTCTGCGTCTCCGTCTCGTCACGGTAGAGCGACGGGTCGTCGGCCGTCCCGTGCGCCTTGATGCGGTAGGTGAACGCCTCGATAAGTGTGGGCCCGCCGCCCTCGCGCCCCCTGTCCAACGCCTCCTTGGCGGCCTTGTAGCAGGCGAGCGGGTCGAACCCATCGATCCGGATCCCGGGGATGCCGTAGGCGGCGGCCTTCTCGGCCACGGTCCGGGTTGCCATCTGGCGCGTCACCGGAGTCGAGATCGCCCACTGGTTGTTGGTGCAGAAGAACACCGTCGCGGTGCGAAAGACACTGGCGAAGTTCAGCCCCTCGTGAAAGTCGCCTTCGGACGTGGCCCCCTCGCCGAACCATGCCAGCGATGCGGTCCTCTCGCCCCTGATCTTCGCCGCCCAAGCCACGCCCGTGGCGTGCGGAAGGTGTGTGGCGATCGGTACGCAAATCGGTCCGAGCCGGTAGTCGCGCGGGTTGTAGAAACCGGCCGGGCCCCCGTAGCCGCGCACCCATCCCAGAACCGTGGCGACCGGAAGACCCCGCAGGATTCCGACCGAGCACTGGCGGTACGACGGGAAGATCCAGTCGGCGTCCTCGCAGGCGAACAGCGCGCCGGCGGTCGTGCCCTCCTCTCCCCAGTAGAGCGGGTAGGTGCCGACGCGGCCCTGACGCTGGAGCATGACCGCACGCTCGTCGAAGGTGCGCAGGATGACCAGCCACCTGTACAGCTCGAGCAATTCCTTTTCTCCGAGCCCGTCGGGGACCGGATGATCGGGAAGCTCACCTCCGTCTCCGATGATGCGAAGTGGTTCTTGGGTGCTCATGGCCGTGTCCTCACGCTCCGTGTGACTGTCTTGACGATGCCGCCCCGCCTACTGATGGCCGGCCGTTCCGTACTCGGTCGTCCGCAGCAGCCGAATCCGGCTGATCTTTCGAATCCGATCCTGCGCGTACTCCTCCGCAGCGCCCCCGGTCGAGATGCTCCGCTCGCGCGACAGGGCGAAGATGTTCTGCAGCTGCTTGTAGATGCCCTCGACGCGCTGCATCGCTCGTTCCCGGTCGTAGCCGCGCAACTCGTCTTCGACGTTCATGAGTCCACCGGCGTTGATGACGAAGTCGGGCGCGTACAGGATGCTGAGATCGCGGAGCTTCTCACCGTGCTCGGGACGAGCCAGCTGGTTGTTGGCCGCGCCGGCAATGATCTTGCAGCGAAACTCGCTGATCGTGTCGTCGTTGATCATTCCGCCGAGGGCGCAGGGAGCGAAAATGTCCGCTTCCATCTTGTGGATCTCGTCCAGCGGCAGGGTCTCGACACCGTGGGACGAGACCGCGCGCGCCAGGTTGTCGACGCTGATGTCGCCGACCGTGACCTTGGCGCCCTGCTCGACGAGGTAGCCGCACAGGGCGAAGCCCACCTTGCCGACTCCCTGCAAAGCTACAGTTCGACCCTCGAGCTCGGCGCTTCCGAACACCTCGAGCAGACACGCCTTGATTCCCTGCAGTACGCCGTAGGCGGTCACAGGTGAGGGGTCGCCCGAGCCCCCGTAGGTGTGCGAGCAGCCGCATACCCACCGGGTCTCGCGCCGGACGGTGTCCATGTCCTCGAGTGCGGTTCCGACGTCCTCGGCCGTGATGTAGCGACCGCCGAGGGTCTCGATGAAGCGCCCGTAGGCCCGGAGCAACTCCTCGGACTTGATGCGCGTCGGGTCCCCGATGATGACGGCCTTGCCGCCACCGAGGTCCAGCCCGGCTGCGGCGGCCTTGTAGGTCATCGACTTGGCGAGGCGAAGGACGTCGATGAGCGCCTCACCTTCGCTTCCGTAGTCGTAAAAACGGGTCCCACCCAACGCGGGACCCAGTTTCGTCGAATGAATGGCGATGATCGCCCGAAGACCGGACTGATCGTCCGAGCAGAACACGACCTGTTCGTAGCCATCTCCATTGATGTGCTCGAAAACGCTCACCTGCATGCCCCCTGGTGGTCGGTTGCGGCTTCGCTGACGCAACCCCGATGTCTTAGGCAGATGCTACCAATCGAATTGGGAAAGCTGCTTGCCGATTGGATTCTTGGACCGCCGATAGTTCGGAAGGGCGAAACCGGCACATCTAAGGAGGTGAGTCGGGAGCGGAGCGACCCGGAGCGGGTCTACAAAATCGAGCAATGGAGGATCCACCCTGTAGGTGCCGGGTTTGGGTTTTCACTCGATCACCGATGCGCCGAGAAGAGTGCGGATTGTCGCAAGCCACCGATAGCATGGCTCGATGATCAGGACCTCTTATCTGCGCATCTATGTTCCGGCATCGACCTTCACCGAGGACGAACGCCGGCGCTGGCTGGCCGAACCGGGAGAGGGCGAGGGGAGCGAGCATCCCCGCTACCGGGCATGGCTCGTCACCGGCCGCCTGCCCTCGGAGGAGCCGGGCTACGGCTCGACCGAGAACGCCTACGTTCGCGAGGTCGACGGTCGGTTCTACATCTGCCCGTGGAGGACCCGTCTCCGGATGCTCGCCGGTCTGCTCGCTTTCCGGGACAGCGTCCCGGAGGAGGTCGCGGAGGCCTTCGTCCCTCAAAGCGAGGCGCGCCGGGCCGCCAAGGAGCTGGCGGCCCTGGACGAACGGTTTCCCGAGATCCGCTCGCACATTCTTCATGCGAACTGGCACGTGCCCCTGCGCTGGTTCGCGGCGTTCGATCCTTCCGAGAGGGTCCTCGTCGAGGACCGCAGAGGTCTTCGCATCCGCTACGAGACACACCTGGCCGGCGCTTTGGCCCGGCTCGCTCACGTCATCACGGTGCTCGCGGAGACCTGGCTCGACGAGGCCGTCGTGGCTGCGCTGAAAGAGCTGACGGCGTGGCTCGAGGAGTTCACCCCCGACGCCCTGCTCGAGCTGGACTACGGTTCGGTCGCGGGCATGTTCGACCACGACGAGCTGGTCGAGGATCAGTGTGCCGCGGAGGTCGCGTCCTGTATCGAGGCCCTCGAGGTGGGCGACGGGCCACGGGCCAGCCGGCTGTTTGGGGACCTCACGGACAAATGGGCTACCGTTCGAGCCCACGAGATTGTCAATTAGCCAGGTTTGGTCCTGGTTTGTGCCATGGCTGTCTAGTTAGAATTAGCTACTCCTTCGTAGCCTTGCACAAGTACGGAAAATGGCTCTATTGGGCCATTCCGCCCAAAGGTCCGAGAGGTAATCATTATTCGTGACGCGTCCGACGATCACAGGGTCAAATGGGTTCTGGGGCAGGGGTAGTCGGACCTTGAGGAATGGAGGCAGGATGGAGGCTCAGAAGGACGACCTTCTGACGCCGGCTGAAGTCGCCAAGCTCTTCCGGGTGGACCCGAAAACCGTTACCCGGTGGGCCAAGGCCGGAAAGCTTTCCTCGATACGGACCCTGGGTGGTCACCGCCGCTACCGCAAGGAAGAGGTCACCAGGTTTCTCGAGGGCACCACGACGGGTAGCGCGGAGCTGCGCTAGCTAACAAAGCCGGACAGAAAACGGACGCCACGACTTGGCGTCCGTTTTTACGTGGCGTGGCGAGGGGCAGAATCGAACTGCCGACACCGCGATTTTCAGTCGCGTGCTCTGCCAACTGAGCTACCTCGCCCCGGACGGTGTCTGGCGCCCCTGACCAGATTTGAACTGGCGGCCTTCTCCTTGACAGGGAGATGAGCACTCCTGACTGCTCCACAGGGGCATACGGATTTCAGAGGCTACCAGAAACCCCGCCCCGGCCCGGTTCGAGAAGCTCCTCGCCTTGGGGCGATGGCTGCCTTCGGCTCCCTGCTCACTTTCCCTATGCTCACCGAAGAACTCAGGCGAGCTGCAGGACGTAGAAAACGATGCGCGAACGGTCGAGACAGGATCTGCGAACGGTGCTCAGCGCGATCGTCGCCGCGGCGGTCACGGGACTGGCGGTCCCGGCCGTCGGCGCGGTGGTGCGGGCGACCAATGCCGACAAGGTGGACGGCAGACACGCTGTCGGATCGGGGGCCACTCAAACCGAACGTGCCCGGAAACTCGTCGCAACGAGCAAGAACGGCAAGTTACCCAACGGCATAATCGCAGAGGCTCCGAACCCGAACAAACTCGACGGTCTCGATTCGACCGACCTCGTGAGCGGGGCAGGCCCCGGGCGCAGCATTGTCAATGGTTCCGGCTCTGATCCGACGACCACCACGTTACGCTTCCTGTGGAGTCGTTCAACTCAAGCTCCCGCGCCGCGCAAGGGTGATGCTGACCATGGATGGAGCATGGGCGACCTCGACGGCTCCCTCGATCGGTCGCTGTCGCCTCTTCGGTCCGGGGACGTCGAATCAGCAGGTCAACCTGGGCGAGGAGGTCGACTCGGAGAACGACCACTTCTTCGGCCTCAACGAGGTCACCAAGCGCGTCGATGGCGGAACCCGAACGTTCGGACTGGAGTGCCGCGAGTTCACCGGGGACACGACCATGTTCAAGGAGATCATGCTATCGGCGGTCTACCTGGGCCGACGCTAGATCTTCGATGAGGTGACCGCGGGATACCTGTAGAGATACAGTCTCTAAACCGACCTTCGACCGGTCATCGATTCCACCACACCGAGCAGCAGCACCGACGCGATCACCGCGAAGACGAAGCCGAGGAAGTTGAGTTCCATGATGTCGCCGGTCCCGATCAGGTTCGCGATAGAGCCTCCGATCACGGACCCGACCACCCCGAGCAGGAGTGTGGCGAGGATCCCAAGGTTCTGCCGGCCGGGTCTGAGCAGACGAGCCAGCGCACCAATGATCAGTCCTGCGACGATGAATCCAATCACTGAGGGCTCCCTAAGTAGTGGGCGTTTTCCCAAGGCAGGATTCCTCTACCCATCTTGACATCGCGTACGCACCAGGCCCCCCTGAGCTCGATGCGCAACATGGCCGAGGGAAAGCTCGTGAAGACATCCAGGGGGGCCCACGGCGCTCATGAGGGTGGTTGCCGCGGACATGACCTCCGTGCCGGCCAAGCCGCTCGGTCGAGGGCTCTTTACCGTTCGAGGGTGCCAGTGACCTTCGGCGACGACGATGAGGCGGACCCTGGCCCCCCGATCCGATACCGGTGGACGCGCCGGTCGAGGGGCAGGCGGCCGTAATGAGCAGGGAGAAAACCCCAGAAAAATATCTCTTGTCACAATTGCACTTGGACCCCTACAATTCGGCCAACTCAGGGGTGCGATAAGAGGAACGAGCAGGCGAGATCCCAGTCACGGATACCGGGCGACCGCGCCTTCGCCCTGTTGCGCGCGCCCACGGCGATACATCCCAAAGGGGAGTGCAAAGGTGGTGAGAAGGGCATTTCCGAGGGGTTGCGCGGTCCTCACCGTGTCCGGCGGGGGCCCAGCCTCAGAGTCCTCGCAGGAGCCACGGGCCCGTCGCCCGCCACGGTTCGGAATGCGATCGTCAACTCGGCAACACGTGGCGTTCTGTCAGGTGTCGGATCGGGTTCGCCGAACCTGCTGCTGTACTCGCTGTTCGGCTCGGCGCCACCTCCACCACCACCGCCGAGCGGTTGCTCGCTGGCCGAGTCCTACAACGGCTCGCTTTCGGGAACCGGGGACTCCGACATACATCCAGGAGGCACGTACTTCTACTCGAGTCGCTCCGGTACGCACCGCGGCTGCGTGCGCGGCCCGTCGGGCACCGACTTCGACCTCTACCTCTACAGGCGGAACGGGTTCAATTGG
>WHSV01000069.1 GCA_009379915.1 Actinomycetota bacterium | reverse complement strand
TGTTCACCGGACCGAAATAGGTGTTCTCATCCGACGGATGGCCCGTCGGGTGCGACTTCGCCTGCTGACCGAGGGCCGACACGAGGTCGTCGTGGATCTTCGAGCTCGCGAGAACGCGCGTTGCCGCGGTGCAGTCCTGTCCCGCGTTGTAGTAGCCGGCGTCGGCGATCAACTCGGCGGTCGATTCGAGATCGGCGTCGTCGAACACGATCACGGGGGCCTTTCCGCCGAGTTCGAGGTGCACTTTCTTGAGATCCTTCGCAGCCGCGGTGGCGACCTCCTTCCCGGCTCGGACACTGCCCGTGATCGATGCCATCTGCGGGATGTCGTGAGTCACGAGGGCCGCACCGGTGCTGCGGTCGCCACAGATGACGTTGAAGACGCCGGGCGGGAGGAACTCGGCCATGATCTCGGCCATCTTCACGGTGCTCATCGGGGTGGTATCCGAGGGTTTGAGGACGACGGTGTTTCCCGCCGCGATCGCGGGCGCCCACTTCCACACCGCCATCATCAGTGGGTAGTTCCAGGGAGTCACCTGCGCGCAGACCCCGATGGGTTCTCTCCGGACGTAGGAGGTGTGGCCGGCCATGTACTCGCCGGCCGAGCGTCCCTCGAGCACGCGCGCCGCACCGGCGAAGAATCGAATCGTGTCGACCGAGGGCGGCACCTCGTCGGTGACCGCGAGATGCGTCGGCTTGCCGGTGTTGGCGACCTCGATGTCGACGAGCTCCTGGGCGTGGTCCTCGAACGCGGCTGCGATCTTGAGCAGCGCCAGGCCGCGCTCTGCCGGAGTCGAGTCCCGCCACGACTCGAACGCCCGGGCGGCCGCCTTGCAGGCTGCCTCGACGTCGGCGTCGGTCGAAATGGGGGCCCGGGCGTACTCCTCGCCGGTGGCGGGATTGACGATCGGTGAGGTCTCGTCTCCGCCAGCGTCGACGAACCGGCCGTCGATGAAGTTCTTCAGGGTCTCGGTCACGGTTGGTTCCCTCCGTTCGTCGATGGGTTCGCGCCGGCGAGTCCAACTCCTCGTTTGTAGAGTTGGTCGGCGATGATCACTCGTTGTATCTCCGACGTGCCCTCCCAGATGCGGTCGACGCGCAGCTCGCGGAAGAAACGCTCGGCGACGTTCTCGCGCATGTAGCCGCGGCCCCCGAAGATCTGCACAGCTCGGTCGGCCACGCGGTTTGCCATCTCCGAGGCATAGAGCTTGACCATCGAACAGTGTGCGTGCTGCAGCTTGACGTCGACTCCTGCGTCGACCTCGCGGGCGGTTGCGTAGGTCATCAGGCGAGCGGCCCAGAGCTCGGTGAGCGAGTCGGCGAGCATGAACTGGATCGACTGGTAGTCGGAGATCGGGTTGCCGAACGCCTTACGATCCTGCGCGAAGGCACTGGCCTCGTCGATGAGCCGCTCCGCCGCGCCACAGCAACGGGCCGCGATCATGATTCGCTCGTAACGGAACCACTCGTGCGTATAGCGCATCCCGTCGCCCTCGTCACCGATGAGATTGGCTGCCGGGACGCGCACGTCGGTGAACGCCAGGATCGGATGGTGGTGCGCGACCGTGTGGGAGTAGGTCGGCGTCCGGACGGTCGTTATCCCCGGGCTGTCGAGGTCGACGAAGAACATGACGTGCTCGCCGTTGGGGGCCTTGGCCTGAAAGAAGCAGTAATCGGTCAGATTCGCGGAGGTGACGTGCCACTTCTCGCCGTTGAGGACGTACTCGTCCCCGTCGGGGGTGGCCGTGGCTTCGATCGCATCGACATCCGAGCCCGCGATCTCCTCGGTGATGGCGTAGCACTCGTGGCGCTCGCCTCGAATGGTCGGGAGCACCCAGGTGTCGAGCTGGTGCTGGCTGGCGATCTCGGCGACCCAGGCGGCAGGAGTCGCCACGACCCAGGCGAGGGCGTTGGTGACCCGGCCGATCTGCTCGGACACGAGGACCTGCTGGAGCATAGTCAGTCCCCCACCGCCGAGCTCCTTGGGCATGTTCATCGACGAGAGCCCGAGGGCGATCGCCTTCTGCGCATGCTCCTTGGTGAGCTCGTCCGGAAGGAAGCCGTCGTTCATCTCGGCCGTCACCTCGTGCGGGATCAACTCGTCCGCGAACGCGCGCGCCTTGGCTTGGATCGAGAGGTCTTCTGCACTCAACGACGTGCCGGTCATGTTCTCTTAGTAAACGAACGCACGCGCTCGAACGCGCGTGAAAGCTTTGCGTCCCTGAGAACGACCTGCGCTGCGTTTCGTCCGGGAACGGCCATGACACCGCCGCCGGGATGCGTCCCCGCTCCGCACAGATACATATCTTTGATGGGCGTGTGGTAGTCGGCGTAACCGGGGATCGGTCGGAAGCAGAACATCTGGTCGGGCGTCATCTCACCTTGCATGATGTTGCCGCCGAGCAAACCGAAACGGCGCTCTATCTCCGGCGGGGGAAGCACTTCGATGTGTTCGACCGAGTCCGCCAAGCCGGGACAGTGTTCGTCGAGCACGCGCACGACGTTGCGTCCGTACTCGTCCGCGCCACCGTCGGTCCACGAACCGTCCTTTAGCTCGAACGGACCGAACTGCGTGAAGCAAAGAGCGACGTGTATGTTCTCGGGCGCGACTCCGGGTTCGAACACGGTCGGAAAGACGACCTCGACGTACGGATCGGTCGACATGCGTCCGTACTTGGCGTCGTCCCAGGCTCTCTCGAGGTACTCGATCGAGGGCGAGATCGACATGATTCCGGTGTGGGGATCGCCGGGCAGGTCGCCCTCCCACGCCATCGGACGGGGCAAATCCCTCAAGGCGAGGTTTACCTTTACCGATCCCGAGCGAGTGCGGAAGCGCTTGATGTCCCTGGTGGCCTCCTCGGGGAGCGCGGCCTCGCCGATGAGGTCGAGATAGGTCGTCGTTGGGTGGGCCCCGGAGACGACGCGGCGGGCTCCGAGCGTGATTCCGTCGGTCAGCTCGACACCGACTGCTCGGCCGTCCCGAATCGTGACCCGGTGCACCGGTGCGTCCGTGCGAATCTCTGCGCCGGCCGCGCGCGCCGCGCCGGCGAGCGACTTGCTGACCGCACCCATTCCGCCGTGCACCCAACCCCACGCGCCGGCGTGTCCGTCGATCTCGCCGACCCAGTGATGGATCAACACGTAGGCCGAGCCCGGACTCATCGGTCCGCACCACGCACCGACGATCGTCTGCGTCGCGAGCGCGCCCTTGACGCGTTCGTCCTCGAACCACTCGTCGAGAAAGTCCATGCCCGAAAGTGTGAACAGTCGCACGGCCTCCGCAACATCGCGACCGGTCCACTTGCGAAGCTTGCCCGCGACCACGAGCCAGTTCGGGACCTCGCGCAACGTAAGGTTCGGAGGAATGACGTACATCATGTCGTGCAACAAATTGCCGACGCGTTGGAAGTACTTGTCGAACTCGATGTACGCATCGGCATCTCTCTTCGAGAAGCGCGCGATCTCTTCGGCGCTCCTGTTCAAATCACCCCACAACGTCAGCGAGGTTCCGTCCCTGTAAGGAAGGTAGTAGTCGGGATCGAGGAGCGACGTCTTGTAACCAAAACGCTTGAGTTGGAGCTCGTCGATGACGCGCGGCGGCATCAGGCTGACGACGTAGGACGCCGAGGAGATCTGGTAGCCGGGCCAGGGAGACTCGGTGACCGCCGCCCCACCGAGAACGTCACGGCGTTCGAGCACCAACACGTCGAGTCCGGCCCGAGCGAGGTAAGCCGCACAGGCGAGCCCGTTGTGACCTCCGCCGACGATGATGACGTCCCGGGATTGCACCTATTTCCGTTTCCCTGCTTTCGCTCCATTGGGCACCGAGGCTTGCCAAGCGAGCCTCGTCAGGCGACGATACTGTCTCGCCGTTCAACAAACAAGACCGCCTCGACATGGGAGCGTCCGTGGACCTGCGACTCAGCGAGAAGGAAGCGGAACTACGCCGTAGGGCCAGGGATTTCGTCGAGACCCACCTGATCCCGCACGAGCTCGATTGCGAGGCCGACGACGGTCTGTCCGAGTCTGCTCTCGGAGGCATCCGCTCGGCGGTCGTTGAATGGCGGTTCAACGCCATCAACCACGCCGTGGCCGACGGGGGCCGAGGCTACGACCTCTTCGAGCAGATGCTCATCGAGGAGCAGTGGGGCCGGGCCACGAACGCGCTGTGGGACGTGCCCTGGAGACCTTCCATTCCGTTGCGTTACGGAACCGAATCGCAGAAGGAGCGCTACCTACGGCCGGCATGCCGGGGGGAACGACGCGATGCGTACGCGATCACCGAGGAGGGGGCCGGCTCCGATCCTTCGATGGTTACTACGACCGCGGTGCGCAAGGGTGACGGCTACGTGCTCAACGGCGAGAAGTGGCACGTGACCACCGGCGATGTGGCGGACTTCTTTCTCGTGCACGCGCACGTGGACGGCGATCCGGCTCGGCCGACGGTGTTCTTCGTCGACAAGGACGCGCCCGGTGTGCGACTTGTACGAACGCCGAAGTACATGCACACGTTCGTCTACGAACATCCGATCTTCGCGTTTTCGGATGTTGCTCTCGGCTCGGAGGCCGTGCTGGGCTCCGTGGGAGGCGGGAACCACCTGACGCGCGAGTGGTTCGTGGAAGAGCGATTGATGATCGGGGCTCGCACCGTGGGAGCCGCGACGCGGGCGCTCGAACTTAGCGGCGACTTCGCCAAGGAACGCCGTCAGTTCGGCAAAGTGCTGATGGACTTCCAGGGTGTCGGGTTCATGCTCGCGGACATGACGGCGGAGATTGCGGCATCGCAAGCACTGTTGTATCGAGTCTGCTGGCAAGCGGCGCGCACCGAGATGGATCCAAAGGACCTGCACGCGCTGGCGAGCACGGTGAAGCTCGTCTGTTCCGAGATGGCCGGGCGAGTGATAGATCGAGCGGTCCAGATTTTCGGGGGCCGCGGCTACATGCGCGAGAACCCGGTGGAACGCCTGTGGAGAGACCTACGAGTGGACCGAATCTGGGAAGGCACCTCCGAAATTCAGAGAGCCGTAATAGGCAACCACCTACGCAAACGAGGGCCGGGCATCTTTGGCGCTTAGTCCGCCCCGCTGACACGTCCGTTCGACCGGCATGGTCGCCATCCGACCGTCACGGTCGAATGAACGACGGTCGATGTCTCTGCCCGGGTTTCATCTCCCATCGACTATCGACAGTGTTCGTCCCTTCCCTAGGGGGTCGATGGAGACGAGCGGCGCTCGGCTTCGGCCTTCAGGTGCAACAGGCCCCCGTCGATTCCCTTTTGCAGGGTCTTGCGCATCGGACCTTTAAAGAGGCGAACGATTGGGCCGTCGAAGGACTCTTCGGTGTGCACCCTCGTCCCCTCCGCATGCGGCTCCAGCCTGTAGACGTGCCGCGCATTGATCCCCATCGTCCTGCCTCTCCAGCCGATCTCGCGCGGACGGTCGACCTTCTCCAGGGTCGACGTGATCCTGCCGGGTCCCGCCTTCCAGCGGAACACCGAGCTCTCTCTCAGACCTCCCATGAGCGTTGCCTCTTTGACATCGGGGTTCCAGCTCGGCCATCGGTCGATGTCGGCAAGCACATCCCACACGACCTCCGGCTCGGCGCGGATCTCGATCTCCCCGGTCGCAATCGCCGGTGCATCCTTGTTGACCTCCACGGCATACTCCTTTTCTCGCTTGGAATAGCGTTTCACGAAGCAGACTGGCACGCGCTCAGAGGGATGATTTGTGATCTTTACAACGTTGAATCGACCGTGGCAACACAACCAGACATCGCCTGGCAGCCGTCACTCTTCGGCGACGAGGAGCCGGCCATCGACCGCGACTTCAAGAACCTGGAGCGCATCCAGCTCGACGAGCAGTCCTGGGTGGATCATGCGCCGGCCTGGTTGAGCTCGTCCGACAAGCTGTTTCACGACATCGTCGAAACCAGAGAATGGAATCAGCGCTCACGTCGCATGTACGACCGCGAGGTGCTCGAGCCGAGGTTGACCTCACCGTGGTTCCTAGACTCCGGCGAACCGCTCGAGCCCGAGATCGTCGAGGAGATGCGACAGGTGCTCTCGGCGCGCTACGAAGTCGAGTTCGACTCCGTGGGCTTCAATCTCTACCGGGATGGTCGGGACAGCGTCGCCTGGCACGGCGACCGCATTCGCAAAGAGATCGAGCAGCCCATCGTGGTGCTGGTTTCGATCGGCGAGCCTCGTCGCTTTCTCTTGCGGCCGAAGGGTGGCGGCAAGTCAACCGGCTTCAGGCTTGGCGACGGCGATCTGCTCGTGACGGGCGGCCTGACCCAACGAAGTTGGGAGCACTCGGTTCCGAAGGTGAAGAAGGCCGGACCGAGAATCAGCCTCGCCTTCCGCCACGGCATGGATCCGAAGGCCTACGCGGGCAAGGCCCTGCCTACCTAGCCGCTGTATGGAGGATCAGAAAATCATCCTGTCGATGGAGCAGAAACGTGTCGGAGGCCTCAGATAGATTGTCAGGGATGACATCAGGAGAATCATGGCCGTCCGGATAGAGGCGTTAGCAAACCCGGAATTGTTGATTTGGGCTCGCAAGGCGGCCGGATTCAATCTGGATACGGCTGCAAAGAGAGTCCAAGTCAGCGTCGCCCGACTGGCGGATTGGGAGAGTGGCGAAAGACGACCGACCTTTAACCAGCTCCGCAAGTTGGCTCATATCTACAGGCGTCCAATTGCAGTTTTCTACTTGCAAGAGGCTCCTTCAGACCCAGCCTACCCTCGAGACTTCAGGCGACTTCCTGGAGAAGTATCAGGTATGCCATCGCCGGAACTCCGCTGGGAGATTCGACGTGCCGAATACCGTCGGAAGTTTGCACTCGAGCTGCTTGCAGAGCAGGCTGAGACTCCACGAATCCTTGAGCTCACTGTTGATTTCGATACCAACCCCGAAGACGTGAGTATTCAAATTCGCGGCCTCCTGGGTCTGGAGATGCAGGCACAATTCACTTGGAAAGACCCCCACGAGAGCTTCGCACACTGGCGAGGGAGCATCGAAGCGGCCGGCTTCCTTTGCCTCCAGATGACCGATGTCAGCCTCACCCAAGCGAGGGGCTTTTCGCTAGCCGAGTTTCCGCTCCCCACACTTGTCGTAAACATCAAGGACTCTCCTAGAGGACGGTCATTCTCACTCTTGCATGAGTTGACTCATGTACTTCTCCGCCAGGGTGGGGTGTGTGACTTGGACGATACGAGTGGAAGGAGACCCGAGGAGCTGCGAGTCGAACGCTACTGCAATGCTGTGGCGGGTGCGACGCTGGTTCCGGCCGAGTACCTTTTGACCCACCCTGTTGTGGTGGCTCATGGGGGGCGTTCCGACTGGAACGACGACGAGCTTGAGTCACTAACGCGAAGCTTTGCTGCGAGCCGTGAAGCCGTCCTACGACGCCTGCTGGACCTCGGTCGCACAACGACAGACTTCTATACCACTAGACGACAGGGTTTCCTTGAGGAGTACGAGACGGCGCGTCTTCGAAAGACACCTGGCTTCGCTCCTCCTCACCTACTGGCGTTGGCAAGCGCGGGCCCGACTCTGACCGGCCTGGCCTTGAGCAGCTACTCGGAGGGCGACATCACGGCGAGCGATGTTTCCGACCTCCTGGGAGTCCGCGTCAAACATCTTGAACGTATTCAGGAACAATTGGTTCGTGGTGAGCGAAGTCGGTGAAGTACAGCATCGACACAAGTTCCATTATCGAGTCTTGGCGGAGAATGTACCCACCAGACATTCTTCCTTCACTCTGGAACCAATACCTGCCGGATCTCATCCTGTCAGGACATCTAAGAGCAACGGACGAGGTTCGAATAGAACTGGAGCGGCAGGATGACGAGATCCTTGAGTGGGCGCAGGAACAGTCCGGCCTCTTCGTAACGATCGACGAGGAGATCCAACAGGAGGTCACCGACATCCTCGCCGGCTATCCAAAGTTAATCGATCCGATGGCGGGTCGATCCGGAGCCGACCCCTTCATTATTGCGCTCGCGCGACTGAACGGATGCACTGTCGTTACCGAGGAGCGTCCTAGAAGCATGATCAACCCAAGGATCCCCGACGTCTGTAGTGCACTCGACGTGCATTGCATCAACCTGCTTGCTGTCATCCGTTTTGAGGGATGGGTTTTCAGTTGAATCTCGAAATTGACGAACTCGACCGAGGAACCCTTTCTGCTGCTTAACAGCTGCTTGGGACGGTTTGTGCGACCAGAAATGTTGCCACCAGAGTGTCGATGGCTACACAGCCCTCGTGCGTCACAACCAGTGGGTTGACGTCCAGCGCGCTCAGGTCATTGCCTAATTCTGTCGCCAGGGTGCTCAGGTTCAGAATTGCCTCTACCAGCGCGTCGGTGTCGAAGGGGGCCGAGCCTCGCACTCCGTCCAGGAGCGGGCGTATCTTCAGGCGGTCGATCAGGCGGCGGGCTCTCACCTCGTCGATCGGAGGCAGCGCCGTCGCTCGGTCGTGCAGGGCCTCGATCAGGATCCCGCCGGCGGAGACCACAAGCGTCGGCCCGAATTGCTCGTCGTTCACCATCCCCAGACCCATCTCGATTCCGGGTGGCGCCATTGCCTGTACGACCGCCTCCGGGCCAAGCCTGCGGGACAGATCTCGGTATGCGTCGGCTACCGCACCCGCCGAGGTCAGACCGAGCTTCACTCCCCCGGCCTCCGTTTTGTGCGCGAGTCCCCTCTTGTCCGACTTGAGCGCGACCGGGTAACCGATCTCGAGCGACGCTCGCAGCGCTTGCGCCACGCTCTCCACGCGGCGCGTTTCGATGGTCGGGATCCCGAAGTCGGCCAACAACTCGAACGCCTCGAGCGCCGGGATCGGGCCGGGGTCGGCGAGTCTGGGGCGCCACCCCTTTGCAACCTCGGGACCCCGCGGCTTAGGCGCTTGAATCTCGGGCAGAGCCCGGTGATCCCGGTACGCGAAAAGGTGATGAAAGGCGGCGAGACCAGTGGCCGTGTCCTCGAGCACCGGCACGCCGGCCGCGCGCACCTCGGTGGCCGTCGATGGATCGATTCCCGAAGACAGGTTGCTCATCACCGCGACCGGTTTGTTGGTGGATCGAGCGACTCGCTTGATCAACGGTGCGTAACTCGCCTCGGGTTCGTCGTGTTTGAGGTCGACGACGAGCGCGAGTGCCGCCGTGTCGTCGTCGTTGAGCATGGCCGTCATGCACTCTCCGAAGATACGGTCGGCGTCGTTGCCGGTTCCCCACGCATCCAACGGATTGACAGCGGGGAGTCCGGGTTCCAGCGAATCGGCGATATCCGAGCGTGTCGACTCCGAGATATCGGCAAACCTCACGCCCACCTCGGCGGCGACGTCGATAAGATGCGCTCGCTCCCCGCCCGAGTCGTGAATCGTGGCCAGGCCCCCGGGCCCCGCCCGGCGGCCTGACGACATCAACTCGAGAACGTCCGCCATCTCGTTCATGGTCTTCACTCTCATGACTCCGTGCGCGTCGAAGAGCGCCTCGTACGCTCCGTCCTCGCCGGCGAGCGCTCCCGAATGCGCGGTGACCAACTGCCGGGACATCTCCTGGTTGCCGACCTTCAGCGCGACGACGGGAACGTCTCGTCTCTCCGCCATCCTGAGCGCTTGGCGAAAGCGCCCGGGATCGCGCACGCTCTCGATGAACAGAGCGATGACCCGAGTCGACTGCCGTTCGAGCGCATGGAGCATGTAGTCGGCGACCGTGGTGTTGAGCTCCTGCCCGCTCGAGACTGCGAGGTTGAAGCGCAGCCTACGGTTGTTATGAAGGAGAGCCGTGAAGGCCGAGCCCGACTGCGCGAGCCACGTGATCCCACCGGGCTCGAGCTTCTCCTCCGGATAGGCGAGCGCGCGCAGGCCACGCTCGACATCGACAAAACCCATGCAGTTCGCTCCGCATACCGTGATGCCCGCGTCGTTCGCGATGCGGGCGATCGGCTCCAACAGGGTCGGTTCGCCGCGATCGTCGTGACCGCTTGCGAAGATGACGGCCGCCGGAACCTTGGCGTCGGCGAGGGCCTTGACCTGCTCCTCGAGGACCCGGTTCGGCACGAGAACCAGAGCAAGGTCGACCGGCGGCGCTTCCGCGATGGACGGGTAGCAGACGAGTCCGCCGAGCTTCTCGTAGTTGGGGTTCACCGGATGCACTCGGCCGTCGAACCCTCCACCGATCAACTCATCGAGCGCGTGCCAACCGGACGAGCCGGGCCGCGCGCTCGCGCCGATCACAGCAACCGACCGCGCACCGAACATGGAGCCGAGCGCCGCTGCTCGAGTCATCGCTTCGCCGCCCCTCTAGCCCTTTCTGCTGAAACGACGCCGCTTGTTATCTCGCTGAATCTGCCTGACGCAGTTGTAAGCAGGGATGCCGCACACTCCGCCGCCCGCGTGCGTCGCAGACGATGCCTGGTAGAGGCCCTTGATCGGCGTGCGGTAGTCGGCGTAGCCGGGGGCCGGTCGCAAGTGGAACAGTTGGTCGACCGACAGCTCGCCGTGAAAGATGTTGCCGCCGATGAGCCCGATCTCCTGCTCCATGTCGTAGGGACCGACGACCTGGCGATGCACGATCGAGCTCGTGAAGTTTGGAGCGAGCTCGTTGTAGCCGTCGATCACCCGGTCGGCATAGGCGTCGAGCTCGTCGCGATGCGGCTCCTCCGAGAACTCGTGCGGGACCCACTGGGTGAACAACGACATGATGTGATAGCCCTCAGGGCACAGGGTCTTGTCGAACACCGTCGGAATGACCCCATCGGAGAAGGGCCGGGTTGCGGGCCGCCCCTCGCGCGCATCCTGGAAGGCGCGCTCGATGTAGTCGACGGAGTGAGCGAGCTCGATCGCGCCGCCGTGGTGCTCGCCCGGCTCGGACCCCGGCGTTGCGATGAAATCGGGAAGCTCGCTGAGTGCGAGGTTGACCTTCACCGTGCCGCTGCGCGACCGGAACCTCTCGATCTCGGATACGAAGTCCTCCGGCAACTCGGTGCGTTCCAGTTGCTGCAGGAAGGTAATCGCCGGATGTACCGCGGTGATGACGGTCGGCGCGTTGAGCTCCTCGCCCGACTCCAGCGCAACTCCCACCGCCCGTCCGCGGTGAGTCCGAACCCTGGACACCCGCGCGTTGCAGCGCACCTGGGCCCCGAAAGACTCGGCCGAGCGACGGCACGCATCCGCCACGGCTCCCATCCCGCCCTCGGGATAACCCCAACTCCCCATTCCGATCCCCGCGTCGCCGATCTCGTGATGAGCCATCACGTACGCGGTTCCCGGCTCGGCCGGTCCGGCCCAGGTTCCGATGATCCCGTCGACCGCGAGTGCGGCCTTGACCTGCGGCGACTCGAACCAATCGTCGAGCAGGTCAGAGATGCTCATCGTCATGAGGCGAGTGATGTCTCCGACCCGCTTCGTGTCGAGTCCCTTGAAGCGCCATGCGAGCTTCACCAGCTCCATGAGATCGCCGGGCTTTTTCGAGCCGAGGTTCGGCGGGATGCTCAGAAGCAGCGGCGCGAGCACCTCGGCGATGCTCCCCATCCAGGCGCGCCACTCGGGCAACGTGTCGGCATCGCGCTTCGAGTAGTAACGAACGGAGTCGCGCTCCTCCTCGTCGCCGGACATGGTGAGGGCGGTGCCGTCCGGGAAGGCCAGATAGTAGGGGCCCATCGGGAAGACCTTGTATCCGTGCTGCCGCAGCCGAAGATCGTTGATGATGTGCTCGGGCATCAGGCTCATGACATACGAGTAGGTGGTGACCTTGAACTCCGGGGCCTCGGGCCAGGGCGAGTCGGTCGAGGTCGTGCCTCCCACCTTGTGCCGGGCCTCGAGAACCACCACCCGGGCCCCCGAACGCGCGAGGTATGCGGCGGCCACGAGACCATTGTGGCCTGCCCCGATGACGATTGCGTCGTAGTCGTTGCTGCGCACAGGCTCCCGTACCTTGAACCGCTGTTCAGGTCACTCTAGTCGCCGGAACCCGCTCGTCAAGCCCTGTTCGGCCCATGCGGCCGGTGATACGCTCTGAACACGGCACCACAATTGAATCCCCGTTCACCAGTGGAATCGGAGCAGATTCGGTCCATGGCCAAGAAAGCCAGCTACTCGAAGGAGCGCAGGCAGGAGATCCTGCAGGCGGCCGCCAAGGTGATCGCCGCGCGAGGGCTGTGCGAGACGCGCATCGTCGACGTGGCGAAACAAGCGGGCGCCAGCGCCGCGCTCGTTATGTACTACTTCGAGTCAAAAGACCGGTTGCTGACCGAGGCTCTTACCTTCTCCGAGGAACGCTTCTATCTCGAAGCCTTCAACCAGCTCACCGCCCTCCCCTCGGCGCGCGAACAGCTCACCCATCTGATCGAGTCATCGATTCCTCCCGAGGCCGACGACTGGCCGCTCTGGATCGAGCTCTGGTCGCGCGGGCTGCGTGACCAGGAGGCGGCCAAGAAGCGCTCCGCGCTGGACCGGCGATGGCGATGGACGATCGCCGACATCGTGCGCACCGGACAACGCAACGGCGAGTTCGGAGGTGCCGATGCCGATGACTTCTCGCTACGGCTCGCGTCGCTGATCGACGGGCTCGCGCTACAGGTGGTGCTCGAGGATGAAGAGGTAACAGCCGAGAAGATGCGCTCGGTGTGCATGGACTTCGCCAGAAGAGAACTTGGTGTGGAGGAAGTAGATAAGGCCGGGACAGGATGACGTCCTCGCCTAGGTAAAGGACGGCTCGATTGTGGGCCGGCCGGGGGGAGGTATTTGGAGATGACGTTTCACCCAAGAGAGGGATGGAACGCGGGCCGCAGGTTTGCTCCCTGGGAGCGACCGATGTCGCGGCGTCGCATGATCCGCCTGTCGGCGAGCGCGGTGATCACCGCTCAACTTCTCGCCGCGTGCGGTGAGTCTTCCGAGAGCTCGTCAGGATCCGGCTCGGGAGTAAAGATCGGAACTCCGGAGAACCCGGTCAAACAGCCTCTGTTCGACGACAACGCGGGGATAGAGTCGGACCTCGAACCCGAAGACGGGCCGCTGAAGCTGTACAACTGGGCCGATTACCTGTGGCCGCGCGTTATCAAAGACTTCTCCGAGGAGTTCGGGGTCGAGGTCGAGCTAACGACTTTCTACAACATGGAGGAGGCCACGCGTAAACTGCGCACGGGCGACCTCCAGTTCGACGTCTTCTTCCCCACCGCGGAGGTGCTGCCCAAGTTCGTCGCCGGCAAGATCCTGCAGCCGCTCAATCACGACTACCTCCCGAACCTGGCCGCGAACGTCTGGTCGGAACTGCAGGACCCCTACTTCGACGTGGGGTCACGCTACACAGTGCCCTACACGGTGTACCAGACCGGGATCGCGTGGCGAACCGACATGGTCGAGGCCGACATCGAGTCCATGGAGAACCCGTGGGACGTCTTCTGGGATTCGCAGTACTCAGGCATCACCGGGCTCTACGACGACTTCCGCGAGACGATCGGCGTCGGGCTCTATCACACCGGCAACAACGACATCAACACGGGCGATCAAGAGGCACTCAATGGGGCGCGCGATGCGCTCATGGAGCTCGTCGATCTCGTCAACGTTCGATACACGATCGACGGAGCTTACGCGGGGATGCCGGAGGGGAAGTTCGGCCTGCATCACTCCTGGTCCGGCGACATCGTCGGAGCCCAGTACTACTTCCCCAAAGGTGGGGACCCGAGTGTCCTGAGGTTCCTGTGGCCGCCGAAGAGCGAGGCATCGACCGCCGGAGGCTACATCTCGAATGACAGTCTGGCGATACCTGCGGACGCGCAGAACCCCGTACTCGCCCACATGTTCCTGAACTACCTTATGGACGAAGGGGTCGCACTGAAGAACTTCGGCTGGCTGGGCTACCAACCTCCACTCAACGGCATCCTGCCCGACAAACTGGTTGGGGACGGCTACGTGCCGGAGAACGTGGCCTCGGCGATCATCGACAAGGAGGATTTCTCCATGGGGCAGATCCCGGTGCAACTCGCCCCCGAGGTCGAGTCGCTGTGGCTGGACGCGTGGTCCCAGGTCCAGTCGGGCTGAGCCGGCCGACCAGCACGGCCAGAAAGGAGACCGGTGTCCGGCACCGGTGAGGCGTACTCGCGCCGGCGCTGGACCTGGCCCGCATTCGCGGCGCCGGGACTGTTGTGGTTGATCCTGCTGTTCCTGATCCCCTTCTACGCCATCCTCGCGGTCGCGATGGGGCGCCGGGATCCGATATTCAACACGGCCGAGCCCGTCTGGAATCCCCTGCAATGGGATCCCGGGATCTTCGGCGAGGTCGTCAACGAGATCATCTCCGGGCAGCTCGGCGTCATCTTCCTGCGTACCGTTGCCTACGTGGCGACCGCATCGCTTATCAGCCTCTTGATCGGCTACCCGGTCGCCTACTTCGTCGCTCGGCACTCAGGCGGGCGGAAAATCCTCTACCTGGTCCTGATACTCACGCCGTTCTGGATCCCCTACCTGATGCGGATGCTTGCGTGGGTGAACCTCCTCGAGACGACCGGCTTCATCAACGACATCCTGACCTTCCTCGGGATACTGACCCAGCCGCGCGACTGGTTGGGAGGACGCTCCGAAACCGTCGTGATGGGACTCGTCTACGGCTACGTCCCGTTCCTGATCCTGCCGTTGTTCGCGGCTCTCGACCGCATCGATCAGAGCATGATTCACGCGGCGCGCGACCTTGGAGCCAGTCCCTTTCGCGCCTTCCTGCACGTAACCCTGCCTCTGTCCAAGCAGGGAATTCTCGCCGGCATGGTCATCATCATGCTGCCGATGTTCGGCGACTACTACACGAACAACTTGCTGTCGAAGTCTCCCAGGACGCGCATGATCGGCAACGAAATCGATCTATTCATCAACTCGAACAGCGGTGAGTCTCAGGGCGCCACGATCACCGTGCTCCTGATGGGGTTGGTGGGCCTCCTGATGGCCTACTACCTGATCAGTGTCGCCCGCACTACCAGGGAGACCCGCACGTGAGCGTGGATCTCGCACGGCCGCCCGAGTCCATCGAGACGCCGACAGCCCGGCAGCGAGTTCGCACGTGGATCACCAATCCCTGGGCGCGCCCCCGCTTCCTCACCGCATTCACGTGGTTCTACATCATCTGGTGTCTCATCCCCGTTCTCATCGCCGTCCAGTTCGGCTTCAACGAAGGACGCTCTCGGACTGCGTGGCAGGGGTTCTCATTTCGTTGGTATTTCGACGACCCGGACCTCTCGGTATGGAACGACCCGTCGTTAAGGAGCGCACTCTTTCAAAGCTTGAAACTGGCGGCGGGAACGATGTTGTTCGCGACACCACTGGGAGTGGCGCTGGCGATTGGTTTGGCTCGCTGGCGTGGGCGCGCGTCCAAGCCGGCCAACTTCCTGATGCTCTTCCCGCTGATAACGCCCGAGATCGTCATGGGTGTCGCCCTCTTCCTGGTGTTCGTCTACCTCTTCCAGGTCGTCCAACTCGGGACAATGGCACAGGTCCTGGGTCACATCACCTTCACGATCTCCTACGTGGTCATAGTCGTCCGCGGCCGATTATTTGCGATCGGACCAGATTACGAGGAAGCGGCCATGGACCTGGGAGCGTCACCCACGCAGGCTCTGCGCCTGGTCCTTTTGCCGATGCTGGCCCCCGCGATCTGGGCGAGCCTCGCGATCGCGTTCGCCATCTCGATCGACGATTTCGTCATCAGCTACTTCCTCCGCGCGGACGCATCGAGCGAGACCATCCCGACGAGGTTGTACAGCGGGCTGAGGCTTGCTCCGAGTCCCGCGCTCAACGCCCTCGCGACTATCCTGTTGGCGTTCTCGATGCTGGCCATTACCGCGGCCGCACTGTTTCTCAACAGGCTGCGCAAGCGCCAAGGCACGAGGGGCTCGGCCGTCGAGGATCTGGCCCGCCTGGATATCTAATCCGAGGTGCTCGAGGTCGCGAAGGGCTCGGCCGTCGAGGATCTGTCCCGGCCCGAACGATCGGCTATGACGTCGTCGTCTCTTCCTCGCGCACGGGTTCCTGGGGCCTCGATGCCAGCACTCGTAATGCGTCGGGAGGGATGTGCACCGATACGGGTGTACCCGACTCGTGGACCGGCTCGATCCCCTGGTTCGCGACCATCGCCTGGACGATCTGACCGGACGCGAGCCTGACCAGTAGTTGTGACACAGGCCCCAGGTAGACGACGCGTTCGACCATCCCCGGGATGCGGTTATTGCCGGTTTCATCACGGGATCCGATTTGTACGCGTTCGGGTCTCACGACGATCATGACGTCACCGCGCGCGTCCAGATCACCGCGGCTCGCCTGCATCTCGAAGTCCCCCAGCTGCACGCGACCACTGCCCGACCCATTCGTCCCCTGGGCCGTGGCCGGCATGAGGTTCGAGACACCAAGAAAGTCGGCAACATAGGCCGACGCGGGCTCGTCGTAAACGTCCCTGGGTGAGCCCACTTGTTCGATGTGTCCTTCGGACAGCACCGCGATCCGATCCGACATCGTCAGGGCCTCTTCCTGATCGTGTGTGACGTAGATGAACGTGATGCCGACCCTTTCCTGCAGCGCCTTCAACTCGATCTGCAGAGACTTGCGAAGCTTGGCATCGAGCGCCCCGAGCGGCTCGTCGAGAAGAAGGACCGAGGGATTCAAGATCAATGCCCGGGACAACGCAACGCGCTGCTGCTGACCACCCGAGAGCTGGTGCGGGCGTCGGTCTGCGAACCTCTCGAGCCGCACGAGGGCCAGCGCGTCCTCCACCCGGCGCTTCACCTCGCCCTTCGATGGCTTGGAGAATCGCAGACCGAAGGCGACGTTCTCGGAAACATCGAGGTGGGGAAACAGCGCGTAGTTCTGGAACACGGTGTTGACGTTGCGCTTGTGCGGTGGGACGTCGGCCACATCTTGGCCGTCAAGCAGGATGCGACCCGAAGTCGGGCGCTCGAAGCCGGCGATCATCCTCAGCGTCGTGGTCTTGCCACAACCCGAGGGGCCGAGCAAAGAGAAGAACTCCCCTGCGGGGATGTCGACGCTGATGTTGCTAACGGCCTCGACGTCACCAAACGCTTTGGTCAGATCACTGAGCTGAACGTGGCCCCCGGACATTCCTTGCTCCCTAGCTCCTGATCGCCTTCGCCATGGTTTCCAAGTTTGTCAGAAAGCGGTTCGCGTCCTCCTCGGTGTGTTGCACGGAGATGAGCCACTGCTCGGCCTTGCCCCACGGTGGAAGGAACACGCCACCGGCGTGCTGGAAGAGCCAGTGCGCGTGACCGGTGCGGTCGTCGATGGCGAGGAAGTCCCGGTAGTTGCGCACCGTGCT
>WHSV01000004.1 GCA_009379915.1 Actinomycetota bacterium | reverse complement strand
GTTGAGGGTTGATGCAAACGACATCCTGAAGGCCCGCAACCTCGTTCCACCGGACCTGCTCGAGGCGTTGCAGGTGATGGCGGACCGGCTCCGCTCCACGTGCGAGAGACAGAGGCCCGAGGAATGGATCGATCAACGCGACGACGAGTTCACGGGGGAGTTGATCCGCCCGCTTCGGCGCGTTGGCATCTACGCGCCCGGAGGGCGTGCCACCTATCCGTCGAGCGTCATCATGGCCGCGGTGCCGGCTCAAGTCGCCGGTGTCGGGGGCATCGCAGTGTGCTCGCCGCCCAGGGCAAACGGAGAGATCGCCGAGACCGTTCTCGCGGCGTGTGCCGTTGCAGGGATCGACGAGGTCTACCGGGTAGGTGGGGCTCAGGCGATCGGAGCGCTCGCCTACGGGACCGAGTCGGTGCGACCGGTGGAGAAGGTGGTCGGGCCCGGCAACCTGTACGTCACCTACGCGAAGCGCGCGGTCCTCGGATGGGTCGGGATAGACGCCGAAGCGGGCCCGACCGAGATCGCGATCGTGGCGGACGAGTCGATGGACGCGGCCGTGGTCGCGGCCGACCTCATCGCACAGGCGGAGCACGGCCCTCACGGAGCACACGTGCTCATCACATGGGTCCCCGAGCTGCTGGAGGCCGTCGCCGAGTACCTCGATCGAGTCGTTCTCATGCACGAGCAACCCGATGACGTCGAGAACGCCCTGATCGAAGGTGGTCGCGGAGTGTTGGTGCGCGACCTTCGTCAGGCGATCGAGACAGTAAACGCGTTCGCTCCCGAGCACCTCGAGTTGTGCTTCTCCGGCGCGCTCGACACTCTGGAGGACATTCGCAACGCCGGGTCGGTGTTCGTGGGCAACTACTCGCCGGTTCCGGTCGGCGATTACGTCGGCGGCACCAACCACGTGCTCCCGAGCGGCGGCACCGCCCGATGGGCCTCCGGGCTTGGGGTGAACGACTTCGTGAAACGGATCTACGTATCGGGGTACGAGCCGAGCGCGCTTCGACGAATGCTCCCCCACATCGAGGCACTGAGCGAGGCCGAGGGTCTTTTTGCGCACGGGCGCGCCGTGGCCATCCGTTTGGATGCCGGCGGGAGCCCTCCGTGACCCGGCCCCCGTTGAGCCCGCGCCCCGACCTCGCCGACCTCGAGCCTTACGTCTCCCCTCAACGGCCGGCGCGCTGGCGAATGAACACGAACGAGTCACCCTACCCACCACCCCCGGGCCTCGTGGACGAGCTGTCCGAGCAAATCGCCGCCCTGGCGCTGAATCGCTATCCCGACAAGGACGCTCGGGGGCTCTATCGAGCACTCGCCGGATATGCGGACTGGGCCGCCGATGGGTTGTGGGCGGCAAACGGGTCTAACGAGGTCCTCATGCATCTCTTCCTCGCGTACGGGGGGCAAACGCGCACGGTGCTGACCTTCGAGCCCACCTACTCTCTCCACTCGCTCATACCGCGCGTCGCGGGCACGCGCATTCGCAACCTGTGGCGCGACGAGGACTACGTCATCGACCTCGAGGCCGCCCTCGAGGAGATCGACCGCAGCGCTCCCGACATCGTCGTCGTGTGCTCGCCGAACAACCCCACGGGGAACTGCGAACCACTGTCCACGGTGAGGGCCCTGCTTGGTGCCGCTCCGGGAATCGTGGTGGTGGACGAGGCCTACGGTGAGTTCGCCGATCCCGACGAGTCGGTGCGCCCGTTGCTCGCCGAGCACCGCAACTTGGTGCTCGTAAAGACGTTCAGCAAGGCCTGGAGACTCGCCGGGGCTCGGCTCGGCTACATGCTCGCCGATCCCGCACTGGTGGATGGAATGGCGCGCGTCCGGCTCCCGTATCACCTGTCGACGCTGACTCAGGCGGTGGGCCAGCTGGCGCTCCGTTACTCGGACGAGACCCTTGGGATGGTGGAGTCGATTACCAAGCAGCGAGGGCGCCTGTCGGTCGAGCTCCAGGCGATGGGGATCAAGACGTTCCCCTCGCGCGCCAACTTCGTGTTGTTTCACACCGACGATGCGGACACGGTCTTCAACCGGTTGCTCGAGCGCGATGTGCTGGTCCGCAACTACTCGTCGAACCCTGCACTGAGGGGCTGTCTGCGGGTGACCGCAGGACTGCCGGAGGAGACGGATGCTTTTCTCGAGGCGATGAGGTGGATTCTTGACGAGTCCTAGCCGACGCGCGCACAAGTCGCGTTCGACGAACGAGACCCAGGTCTCCATCGAGCTCTCGCTCGACGGCGGCGAGGTTGGCGCATCCACGGGCGTGCCGTTCTTCGATCACATGCTGGATCAACTGGGCCGTCACGCGAACCTCGGTCTCGTCGTCAAGGCGACGGGAGATCTCGACGTCGACGCGCATCACACGGTCGAGGACACGGGCATCGTTCTGGGCGACGCGCTGACCGAGGCGCTCGGGGACAAGCGCGGTATCCGGCGCTACGGCGACGCGCTCGTGCCGATGGAGGAGGCGCTCGCGCAGGTTGCGCTCGACGTCTCCGGTCGCCCGCTGCTCGTCTACGACGCGGCCATCCCGTTCGAGGCCGTGGGACAGTACGACACGTCGCTGACGGAGGAGTTCCTTCAGGCCCTCGTGCGCTCCGCAGGGTTGACCTTGCACGTCAGATTGCTCGCCGGCCGGAACGCTCACCACATGGTCGAAGCCACCTTCAAGGCCGTGGCGCGCGCCCTCGGGGATGCGGTGAGAGTCGACGAGCGAGCCGGGGACTCGGTGCCGTCCACGAAGGGAATTCTGTGAAACCCACGGTGGCGGTCCTCGATTACGGCATGGGCAACCTCCGCAGCGTTGCCAAAGCCCTCGAGGCCGCGGGGGCGAACGCCGTAGTTACCTCCGCCACCTCGGAGGTGCTCCGGAGCGAGGCCCTCTGCGTTCCGGGACAAGGGATCTTCGGCCGCTGCATGGACAACCTCGCGGCCGCGGGACAGGACGGCCTCGTTCGGCGATGGCTCGAGGACGGGCGACCGTACCTCGGCATCTGCCTCGGAATGCAGATCCTCTTCGACTCGAGCGAGGAGCGCGGGCCCGTAGCGGGGCTGTCCGTTCTCCCGGGTGAGGTGCAACGACTGCGCGGCGACGTGCGGGTGCCTCACATGGGGTGGAGCGAGGTGAACGGGGAGCACTTCTACTTCGATCACTCCTTCGCCGTCTTTCCCGCGGACGACTCGTTCGTCACCGGATGGTGCACCCACGGCCGGAGGTTCGCCGCGATGGTCAACCGCGGCTCGTTGACGGCGGTGCAGTTCCATCCCGAAAAGAGCGGCGCCGCGGGGATCGCGCTGCTGCGAGCGTGGCTGACCAACGCGATGAGCCCGGCAGCCCCTAGATGAACTTCACCGTTTACCCGGCGGTTGACATCTCCGAGGGCAGGTGCGTTCGACTTCTGCAGGGCCGCTTCGGCACCGAGACCGTCTACAGCGACGATCCGGTCGAGGTCGCGCTCGGCCTCGCCAAGGCGGGCGCCCGCTGGCTCCACATCGTCGACCTCGAGGGCGCCAAGACCGGCGTGGGCGCGAACCGCGAGCTCGTGCTCGAGGTCGTCCGCAATGCATCGTGTCCGGTTCAGGCGGGCGGCGGGCTCCGGAGCATGGACGACGTCGTCGAGGTGCTCGCGGCGGGAGCCAGCCGGGCCGTGCTGGGGACCGTCGCGCTCGAAGATCCCACCGAGCTGGCGCGGGCGTGCAACCGATTCGGCGAGCGCATCGCCGTCTCTTTGGACGCGCGCGGCGACGAGCTCACCAGTCATGGTTGGACGGTGGGTTCCGGGATGCCGTTGCCCGATGCCGTGCGGGTCTTTGCGGAGGCCGGCGTGTCGATGTTCATCTACACAGACGTGTCGCGCGACGGGACGATGTCCGGCCCCGATCTCGCCGGAGTGACGCGGCTCGCCCAGAAGACGTCCCTGCCCGTGATCGCGTCGGGTGGAGTGGGGACGCTCGACGAGTTGCGCCGGGTCGCCCAGCTGCAAGCCATCGGAGTGCAGGGGGCGATCGTGGGTCGCGCCCTGTATGAGGGGAAGTTCACCGTCATCGAGGCGGTACGCGCTGCGGACGAGGTCGCGTCCGGGAGATACGACCCGCGGATCGCCCCCGATGGTCGCTAAGAGGATCATTCCTTGTCTCGACGTAGACAAGGGCCGCGTCGTGAAGGGCGTGCGGTTCGTGGAGCTGCGGGACGCCGGCGACCCCGTTGAGCTGGCCGCGCGCTACGACGCCGAGTCGGCGGACGAGCTCGTCTTTCTCGACATCACGGCGAGCCACGAGAGGCGGGATCTCATCTACGACGTTGTCGCCCGGACGGCCGAAACCGTATTCATCCCTCTGACGGTGGGCGGTGGCGTCAGGACGGTGGGCGACGTGAGGCGGCTGCTCGCATCCGGCGCGGATAAGGCGGCCGTGAACACCGCGGCGGTCCGGCGACCCGAGGCGATAACGGAGTCGGCGGACGAGTTCGGCTCTCAGGCGATCGTGGTCGCCATCGACGCGCGGAGCTCGGGCGACGGGACCTGGGAGGTCTTCGTCGACGGCGGACGCACCGCCACGGGCCTGGACGCGGTGAGGTGGGCGCGCCGGGCCGAGGAGCTGGGGGCGGGCGAGATTCTGCTCACCTCGATGGACCGGGACGGCACGACCGAGGGCTTCGACATCGCACTCACTCGTTCGGTGAGCGCGGCCGTGGGCATCCCGGTGATCGCCTCCGGAGGAGCGGGGACCCCGGATCATCTCGCGGAAGCCGTGGATCCCGCGGGTGGCGACGCGGAGGCTGCTCTCGCCGCATCCGTGTTTCACTTCGGAGCCTTCTCGGTAACAGATGCGAAACGGGCCCTAGAGCGCCGCAACCTTCCAGTTAGGATGCCGGCGTCCGAACGGAAGGCAGACGATCGATGACCACTTACCTGTTGTACGACAGCGCCACGCGAAGCCCGGAGGTTCGTCACGAGATCTCGGAAAGCGTCGGCGACGAAGTCGTTTTCATGGAGCACGACGGGCATCGCATCGTCGCTGGTGCAAGCACCGATGCCGAGATCTTCGCGAAGCGCGAGGACGTCGTCGACGAGTTCTGGAGCTTCATCGAGCTCGGCCTCGAGGCGCTAAGGGCCGACGACAGCGTGCCGGCCGCGGACATCGGCGCCGAGCTGGTGGTCCGGGCCGTCCAGAGGCTCGGAGTCGACGAGGTCATCGTGCCACCCACGTTTCGCGTCCAGGTCGCCGACCTTCTTCGGTCGCGCGGCGTGCGGCTGGTCGTCGACTCGGACGCGTGGGCCGGCCGTCGTCGCCGAAAGACGCCGGCCGAGCTCGAGGGCTCCGAGCGAGCCCAGCGCTCGGCCGAGATCGCCATGCTGACCGCCGCTCGCATGCTGCGCGAGGCCGAGCCCACGACGGAGGGCCGCCTGAGGTTCGAGGGTGAGATCCTCACCGCCGAGTGGGTGCGCGAATCGATGACCGCGGTGCTGGTGCAGCAGGGGACCGACTCAGACGAGATCATCGTGCAGTCGGGCGACGCGTGCCTGAAGGGCCACGATCCCGGATCCGGCCCCATACTGCCGAACGAATCGTGCATCATCGACGTCTTCCCTCGCGACCGCCGGACCGGTGCGTTCTCGGACATGACCCGCACCTTCGTCCCGGGCCGGCCCTCCGACGATCTCGTCAAGCTCCACCACCACTGCAAGGAAGCGCTGAATCTGGCGCTGGACGCCTGCCGGCCGGGCACCGACGACCTCTATGCGCGCGTGGCGGACTTCCTCCACTCGCACGGTCATTCGAGCCAGCTTCACCCCAGCGATCCCCCGGTGCACGATCGCGGGGCGGGCTCGGCCGGACCGCAGACGAATCGGGGCTTCTTTCACGCGCTCGGCCACGGCGTGGGGCTCGAGGTACACGAACGCCCGTTTTTGGGCCGGCGCTGCGAGGCGCTGGTGCCGGGGGACGTCATCGCGCTCGAGCCGGGCCTCTACTACGAGGATGTCGGGGGAGTGCGGCTCGAGGACACCGTTCTGATCACCGACGACGGTTTCGAGTTCTTCACGGACCCTTATCCCTACGATCTCCAGCCGTGAGCGAGGACGCGGCAGCCCGCGGGGTCGGCTCGGCGAGACCGCAGTACTCCGTCGACTCGCCCGACGACCTGAGCTATGGCCCGGACGGGCTCCTACCGGTGGTCGTACAGGACGCGTCGACCAAAGAAGTGCTGATGCTCGCCTACGCGGACGCCGAGGCGGTGCGGAGGACCATCGCGACGAGGACGACCTGGTTCTGGAGCCGGTCGCGTCGCGCGTACTGGAACAAGGGAGCGAGCTCCGGCAACATCCAAACGGTCGTCGAGATTCGCTACGATTGCGACGCCGACGCACTCCTCGTGCTCGTCGACCCCGCCGGCCCCGCGTGTCATACGGGCGAAAGATCGTGCTTCTTCAGGAGCCTCGAGAGCAACAACCAACGACGCGACTTACGCCGGGACTTACGGCGCGATCGTCTCGACGATCGCCGGGACTAGGCGTTCTTTGAGCCCTCACCGCCCCGACCGGAGCACCTTCAGGGACCTCGCCGCGCATCACCGGATCGTCCCGGTATGGCGCGAGGTGCTGGCCGATGCGGTTACGCCGGTGGCCGCATGGCTGAAGCTGGCCGGTGGCCGGGACGGGGGGCTGCCGAACGGGTTCCTGCTCGAGAGCGTGGAGGGGGGTGAACGGTGGGCGCGCTACTCGTTTCTCGGCGGAGACGCCTTCGCGACCGTGAAGGCCGCGGGCGGGAAACTGAGGGTCGAGGGTGCTCCGCCGGTTTCGCCCCAGAGCGACGAGCCCGCCCTCGCCTATCTCAAGCGTCTGGCGGCCGAGTGCCGCGCGCCGTCCATCGAGGGACTCCCTCCGCTTCACGGCGGGGCGGTGGGGTTTCTCGGCTACGACTGCGTGCGAGAGCTGGAGCATCTGCCGGACGCTCCTGAAGACGATCTCGGGCTGCCCGACCTGGCCCTCATGCTGACCCGGACCCTCGTCGTCTTCGACCATCTCCTGCAGCGGGCCTTCGTGATCACGAACGTTGTCAGCGGAGGAGACCCCGACGAGGACTACGAGGAGGCGGCCCGCCGCTGCGACGAGACCGTGGAGAGACTGGCCGACCCGGTGGTCGTCCCACCCCTGGATCTCGACCTCACGGCGGAGCTGCCCCCCTACGAGGTGAGTGCGAGCGACGATGAGTACGCGGAATGGGTCGAACGCTCGATAGAGCACATCCGTGCGGGCGACGTCTTTCAAGTGGTGCCCTCGCGCCGCTTCTCGATGCCACTCGCCGGCTCCGCGTTCGAGGCCTACCGGGTCCTGAGGACGCTCAACCCGAGTCCCTACATGTACTACCTGCGATGGGCCGGCACCGAGCAGCACGAGGCCTTCGACATCGCGGGCGCCTCTCCGGAGCCCCTCGTGCGCGTGACGGGAGACCTCGCGGTGTCCCGCCCCATCGCGGGCACGCGACGGCGCGGGATCTCGGAGGCAGAGGACGGCGCCTTCGCCGACGACCTTCTGGCGGACGCCAAGGAGAGGGCCGAGCACGTGATGCTCGTCGATCTGTCCCGCAACGATCTCGGACGGGTGAGCCGCTACGGGACGGTGACGGTGGACGAGCTGATGACCATCGAGCGCTACAGCCACGTAATGCACATCGTCTCGTCGGTCAGCGGGCGGCTGAAACCGGGCTGCGATGCGTTCGACGCTCTGACCGCCTGCTTCCCCGCGGGCACGATGTCGGGGGCGCCCAAGGTTCGGGCCATGGAGATCATCGACTCGCTCGAGCGAACCCGGCGGGGCCCCTACTCGGGAGTGGTCGGCTACTTCGACTTCTCGGGGAACCTCGACACCTGCATCACGATCCGCACCATCGTGGCCACCGGTGGACGCGCTTACGTCCAGGCGGGGGCCGGGGTCGTGGCCGACTCGGACCCCGTCGCCGAGGCGTCGGAGACCACCAACAAGGCCGAGGCCGCGCTGCACGCCGTCGCGGGGGCCTCGAACCTCCGGCCGGTGGGCCGGCACCCTGGAAGGGATTACCCGGCTGCGGGTTGAACTCGTCCCTTAGGCTTGGGGACGGCAATTGGGCATTGGGCCTAACCTCGTCGTGTGAACGTTCCGATGAACCCACCATTGGCCTCCGAGGGGGGAGCTTCGTCGATGACTGAGGGCGCTGGATTCACCGAGTCGCTGGTCGAGCGCGCCCCTGTGGTCTTCTACCGTCGCGGCGCGGATCTGGACCTCGTCGCCTACGTGAGCGCCAACTCGGCCAGGGTGCTGGGCTACGGTCCGGCCGAAATCGTCGGCCGGCCGGGGGCCTGGGACGAGCGGATCCACGACGAGGACCGCCGGTGGTACCGCCGGAGCCTCGAGAGCCTGGCCCAGAGCGGTCAGACCGAGGCGGAGTACCGCTGGTTGCGGCCGGATGGGACCCCCATCTGGCTCCACTGCATCGAGTACCCGGACCGGGACGACAAGGGCGGATTGGTGGGAACCCTCGGCTACGCGACCGACGTAACCGAGCGAATGACGGTGCTCGCAGTTCTGAGGGGCGCTCACGCCGAGATGCAGACCCTGAACGAGGACCTCGCTCAGGCCCGCGACGCGGCCGAGACCGCGAACCGCGCCAAGAGCGAGTTTCTCTCCGGCATGAGCCACGAGATCAGGACCCCGCTCAATGCGATCCTCGGCTTCGCCCAGCTTCTCGGGATGGCGAGGCTGGGCAGGGACGAGCAGGAGGGCGTCGACGAGATCCTCAAGGGGGGGCAGCACCTGCTGAGCCTCGTCGACGAGGTGCTGGACATCGCCAGAATCGAGGCCGGCAATCTCTCGCTCTCCATCGAGCCCGTGCTGCTCGATGAGGTCTGTCAGGAGTGCATCGCACTGGTGCAGCCACTGGCATCGACGAACGACGTGATCCTCGACGACCCGGTCTTCGACGAGGGTCACTTCGTGAGGGCCGACCGGCAGAGGGTCAAGCAGGTGCTTCTCAACCTGCTTAGCAACGCAATCAAGTACAACCGCCCCCGCGGGTCGGTAACGCTGCGGATTCAGGCCAAGGGCGAGCAGGTGGCCGTGAGCGTGCGCGACACGGGGATGGGAATTCCCCGCAACAAGATGGAGGCTCTGTTCAAGCCGTTCGACCGTTTGGGGGCCGAGCAGACCCTGATCGAGGGGACCGGGCTCGGCCTCGCACTATCCCGGCGGCTGGTCGAGGCCATGGACGGGCGCATCACGGTGTCCTCGAAGCCGGGCGAGGGGTCGGTCTTCTCCGTGCATCTCGCCGTCGCGGAAGTGCCGGAGCCAGTGGCCGCGCCCAGGGAGGCCGAGGGGGGCGGAGAGATCGAGTTCGAGCGGCTGCCCGAGCGAACGATCATCTACGTCGAGGACAACCTCAGCAACCTCAAGCTCGTCGAGCACATCCTCGAGCGCCGGCCGCGGGTCAAGCTTCACGCGGCGCTGCAGGGACGAATGGGGCTCGATCTCATCCGGCAGCACCACCCCGAACTCGTTCTGCTGGACTTGAACCTGGCGGACATCGACGGCGCCGACGTGCTCAAGAGCCTCATGGAGGACCCGCACACGGCCGGCATTCCCGTGGTCGTCATCAGCGCCGACGCGACAGAGAGGCGCGTCCAAGAGCTGATCGAAGCAGGCGCGCGCGATTACCTCACCAAGCCGCTCGACGTCGGGCGTTTCCTCTCCGTGCTCGACTCACTCTTGTGGCCGGAGGTCTCCACGAAGACGACGCGCAGATCGGGATGAGACGCAGCGGTTGGGCCGATCTATCACTCGGCCGCAAGGGCGTCGTCGTTGTCGCCCTCCCCCTGGTGGCGTTGGTCGTCAGCACTTTGACGTATCTGTGGGTCGAACGCGAGGAGGACCGACTACAGGACGAAGTCGCGCACACCTTCGAAGTGCGGGACGAGATCCAGCAGGTGGCCCGGTCGCTGCTCGACGCGGAGACCGGTGCGCGCGGTTTTCTTCTGACGAGGGATGAGTCGTTCCTCGAACCCTACGAGCGGGCGGCGGACGAGTTGCCGTCCGGACTCGAGAGGCTGAGCGACCTCGTCGAGGACAACCTCGAGCAGAACCGGCGCGCCGCTCGCGTAGAGGAACTCGCGGACGAAAAATTGGCGGTCATGGGCCAGATGATCGGTTTGGCCAACCGGGCGGAGACCGTCCGTAGAGACGAACTGCTCGCGGAGTCGAAAGCGGCTATGGATGAGTTGCGCGTGGAGTTGGACGCCATGCGTCAAGAGGAGAGCCGGCTCCTGGCGATCCGCACCCGCAACGTCGACCGGATAAAAGAGATAGCGCTGTTCGCCGTCGCCGGTGGAGGCCTTCTCGGCCTGCTTGGAGGTCTCGCCGCGATTGCGATGTTCACGAGTGGAGTGGCGAAGCGCGTACGCCGGCTGGAGGACAACGCACGCCGCATCGACCAGGGCCAGGATCCGCTTCCGCTGCCGCCGGCGGACGACGAGATCGGCCGGCTCGGCAGGCAGATCGAAGCCTCGGGTCGACTGCTGGATGCACGTCAATCCGAGCTCCATGAGGCGCGGAGGTTTCTCGAGCAACTGATGGAGCGCAGCCCCGTAATCATCTTTCGGCGCGATCCCAAGAACCTGAGAACGACGTTCATCAGCTCGAACCTCGAGCGAATCCTCGGATACACCCCCCAGGAGATGATGGAGGACGAGGACTTGTGGACCGAGAGCATCCACCCGGACGACCTCCACGGAGTCGTTGCGCAGACGCGCGAGGCGCTCGAGGGCGGCGCCACGGACCTGACTCGTCCGCGCTATCGCTTCAGACGCAAGGACGGGGACTGGGTGTGGCTCGAATCGGTCTTGCGAATCGAGTACGTCAACGGTGTCGCGAGAGACATACTCGGCTACGCGCTGGACGTTACGAACCGTCACAGGATCGAGCAGGAGCTGTCCGAGAGAGAGCTGACGCTCAGCACGATCCTCGACACTTCGCCCGACGTGATCGTCATCACCAACGAGCTCGGAAGCCGCCGGTACGTGAGTCCATCGATCACCGACACCCTCGGCTACACGCCGGAGGAGGCAATCGGCGGTGGGCCCGAGGCCGTGCATCCGGAGGACCGGCGGCTGTCGGTCGAGCAGATTCGGCGCGCTGCGGCGGGGGAGGCGGCCGTGCGGGCGCGCTACCGGATGCGGCACAAGGACGGGCGGTGGGTGTGGCTGGACGTGCGCGCTCAACGTTTCGTTTTGCGCGCCACAGACGAGGGCAAGAAGCGAGACGAGATCATCCTGTACGCGCGCGAGGTCACCGCACAGGTTGAACTGGAGAGCGAACTGAGACGCGCGAGGGATGACGCCGAAAGCTCGTCGCGTGCCAAGAGCGAGTTCTTGTCGCGCATGAGTCACGAGCTGAGGACCCCGCTGAACGCCATACTGGGTTTCGCGCAGATACTTGAGATGGAAGGGCTTGACGATTTCTCGAAGGACGGCGTGGAGGAGATCCTCAAAGGAGGGCGTCATCTACTCGATCTGATCAACGAGGTGCTCGACATCGCGCGGATCGAGACGGGGAAGCTCGGACTCTCGCTCGAACCGGTACAGCTCAAAGACGTCGTCAATGAGAGCATCGGACTCGTGCGCCCACTGGCCACCCCGCGCAAGATCGTTCTGAAAGGCCCGACAGACATCCCAAGCAACTGGCATGTCATGGCGGACAAGCAGCGCGTCAAACAGGTGCTCTTGAACCTGCTGTCGAACGCGGTGAAGTACAACCGCTCGGGCGGACACGTCGAGTTGACGTGCGAAGCCAGGGGGCAGGGTCACCTGCGCATCAAGGTCGCCGACACGGGGCCCGGAATCCCTCCCGAACGAATGGATCTTCTCTTCAGTCCGTTTGAACGGCTGGGTGCCGAAAATACAGGGATCGAGGGAACGGGACTCGGCCTTGCGTTGACGAAAGTTCTCATCGAGGCAATGGGTGGGGCCATCGACGTCGAGAGCTCGCCGGATCACGGCAGCAGGTTCATCGTCAGCCTGCTGCGTGTCGAGGAGCCCGTGGACCGCGTAACCGTCGTCGATCTACCCTCGGCCGCGGACCCGAGTGTGAGGCCCTCACGTACGCTGCTTTACATCGAGGACAACCTTTCCAATCTCAAGCTCGTCGAGCACATCCTTGCGCGGCGTCCCGAGGTGAGGCTCCACGCGACGATGCAGGGCCGGCTGGGGCTCGAGCTGATACGGGAGCACCACCCCGATCTCGTTCTGCTCGATCTCAACCTGCCGGATATCTCGGGGGCCCAGGTTCTCTCGATCCTGAGGGACGATGTCTCGACTCGGGATATTCCCGTCGTTATCATCAGCGCTGATGCAACGAGGCATCAGATCGACCGTCTGATGGAGGCGGGCGCCCGGGCATACATGACCAAGCCTCTCGACGTGCAGCGCTTCCTGGATGTCGTGGACGAATCACTCGAGGGCGACGCGCTCAATGGATCGCGCAATGAGGCCGATGATAGCCGTTAACGTGCCAAAAGGGATGATTAGTGACCGCTAGGGTTCTATATCTGGACGACAATCCGTCCAACGTCAAGTTGATGCGGATGGTCATGTCTATGCGTGGCGACACGGTGTTGTCGGTTGCCGCCGACGGCGCGCACGGCCTGGCCAGAGCCCGCAGCGAGCCGTTCGATCTCGTCCTCGTCGACCTGTACCTTCCCGACGGGCGCGGTGACGAAGTCCTGCGGCAATTGCGTTCGCACGAGTCAACGGCAGCGTTGCCGGCGGTGGTCGTGAGCGCCGAAGACGATGCCACTGTGGTGCAGCAGGCGATGCAGGCCGGAGCCGACGCCTACATAACGAAGCCTTTCGACGTCGCCGAGCTGCTCGAGGTCGTGGACGGCCTGCTCGCGCAGCCCGTGCAGCCCAAGAGCTCATGAGCGACCCCGCGCTCGTCGCCGCCCTTCTCGATGTGATCAAGAGCGCTCGAGCGAGTTGACGATCGCGCGGGCGTGAAGACCCCCGCTCTGCTCGCCGGCCTATCGGTCCTCGTGCTCGGTTGCTCCGCGAGCCCCTCGTCCGAGGTCGCGCGCCCCGCGCCCGGCCCCCCCGACCCCCAACCGGAGGTCATCGAACGACACACGGCCCAGTTCGCGGACGAGCTTCCCCAGCGCCCGCCGGGCAGCGGCGAGGAACAGGTCGCGGCGAGCTATATCCTCGGCTTCCTCCAGCAGGCGGGCTATCCGGGCCGACTCGACGGGGTCCCCGTTGCGGACCTCGTGCGTTCGACCAACGTCATCGGAACCCCTCCGGAGGGTGCCACTCCGGAGTACCTCGTCGCGGTTCCCTACGGAACACCACCGAACCAGGCGCTCGATGCTCGTTCGCTCGGCGTTTTCCTGGAGGTGGCCCGCGCGCTCAGTGTGCGCTCGCTCGACCATCCGGTGGAGTTCGTGGCGCTCGGCGCGGAGTTCGCCGAGCAGGAGAAAGGCACACTCGGTTCGGTTGCCATGGCCTCGTTGCTGCGCGAGGAGTCGTTCGAGCCGCAGGTCATCTACCTGTCGCCCGTCCTGTCGGGCGACGCCTTCTACGCGCAGGGACCCCTTGCGAGTGAGTTCGAACCAGACGTGGCGACCAACGAACCGCCCGCGCGCCGGGTCGCCCGCGCGGCGGCGGACGTCTACCGGAACGAGGGATTCGACGTCACGATCGTGGACGGGGACGCGGCGGAGGTTGCCGACACGCTGGTCGCCTTCCTGTCCGAGCCCTTCCGCTAACGACCTCCGATTAACCTCGCGCGGTTAACCTCGCGCGCGATGTCCTACCTGACGGAAATGCTCGAATCGACCCGCACGCGCCTGGCCGAGGCGAAGCAGCGGGTGACGGTCGAGGCGCTCGAGCAGCGTCTCGCGGGCCTCGACGAGCCGAGCTCCCTGCGAGCCGCGCTCGAGGGTCCGCAGACACGCGGGGCGGGCTCGGCCGGACCGCAGACGGGCGTTGCCGTGATCGCCGAGATCAAACGAGCGTCGCCGAGCGCGGGCGTCTTCGACGCAAACCTCAGCGCGACCGAGACCGCGATGGCCTATGCGCGCGGTGGCGCGGCGGCCATCTCTGTGTTGACCGAGCCGGAGTTCTTCAAGGGAAGTCTCGACGACCTCACTTCGGCTCGGTCGGCGGGACTTCCGGTCTTGCGCAAGGACTTCATTCTCGACACCTGGCAGGTGCTCGAGTCTCGTGCCGCCGGTGCGGATGCTCTTCTGCTGATCGTGCGAGCTCTCGAGCAACGCGAGCTCGAGACGTTGCTGGCCGCGTGCAGAACTCTGCGCATTGACGCGCTGGTCGAGGTCTACGACGAACTCGAGATGACCAGAGCGCTGGAGGCCGGCGCCACGATCGTCGGAATCAACAACCGCGACCTGGAGACGTTCGAAGTAGATCGCGAGCGGACCATAAGGCTCGCTTCACGGGTGCCCGAGAATGTGATCCTCGTCGGTCTCTCGGGGGTCGGCACTCGCTCCGAGGTCGAGGAGCTCGGAGCTGCGGGCGCGCGGGCGGTTCTCGTGGGAGAGGCGCTCGTGCGCGCCGGAGACCCCGCTGCGGAGCTGCGCGCGCTGAGGGGCGAGTCGTGAGCTCCGCCTCGCGGTGGCCCGAGGTGACCGAGCGCGGGTGGTTCGGCCAGTTCGGCGGCCGCTATGTCCCCGAGGCTCTGATGGCGGCGCTCATCGACCTCGAGGACGAGTGGTCCTCCGCTCGTAACGACTCGGCCTTCGCCCGCGACCTCGACGGGCTGTTGGTCAACGTCGTCGGTCGTCCAACCCCGCTCTACCTCGCCGGGCGCTTCTCGGAGCTTGCCGGGTGCGAGGTGTGGCTCAAGCGCGAGGATCTCGCGCATACAGGCGCTCACAAGATCAACAACACGGTCGGTCAGATCCTCCTCGCCCGGCGCATGGGCAAGACCCGCATCATCGCGGAGACGGGGGCCGGCCAGCACGGCGTCGCCACGGCCTCTGCGGCGGCCTACTTCGGGTTGCCCTGTGTGGTCTACATGGGGGCGACGGACGTCGCCCGCCAACACCTGAACGTGGTTCGCATGGAAATGCTGGGGGCCGAGGTCGTTCCGGTCGAGTCGGGTTCGGCGACGTTGAAGGACGCGATCAACGAGGCTCTGCGCGACTGGGTCACGAACGTCACCGAGACCCACTACATCATCGGGTCGGTTGTCGGTCCGCATCCCTACCCCGAGATCGTGGCCAGTCTTCAGAGGATCATCGGCGACGAGGCGCGCGCCCAGTTTCTCGTCGCCACCGGTCGTCTGCCGGATGAAGTGATCGCTTGCGTGGGCGGAGGGTCGAACGCAGTTGGGCTCTGGCGCGCGTTCTACGACGACTCCGATGTGCGGCTCGTAGGAGTCGAGGCGGCGGGTGAGGGTCTCGACCGGCGGCACGGAGCGTCCATCACGGCCGGCGACGCAGGCGTTCTTCACGGAGCTCGCAGCCTGGTTCTGCAAGACGCTCAGGGAATGATCGCACACGCGCATTCGATCTCCGCGGGACTCGACTATCCGGGCGTCGGGCCGGAGCACGCATGGCTCGCCGAGTCGGGTCGCGCCAACTACGTCGCGGTCACCGACGACGACGCGGTCGCGGCCTTCAGAGCTCTCGCCTCGAGCGAGGGGATCGTCTGTGCTCTCGAGCCGGCCCACGCGCTTGCACACGCGCTGGCGACAGGACACAACGGCGGGCTCGTCCTGGTGGGGCTCTCGGGGCGCGGGGACAAGGATGTCGCGACCCTTGCCGAGTACGTCGAAGCCCGGTCCCAGTGACCACGTTGCTGACGCACCTCGAATCGCTTCGATCCGCGGGCAGAAAGCTCCTCGTTCCTTATCTGATGGGCGCGTTTCCTCAGCCCGACGCCTACGCCGAGGCCCTATTGGCCGTCGCCGAGCACGCCGACGCGGTCGAGGTGGGCCTCCCTTACTCCGATCCCCTCATGGACGGGCCGGTGATCGCGTCCGCGGGGGAGCGCGTGATCAGAGACGGCGCCGGCCCGGTCCGGGTGCTGGATCTCACCGCCGAAATCGAGTCGCGCGTTCCGCGCATCGTCATGACCTACTACAACCCCATTCACCGCATGGGCGAGACCGAGTTCTGCCGCCGGGCGTCGGTAGCCGGCTTTTCGGGACTGATCGTCCCCGACCTCCCTCTCGAGGAGAGCGAATCGCTGCGCTCGGTAGCCGCCGGGGACGGGCTCGCCTGGGTCGGGCTCGTCGCGCCCACGTCGCCGCCGGAGCGCATCGCGGCGGTGGCCGAGGCGACCACCGGGTTCGTCTACGCCGTCTCCACCCTTGGGGTCACCGGAACCCGCGACGCGCTCGCCGTGAGCGCGCGGCGTGTCGTCGCCGCCTGCCGTGCGGCCACCGACCTCCCCGTGCTGGTGGGCATAGGCGTGAGCAACGCGGAGCAGGCGCGAGCCGCGGCCACGACGGCCGACGGGGTCGTGATCGGCAGCGCGGTGGTGCGTGCGGTGCTCGAGGAGGGAGCGGAGGGGGCGCGCGCCTTCCTCGCCGGGGTGCGAGGGGGCCTGGACACCCTCTGATCATCCGAGAAAACGACAAGCGCGAGCACCGACGCGGGAAGGTTTGGTTCTGCCGGGCTGCGTGACCGCCGTAATCAGCCCTTGGTCGAAGATCCGTTCCTCTTGGCGGCGCTCGGTCGCTCGGATGTCTTCTCCGACGAGACGAACACCGGTGTCAGGCAGACGGGGCACTCGGGAGATTCGGTGTCCTCGGCGTAAACCGTGCGCCGGCAATCAGGGCAGTAGCACTGGATCACGCTCACCTGGCTCTTCTCCTTGCTTACAGAAACCGTCCACAGAAAATCCCGCTTGTGCTGTTCGACCAAAAATGCCCGGATTGGCCGGTGAACGCCATACGCAAAGTGCGCAACCGACCATCCCGCGACGAATGGGTCGCTGCAGAGTACTCGTTACACTGATTTGCCGCCGGGATGGCGAAATGGGAGACGCGATGGATTCAAAATCCATTGTCCGCAAGGGCGTGCGGGTTCGAATCCCGCTCCCGGCACGGTTTCGTGGGGGAACGAGGGTCGGGGCAAGGAGTCGGGCTGCGCACCTATACTTTCTCGTCCCATGCACATCCACCAGAGTCTTCAGGAGCTCGGCGACCGGCTCGCCCGGGCGCGCGACGAGCTGCGAATCGCCGACGAGCAACTCCTCTTTCAAAACGACGTGGTCGATGAGACCAAGACCCGCATGCTCGTGTCGGAGACGCCGCTGGCCGACCGCGCCTTCCGTGAGGCCCGCGACGACCAGAAGAAGCTCCGGGCGCAGCGAGACCGAGCCCTGAAGGAGATAGAGGACCTCCAGCGCGAACAAGATCGACTGCTGGACCGAATGCTGGGAGCAGAATCATGACCGACGCCCCCGCCGAAGGGACCGGCATCCCACCTCGGTTGCTGATTGCGGAGGACGAGGCCATCATCCGCCTCGACCTCAAGGAGATGCTGGAGGAGGAGGGCTACGCGGTCGTGGGGGAGGCGGCCGATGGAGAGGCGGCGTTACGCCTGGCCCGGGAGCGGTCACCCGATCTCGTCATCATGGACGTGAAGATGCCGGGGATGGACGGCCTCACGGCCGCCGGGGTGATCGCGGACGAGCAGCTCGGTGCGGTTCTGATCCTGACCGCGTTCTCCCAGCGGGACCTCGTCCAGAGGGCGGCTGAGGCCGGAGCCATGGGGTACCTGGTCAAGCCGTTCCAGAAATCGGACCTGATGCCGGCGATCGATATCGCTCTGGCACGTCACGCTCAGTTGTCGGCGGTTCGTAGTGAATCGGCCACTCTGAGCGAGCAACTGGACACGCGCAAGGCCGTGGACAAGGCGAAGGGACGCCTGATGGACGGGCAGGGGATGTCCGAGGCCGACGCTTTTCGCCACATTCAGAAGCGGGCGATGAACGAGCGCCGTTCGATGAGGGCGATCGCCGACGAGATCGTCGAGGAGGCCGGATCGAGGCCCAATTAGGCAATTTGTCTGCCAGAAAGCTTGGTCCGAGCAGACAAAAGGAGGAAATTCAGTTCCATGTTTCTTGGACTTCGCGAAAGCGATCTGTAAACTAACGCCGCCCCACCTGCCTTAGCCGGGCACGCCGGGGGCAGAGTTTCGGGCGGTTCAAGGCCGTCCGACCGGACAGAGTAAGTGTTGTCTTAGCAAGGGGGAAGGATGAAAAAATCACGGTGGCTCGCGCTGCTTGCGCTGCTGTCGGCTGTGATGCTGCTCGCTGCAGCATGTGGAGGGGACGACGACGACGGAGACGCCGGCGCCGAGGACGTCGACTGCAACTGGGTTATCGGCACGATGGGCGCGCTGTCGGGTGACAACGCCACCATCGGTCAACCGATCTTCCAGGGCATCGAGTACGCGGTTGAGGAGCTCAACGAGGCCGGCGAGCTACCGTGCACGCTCGAGCTCGTCGACGAGGACAGCCAGGGCGATCCGGCTCAGGCACCTCCCCTCGCTCAGAGTCTGGTCGAGAACGAGGAGCTCGTGGCGATAGTCGGCCCGTACTTCTCGGGCGAGACCCTCGCCACGGGTGAGATCTTCAGCGAGTCGGGTGTGGCGTTCGTATGTCCGTCCTGCACGGGTGCGACGATCGACGACCAGGGCTACGAGACGTTCTTCCGTGCGGTTGCCGACGACGACGTCCAGGGCGAGGTTGCGGGTCAGTACCTCACCAGCTTGGGCGGGTCGGTTGCGATCGCTCACGACAACCAGGACTACTCCAAGGGCCTGGCCGACGCCGTTGCAAAAACGGTCGGAGACACCGAGGGACCGTTCATCATCTCCCCGGGAGAGGAAGACTCGATTCCCCCGGTCGTGACGCAGATCGTCGATGCTGGCACGGATCTGCTTTTCTACGGCGGATACAGCGCCGAGGCCAAGCCTCTCGTTCAGCAACTGCGCGAGGCCGGCTACGAGGGAACCATCGTCTCCGACGACGGCGCCAAGGACTCGACCTTCGGCGAAATCGGCGACGCGGTCGAGGGCCTGCAGGTCACCTGTCCGTGTGTCGACCCGCTCGGCATCCCCGAGGCCGAGGCCTTCGTGTCGGGCATCAACGAGACTTACGACCGCGACCCGGGGACGTTCGCAGCCGACGCCTACGACGCGACCAACCTGGTGGCCGAGGCGCTCAAGGAAGCTGACCCCGAGGGCGCCGTCGAAGATGTGCGCGTCTCCGTGGTCGAGTACCTGCGTGACGCGAACTACACCGGCATCACGAAGACGTACCAGTTCACCGAGACCGGCAACCTCGATGTCGGACCCGAGGCCGTGTACGTCTACGAGTGGAGCACTCCGGACGAGGACTTCGTATCGCTTGGTCCTGCATCCGAGTTGATCGAGTAGAAGCCAAGCAGTAGGAGTTAAGGTTCCATCTGGTTGTGAAAGGGGGATCGCATCGATCCCCCTTTCTGCCAGCGACGTGACGCAGTGGCAGACCGAACGCAAATCTGACCAGCGCTCGCCGGGGGAATTGATTGGAGTGTAATTTCGGCCTCTTTGGCCCACAGGTCGTCACCGGCCTCATCCTGGGGTTCCTGTACGCCCTGATCGCACTGGGTTACACGATGGTCTACGGCGTGCTGAAGCTGATCAACTTCGCGCACGACGTGATCTTCGCCACCGGTGGCATCGCGGTCTTCTACGCCTTCGGCATGTGGTTCGGCATCACGGAACCCGTCTCGGGCGTCGAGCTTTTGCTGGTGGTCGGCCTATCCCTGCTGATCGGAGGGATCGCGTCCTCGCTGTCCGCGGCCGTCCTCGAGCGATTCGCCTACCGGCCTCTGCGGAGGCGCAACGCCGCCCGGCTCTCGTACCTGATCACCGCCATCGGCGCGTCCTTCTTCATGACCTACATGTACCAGCAGAACTTCCTCCTGGGCCCCGGCCGGCGGCCGTTCCCCAATTACATGAGCCGGCAGAGCGCCGTGTTCGAGGATCTGCTCGGGACGCGCGTGACCGACATCATGTTCCTGCTCGTGATTACTTCGATCGTCTGCCTCATCGTTCTCGACCGGATCATCAACCAGACTCGGACCGGACGCAGCATCCGGGCCCTCAGCGAGGACATAACCGCGGCACAGCTCATGGGCGTAAACGTCGACCGGGTCATCGTCACGACCTTCGTTATCGGGGGCTTTTTCGCCGGGATCGCCGGGGTCCTCTACGGGCTGCGGACAGGAAGCGTGGAATTCAACATGGGCTTCTTCCCCGGGCTGAAGGCTTTCACGGCGGCCGTGCTCGGAGGCATCGGTAACATCCGGGGCGCCGTGCTCGGCGCCGTGATGCTCGGGCTGATCGAGAGCGTGAGCTCGGTGTGCATCGGTTCCGAGTGGAGAAACGTGGTGGCCTTCTCGGTGCTCGTGCTGGTGCTCGTGTTCAGGCCGACCGGGCTCCTGGGCGAAAGGATGGGCGGCTAGGAATGGCCGGGAGCGACAGAGATCTGCGAACCTATCTGGGGGACCGTTACCCGAGGACCGCCGAGCGCATCCCGGACGAAGTGATCAAGGTCGCCCAACCGTTGTTCGGAGTATGGCGGGCAATCGGCTACGGGCGGTACCTGCTGGCGATACTCGTGATGATCGCAATCCCGATCTTGATGAAGCCGGAGATCGTGCCGTTCCTGGAGGATTTCGACAGCCCCATCCCGTACATCAACGGCAGCTTCGGCGTCAGCGTGCTCGTCGACACCGGCATCTACATCCTGCTCGCGCTGGGACTCAGCATCGTGGTGGGAATGGCAGGTCTGCTGGACCTCGGCTATGTGGCGTTCTTCATGATCGGGGCCTACACGGCCGCGCTGATGACCGATTCAGGCGGCGCGGAGCAGTTCCACTTCGTGGTCTGGCCGAACCTTGCGGCCCTGCCTTTCGCGGTTCTGGTCTGCGTCCTCGCGGGAGTGGCTCTGGGAACGCCGACCCTTCGATTGCGAGGCGACTACCTCGCGATCGTGACGCTCGGGTTCCACGAGATCGTCAGACAGACGGCGAACAACCTTCCCCAGACCAACGGTTCGCGCGGCATCCCCGGAATCGAGCGGCCGCAGCTCGGTCCCATCGAGTTCACCGTTCTCGGCTCGGAGAACTACTGGTTCTATCTCCTGATTCCGGCCATCATTCTCGCCGTCATAATGATTCGCCACCTCGAGGATTCGAGGATCGGCAGATACTGGACGGCGATTCGCGAAGACGAGGTCGCGGCGGCGGCCATGGGCGTCCCGGTGGTGCGAATGAAGGTGCTTGCGTTCGCCATCGGCGCCTCCACAAGCGGCGTCGCGGGCTGGATCTATGCCGGCTATCTGACTTTCATAAGCCCGGCGAACTTCCCACTGCTCGCATCGATCCTCATCCTTGCCGCCGTCGTCATCGGTGGCCTGGGGAGCATCTCGGGAGCGGTGCTGGGAGCGGTTCTCGTGCAGGGACTGCCGCAGGTCGTGCGCGAGGCATCGGGTGGCGAGACGATCTTCGGCTTCGATCCCGAAACCGGCCGCATCGCGGTGTTCGGTTTCCTGCTGATCGTCGTGATGATCTTCAGACCGGGCGGGCTGCTGGCACCGAAACGCCGAAGAGTCGAGCTCTCCGAGGCGAGCGCCGCCGAGGGCGTCATCGTGGACGAGACCGCACAACCGAGCAAGGACGAGATCGAGTTCGCGTCCTCGGTGCATGAAGCTGCTCAGCATAAGGAAGGCAGTTAACCCGTGGACTCTCTTCTAAAGGTCAACAACGTGACGATGCAGTTCGGAGGCCTGCGCGCGCTGGGCGACGTCAACTTCGAGATCGTCGAGGGAGAGATCTTCGGTCTCATCGGCCCCAACGGCGCCGGCAAGACCACGCTGTTCAACTGCGTCACCGGGGTCTATGCGCCCACCGAGGGAGCCGTTGAGTTCGCGGGTGCACCCATCACCGGTAAGCGACCGGATCAGATCGTCGATATCGGGATCTGCCGCACCTTCCAACAGATCCGCTTGTTCCCGAACATGACGGCGCTCGAGAACGTGATCGTCGGCGTAGATGCGCGCCACAGGACGAGTGTCTTCGGGGCCATTTTCCGCTCGCCACGAAGGAAGCGCGAGGAACGGGAATCCGAAGACGAGGCGCTGCGCCTGCTGGACTTTTGCGGCGTCAAGCGTTACGCCAACGACCTGGGGCGCAACCTCTCTTACGGGGACCAGCGCCGGCTCGAGATCGCGCGCGCTCTCGCCACGAAACCAAAGCTGGTGCTGCTCGACGAACCCGCCGCCGGTATGAACCCGGTCGAGAAGAACGGGCTGCGCGGTCTCGTGAGGAAGATCCGTGACGAAGGGACAACGGTGCTGCTCATCGAGCACGACATGAAAGTCGTGATGGGTTTGTCCGACAGGGTCGCAGTGCTCGACCACGGGGAGGTCATCGCCGAGGGCCATCCCGAGGAGGTGCAGAGCGACCCCAAGGTGATCGAGGCATACCTCGGCACCGGTGGCGCTGCGACGGACGGAAAGGCGGGCCAGGAGAACTCCGCTTCCGACGAACCCGGGACCGTCTCCGCGAGGGCCAGGGAACCCGGGGGGGAGAAGTAAGTGGCCGGGACACCTCTGCTGGAACTCAAGGACCTACACGTCCGGTACGGAGTCATCGAGGCGGTACGAGGTATCCACCTTTCGGTCAACGAGGGCGAGGTGGTGACCCTGATCGGCGGCAACGGGGCGGGCAAGACCACTACGTTGCGATCGATCTCGATGGTGCACCCACCCGCTCAGGGCCAGGTCCTCTTCAAGGGTGAGGACATCACGGGGATGAAGAGCCACCATGTCGTCGCCAAGGGCATCGTGCAAGTTCCCGAGGGCCGCCACATCTTTCCGAACATGAGCGTCGCCGAGAACCTCGGGATGGGTGCGTTTCAACGAACCAAGACCACCAAGCAAGAGGTGTCGAGCGATCTCGATCACGTCTTCGAGCTCTTCCCGATCCTCCAGGAACGGCGCAAGCAGCTCGGAGGGACCCTCTCGGGAGGCGAGCAGCAGATGCTGGCCATCGGACGTGCCCTCATGGCGAAGCCCAAGCTGCTGATGCTCGACGAGCCCTCGATGGGGCTCGCTCCTCAGGTGGTCGAGCGGGTCTTCGCGGTCATCGCCGAGGTCAACAAAGAGGGCATCCCCGTGCTGCTGATCGAGCAGAACGCACAGATGGCGCTGGGGGCCGCGCAGCGCGGATACGTCATCGAGACCGGTGAGATCGTTCTCGAGGACGACGCCAAGACGCTGCTCGGCAACGACCAGGTGCGCAAGGCCTACCTCGGCGAGGAGTAAGTTCCAGGTATTCTCACTGTCGCATGGCGGAACTGGAATCCTCGGGAGGAACCCTGATGAAATTCAACAAGCGCCTGGCTTTGCTGTTCGTGTCGCTGTTCGCCCTCGTGCTGATCGCGGCCGCGTGCGGCGAGGAGGAGCCCACGGAAACGGGCGGCTCGGATAGCTCGGAGAACGGGGAGTCCTCCGATTTCACCGTGGTCGAAGAGGGGACCCTGACCGTTGGTTCCGACATCCCCTACCCGCCGTTCGAGTTCGAAGAGGCCGGCGAGCTGACCGGTTTCGACGTCGAGATCGTCCGCGAGGTTGCGGACCGTCTCGGTCTCGAGAACCCCGACGACGCGTGGATCTCCACCGACTTCGGCACCATCTTCCAGCAACTTGCCTCGGGGACGTCGTTCGATGTGGTCGCCGCGGCGGTGACCGCCTACGCGCCCGAAGGCACTCCGGCATCCGAGACGGTCGCGGAGCGGACGGCGGTCGTCGACTTCACCATCCCGTTCTACCCGTCGCTCCAATCGCTGACGGTCGACAGCGAGGCGAATCCGGACATCACGAGCGTCGACTCGCTTCCCGACGGCGCCAAAGTGGGTGTCCAGCGGGCGACGACCGGCGCGTTCTACGCCGAGCAAGAGCTCACGGGAGCCGAGCTCGTGACGTTCGAGAAGGCCCCCCAGATGTACCAGCAACTGCAGGCCGGACAGCTGGACGCGGTGTTCAACGACCTCCCCGTCACGCTCGAATCGATCGCCGACAAGCCCGGCCTCGAGGTGGTCGAGCAGGTCGAGACCGGTGAGGAGTACGCGATCGCGGTAAGCAAGGACAATCCCGAGCTGACCGAGGCGATCAACGGCGCCCTCGAGGAGATGTTCGACGACGGGACCTTCGCCGAGATCTACAGCAAGTACTTCCCCGAGCAGGACCTCCCGGACTACGCGTCCGAGTAGCAGGGGTCGAGCCGGGGGCGGTCGTCCATCCGACGCGCTCTGTGGTCTGAGAGGAGTACGCAGTGGCGGTTGAAGCCGGAGAGCGACCTCCCTCGGGTCTGACTCTCATCAGAAACGAGAGCGTCCCCGTCTCCCTGGTGGCGGCGGGTCTCGGAGCGCTTTCGCTGGCCGTGCTGTTCCTGGGCACCGTAGTCGTCCTGAGCGCGCGCGGCTTCACGCCGAGTGACTCTCTCGTCAGGGGATTGAAGTCCCACGAGCTCGATGCCGTGCTGATCGTCGCGATGGCACTGGGCGTCGCCGCGGTGGCCGTGGGGCTGGTCCCCCTGCGCGCCATGGCGACAAAGGTCAGTCGCGAGGAGTGCATCGCGGCTGCCGTTCTCGGGAGCCAGGCGCTTTTGTTTGGAGCCGCAGCGTTCTGGTTCGTGAACGGCGACCGGGTCGAGCTGTTCACCACCAGCTATCTCGACTTCGAGCGGCTCGGCCCGATGATGGGCGACTTCCTGAACGGAGCCAAGAACACCCTCATACTGGCGTTCTCGGCCGAGTTCTTCGGGATCATTTTCGGCCTGGTCCTGGCGATCTTCGCCATCAGTAAGCGAGCGGTCGTGCGCGCGCCTGCACGCTTGTACATCAACTTCTTCCGCGGTACGCCTCTGATCTGGCAGCTCGTGTTCATAGGGGTGGGCATACCAATCGGCCTGGGGATTCGGATAGACACGTACAGAGCAGCGATCATCGCTCTGAGCCTCAACGCGGGCGCCTACATGGCCGAGGTCTTTCGGGCGGGCATTCAATCGATCGAGCGGGGCCAGATCGAGGCCGCCCGCGGCCTCGGGATGTCGTACATGCAGGCGATGCGCTATGCGATCGTTCCGCAGGCGGTGAGGCGCGTGATCCCGCCGTTGATGAACGAGTTCGTCATCCTGATAAAGGACACCGCCCTCATCATCGTTCTGGGTATCTCGTCCGCGCAACGAGATTTGATGAACGTCGGCGACCAGGCCGTGGCGAACGACTTCAACCCCACTCCTTACGTCATGGTGGCGCTCGGCTACCTCGCAATTACCCTGCCCCTGATCCGACTGGTGAACGTGCTCGAGAGGCGACTGCGAAGCGGTCTCGTGGGGGTCGGTGCGTGAGCGCCCATCTCGTCGAGCTCGACAAGCTGAACAAGTGGTTCGGTGATCTCCATGTGCTGAAGGACATCGACCTTCAGGTGGATCCCGGCAGCGTCAACGTCATCATCGGCCCCTCGGGCTCCGGAAAGTCGACGATACTCCGGTGCATCAACCTGCTCGAGGAGCCAACCTCGGGGCGAGTCATCTTCGACGGCAGGGACATCACCGACGTGCGCGTCAACTTGAACAGGGTCCGCACCGACATCGGCATCGTTTTCCAGTCCTTCAACCTCTTTCCGCACATGAGCGCGCTCGGGAACATCACCGTCGCTCTTCGCAAGGTCCTGAAGCTGAGCGATGCGGAGGCAAGGGAACGTGCCCTTCAGGAGCTCGAGCACGTCGGGCTGGAGGAGAGGGGCGAGTCCTATCCCTCGCAGCTCTCCGGAGGGCAGCAGCAGCGCGTCGCCATCGCGCGCGCCCTCGCCATGCGACCGAAGCTCATGCTCTTCGACGAGGTTACTTCGGCACTCGACCCCGAACTGGTGAAAGAGGTGCTCGACATCATGCAGCGGCTCGCGGACGAGGGCATGACCATGGTGGTGGTGTCACACGAGATGGGCTTCGCCCGGGAGGTGGGAACCCGCCTTCTCGTTATGGACGACGGCCGGATACTCGAGGACGGCGTCCCCAAGCAGATCTTCGTGTCGCCGCAGCACACCCGCACCAAGGCGTTTCTCTCCCACGTCCTGTAGAGGTGGGATTAAAGGAACATGGCCTCGACGGCCCCGGCGATCGCCGGCACGATTATCAGTGCGGGCATCAGGCTCACGATTCGCACCCGGGCGATGTCGAGAAGGCGCAAACCGATTCCCAGCACGAGCAGGCTTCCGACCGCGCCCAGTTGAGCGATGACCTCGGCCGTCATCAGAGGCTCGACCAGCGAAGCGGCGAGCGTCAGGCCCCCCTGATAGACGAGGATCGTCACCAGTGACCCGAGCACGCCGGCCCCGTACACCGACGCAAAGCCGATGGCGGCGAAGAAGTCGAGAGCGCTCTTGATGGCGAGCGAGCGGATGCTTATCCCCAAGCCGTCCTCGATCGAACCCAGAACCGTGAGGGGACCGGCGCAGAACACCGTGGACGCGACGACGAATCCCTCGACGAACCGATTCTCCGTCGTGGCTTCGCGCGCGTGCCCGGGGTTGCCGGGTCCGCCGGGATCACTCGACCACCGTCGCTGGAGCCTGCTCCCCAAACCCTCGAGCCGGTCCTCGAGTCGCAGCGCCTCTCCGACGAGGCCGCCGAGAATGATCCCCGAGATGAGAACGATGAAGCGTCTCAGGCCGGCGGCGGGATCGTACAGTGGCTCGAGACCCACGATACCGACCGCCAGCGTAACGAGGCCGAGGCCCTGCATAATGGTGCGTCGAACGCGTTCGGGTAGGCGGTCTCCCGCAAACATCCCCAAGCCGCCGCCGACGGCGACGGTAACCAGGTTGATGAGTGTTCCGAGGCCTCTCATCGGCAGGTGAAACCGGGCGCAGGCATGGGTGCAGGTTAACTACTGGAGAGTGAGCATGTCCGCAGGACGACAGGGCATTCGGGCAATCAACCAGGACATAGTCCAGTGCCGGGCGTGCCCCCGGCTGGTCGAGTGGCGTGAGCGCGTGGCCCGCGAGAAGGTGGCCCGTTTCACCCACGAGGACTACTGGGGCAAACCGGTGCCGGGCTTTGGAGATCCCGAAGCGCGCTTGTTGATCGTGGGCCTCGCGCCCGCCGCTCACGGCGGAAACCGAACGGGTCGCATCTTCACGGGGGACCGCTCCGGCGACTGGCTTTTCGCGTCTCTGCATCGTACGGGTTGGGCCAATCAGGCGACCTCGGTCGCGACCGACGATGGACTGCGCCTGCTCGGTGCTTACGTTGCGGCGATCGTGCGGTGCGCGCCGCCGGCGAACAAGCCGACCCCGGCGGAGCGCGACAACTGCCTGCCGTACCACCTGAGGGAGCTCGAGGCCCTGGGCCGGGTCAAAGCGATCGTGGCACTCGGCAGCTACGCGTGGGACAACTCGCTGCAGGCGAACGCCGCCCGGACGGTTGAGCGCATCGTCCCGCGACCGAAGTTCGGGCACCTCGCGGAGTGCAAACTTGGCGACCGCACGCTCATCGGCTCCTTTCATCCCAGTCAGCAGAACACCTTCACCGGCAGGCTCACCGAGGCGATGCTCGACGCCGTCTTCGTGCGAGCGCGGAAGTTGGCGGGCTGACGTATGCGGCCGCCACGCGCATTCGTCACCGCCCTCGTGGTCGCCGTGGCCCTTACCGGCTGCTCCGGTTCGGAGCGCGAACCCACCGCCCCCGCGGGGATCCCGCGCGAGATAATCAACGGAGAGCCGTGTCCTTTAGCCGGGCCCTCGTTGCCCCCCACGGCTGGTTGCGAGACCTCGGTGACCGGTGACTTCGACGGGGATGGCGAGGACGACCGAGCCACGGTCTACGCAGAGCTCGACGACGATCTCAGTCCGGTGTCGTGGTGGCTCCGGGTGATCACGGATTCCGGCGAGCTGGCCGATCGCCGGCTCGACGCGGGTTCGCGCTTCAGCTATCCGAGGGCGGTGGGGAGGGCGGACGTTCAGGGCGACGGCAGCGACGAGCTCTTCGTCAAGGTGGGCGACCAGGTCTACCACTCGGGCGCGACCCGGGTGCTGAACATGTTCGTGCTCGACGGAGACGAAGTGGTTCCGGTCACTAGTGATGGGGCGCCGCTCGCCCTCCGAGTTGGAGGCATCTGGCGCTTCGCGGAGGGGGTCGAATGCCGGCGAGGCCGTATGGTGCTCCTCAGAGCCGAGACGAGGAACACCACCAACACGAGGTGGTGGTTCTCCGAGCGGTTCTACGTTCTCGAGGGTTCACGGACCAAGCTGAAGGAGCGCAGGGAGGACGTGTTCAGGATCCCTCAGTACTACGACCCGCTCCTGGATCCGTTCTTCGAGTTGAACTGCGGAGACCTGAGCTTCCGGTCCTAGACGGACGGAGGGCTGATGTCCGCGACAATGCTCCGAATCGATCGATTCAAAGGGAAGAGATGACGGAGGAGAAGCAGGTCGCGTGGTTGGTGACCCCCAAGGAGGCTCCGGTGATGGGCTCGGGCGGCGAGCTTCTGGGGGAGGTCAAGGCGGTCCTGGGTGACGATGAGGACAACATCTTCCACGGTCTCGCCATGAAGCCCGATGATGGCGGAGACCTGGTCGAGGTCCCCGGCGCGCGGGTGGAGCGAATTACGACCGAACGCGTCTACACGTCCCTCTCCGCGGACGATGTGTCCTCGCTCCAGCGCTACGAGGAGGATCACTGGTTCGACTTCGAGGGCCTCGAGGGGTTCTTCCGCAAGCGAATCAAATGGGAGAAGGACTCCTAGGTCCCACGCGCTTCAGACGTACGCGGCTGCGGTGCCCTCGAACATTGCTTCGAGACGCGCGATCTCGGCGACCGGTGCAACCCGTCTGAAGTGACTATGGGACTCTTCCCACGAGGCCAGGATCTCTGCGGCGACGGACGATCCCGTCGCTTCGCGGTGACGCGCGATCACTCGCTTGAGTGATTCCAGCTGTGCTCCGGTCGGTTCGTAAGCGCCGACGAGCTGAGTGTTGAGGGACGCGTCGAGTTCGTCCGACGGATCGTAGACGTAAGCCTCTCCGCCGCTCATCCCCGCTCCCAGGTTGCGCCCCACCGGGCCCAGGATCACGACCGCTCCGGCGGTCATGTACTCGCACGCGTGATCGCCGGCACCCTCGATGACCGCGACCGCACCCGAGTTGCGGACCGCGAAGCGTTCCCCGGCGCGCCCGGCCACGAACAATTGGCCGCCCGTCGCGCCGTAGAGAACGGTGTTGCCGACCAGGTACGGGTCGCCCGCGTCGTTCGCGGGCGGCCGGACGGTGATGCGACCACCGCTCATCGACTTCGCAACGTAGTCGTTGGCCTCGCCCACCAGGTTCAGTTCGATGCCGTCGGCGAGGAACGCGCCGAAACTCTGACCCGCCTCACCCTCGAAATCGGCCCTCACAGTTCCTCTGGTCGCATCCGGGGGCCTCGAGCCGAGCCAGCACCCGAGGCGAGCACCCACGGTGCGATCCGCGGTCGTTATGTCGTAGCTCAGTTCCGTGGTGTCGCCCGACTCGAGCGTCTCGACCGCGTCGGCGAAAAGCCTGTCTCCCAGAGAAGAGCGCGGCCTCTGCATCGCCAGGCGGCCCGTGAACCTGCGTTCGCGCCGGCCGGCTTCGACCAGGAGGGGGGTGAGATCGAGGGAGTCGTGACGAGCGTCGTTCGTCCGGCGCTGGCGAAGGAGATCCACCCGGCCCACGGCCTCGTCGATGCTCCGAAGTCCGAGCGAGCTCAGAAGCAGGCGCGCCTCCTCTGCCACCAGCAGCAGGTAGCGGGCGACCATAGCCGGAGTTCCCGCGAACTTCTTTCTCAACTCCGGATTCTGAGTGGCTATGCCGACCGGGCACGTATCCCTGTGGCAGGTCCTAACGAGGATGCAGCCCTCGGCCAGTAGGGCCGCGGTGCCGAAGCTGAACTCGTCGGCTCCGAGCAGCGCGGCAACGACGACGTCGCGCCCGGTCTTGAATCCACCGTCGACGCGCAGGCGCGCCCTGCCGCGCAGATCGTTTTCGACGAGCGCACGCTGGGTCTCCGCGAGGCCGATCTCCCAAGGGAGCCCCGCGTTCTTGATGGAGCTCAGCGGACTGGCTCCCGTGCCGCCGTCGGCCCCCGAAATGTGCACGACGTCGCTGAGAGCCTTGACCACTCCGGCAGCGATCGTTCCCACGCCTTCGGAGGCGACCAGCTTGACGGAGACGTCTGCCTCCGGATTGGCCTGCTTCAGGTCGAAGACGAGCTGCGCGAGGTCCTCGATCGAGTAGATGTCGTGGTGCGGCGGGGGAGAGATGAGTGCGACGCCGGGCACCGTGTGACGCAGCCGGGCGATCTCGGCGGACACCTTCACGCCGGGCAACTGGCCGCCCTCGCCCGGCTTCGATCCCTGAGCCATCTTGATCTGCAGCTCCTTGGCGAAGGCGACGTAGGCGGGGGTGACGCCGAAGCGGCCGGACGCGATCTGCTTGATTCCGCTGTTGCGCTGGTCGCGGTAACGCTCCGGCGCCTCGCCGCCCTCGCCCGTGTTGGCCATGCCTCCGATCATGTTGAGCGCGACCGACAGCGTTTCGTGGGCCTCCGCGCTCAACGCTCCGTGGCTCATCGCGCCGGTCGAGAAGCGCGTGGCTATCGACGTCGCGGGCTCGACCTCGGCCAGGGGGGTGGGATCGTCCGCCGCGACGAACTCGAGCAGGTCGCGCGGCTCGGCCGGCGGCCGTTCGTTGACGAGGCTGGCGAACTTTGCGTAGGCCGCGTCTTCGCCCCTGGTCGCGCGCTGGAGCGCGTGGGCTGCGGTGAGGTCTGCGTTCCGCCGGTCGTCGGGGTCGTCCGACAGTCCCACCGTGTCGTGAAGCGAGTCCACGACCTCCGGATTGGTGGCGTGATAGTCACCGCCCTTGCGGTGCTTGATGAGCCCCGGACTGGGAAGCGAGGCGCCTCCGTAGGCAAGCTCGTGGCGTCTCCAGACGTCGGCGCCGAGCTCGATCAGGGAGAGACCGCCGAGCACCGAAGCAATCCCGTCGAAACAGAGCTCCATCACGTCCGGCCCGAGACCGATGGCTTCGACTATCTGGGCGCCGCGGTAGGAGTCGATCGTCGAGATTCCCATCTTCGACATGACCTTGAGGAGGCCGTCTTCGATGGCGTGGAAGTAGTTGCGCTGGGCTTCGTCGCTCGACACTCCGCCCCCCAGGCGGCCGCGCTTGGCGAGCTCGGCGATCGATTGAAGGGTCAGGCGCGGACAGACCGCGTCGGCGCCGTTCGTCAACAGCACCGCGAGGTGGTGCGTCTCCCGCGGATCGTCGCAATCCACGATGAGGCTCGCCCGGGCCCGAAGGCCCCTCCCGACGAGCTCGTGGTGAACCGCTCCGGCGGCGAGGGCACTCGGGACGGCGACGCGCTCGGGGCCCGCCTTGCGATCCGACACGACGACGTATTCGGCGCCCCGCAGGACCGAGCCGGCGGCCTCGGCCGTCATGCGGTGAAGGGCCGCCTCGAGCCCATCGGGACCCTCCGCCACGTCGAAGGTCGCATCGATCAGGGCCGCGCCTCGTGATTTTCCACCCACCCGCCCCGCTCGCTCTCGCTCGTTCGCGAGATCGTCCACGGCCGAGGGCCACAACAGGAACGACGCGTACTCGCGCAGTTTGGCCGCCTCCGGCTTCTCCTGAAGAAGGGCGTGGCGGGCGCCGAGGCGAGTCGTGAGCGACATGACGTGGCGCTCCCGGAGGTGGTCGATCGGCGGGTTGGTCACCTGGGCGAACCGCTGCTTGAGGAAGCCGAACACCGGACGCGCCCACTGCGCGAGCGGCGGCTGTGCCGTGTCGTCGCCCATCGATGACGTGGGCTCGGTCCCCTCCGTCGCCATCGGGCGGATGACGACCGTGAACTCCTCCTTGTTGAATCCGGCCGCGACCTGCCGGGCGGTGAGGTCCTCGCCCGCCGCCTCCACCGGCGTTCCGGGGGAGCCCTCTACGACGTGCTCGCGCAACCATTCCCCGTAGGGGCGACGCCGGGCGAGCCCCTTCTTGATGTCGGAGTCCTCGATCACGCCCCCCTGCGAGGGATCGACGCAGAATCCCTGGCCAGGGCCGATCTTCAGGCGGCGCACCCGGCCATGACCGCGAGTCGGCACCGCACCGCTCTCCGACGAGCACGCGACGAGACCGTCGTCGCAGACCGACACGCGCAGGGGACGCAATCCGTTGCGGTCGAGAGTGGCTGCAACGCGCTCACCGTCGGTGAAGACGAGGCCCGCAGGTCCGTCCCAGGGCTCGATCAGGCACGAGTGATACCGAAAGAAGTCGCGCACGTCGCCGTCGGACCGAGCGACGTCCTCCCATGCCCCCGGCACGAGCATCGCGGCCGCGTGCTGCACGTCACGGCCCCCGCGCTGCAGAAGCTCGAGCGCCTCGTCGAGAATCGCCGAGTCGGACCCCTCGACGTCCACGACCGGACGCAGCAGGTCCTCGGGAGCGAGATCGGCCGAGCCAAGCCGGCCCTGGCGCGCGCTCATGGCGGCGACGTTTCCTCGAATGGTGTTGATCTCACCGTTGTGTGCAAGGAAGCGAAACGGTTGCGCTCGCTCCCATGTCGGTGTCGTGTTGGTCGCGAAGCGTTGATGGAAGAGAGCGAACCAAGTCTCGTAGCGAGAGTCGGTGAGGTCCTCATAGAAGCGCGCGAGTTGGTCGGCCGCGACCAGGCCCTTGTACGTGATCGTTCTGAAGGAGAAGGAGGCGATGTACAGACGCACGTTTTGCTCGCGCGCCGCCGTCTGGATACGACGACGTGCTCGAAAGGCTCGCCGTTCGCCCTCGTCTGCATCGGTGCCGAGCGGCCGGAGCACGATCGCCTGCTCGATGGCGGGGCGCGTGGCGCGCGCCGCGTCCCCGAGAGCGCCGTCCTCGGTGGGGACGACGCGCCAGGCGACGACCTGTAGAGCCTCCTGAGCACAAGCCTCGGCCACGATCCGGCGCGCGGGGTCGGTGCCCGATGGGTCCGCGAAGATCATCGCCACCCCGAGACGGTCGTTCTCCTCGGGCCCTCCCTCTATCTCTGCCGCCAGCAGGGCGCGGGGGAGAGGAAGCAGCAATCCCGCGCCGTCCCCGGTGAGGTCGTCGGCCGCCACCGCTCCTCGGTGCTTGACGCGACAGAGGGCCTCGAGCGCGGCGTCCACGATGGCGCGCGTCGTCCGGCCGTGAGCGTCGGCCACGAACCCGATGCCACAGGCGTCCCGTTCGCCCTCGTACGGATGTGTGCGTCCCATGCCCTCCCCAAAGAGGTCGTTTCGGGACATAAAAAAGGCGCCCCGAGTGCGGAGCGCCATTGCTCACCGTTGCAGTGCGGGGAACGTTACCCGCTCGAGGCCATCCGTTCAACGATACCGGCCACATTTCGCCTGTCGAGGGGTGGTTTGCCCACGCACCCTGTGTTCGGGTAGCCTAACTCAAGTTCTTAGCCCCACCTTATTCGAGGCGTTTCCCGACGAACAGGAGAGAGAGATATGGGCAGTGGCTTCGTCCGGCTCGGAGGCATGGTGCTGGTGCTGTTCATGGCGCTGGCGGCCTGTGGCGGCGACGATGACGGCGCGGACGTTCGAAGCGTCGGCTCGGGTTCCGCCTCCGGCAGTGGTTCGGGAAGCGCGTCCGGATCGGGTAGCGGCTCGGGTAGCGGATCGGCCTCCGCGAGCGGCTCGGGAGTGGCGGAGTGCGAGCCGGTCGGTGACTCGTCCACCTCCGACGAGACGGTGGCCGTCACCCTGGATGAATGGAGCGTCTCGCCCGAGTCCGGGTCGGTTTCGGCCGGCACCGTCACGTTCGACATCGCCAACGAGGGCGAGGACGCGCACGAGCTGGTGGTCGTCAGGGCGGGGACTGTGGACTCTCTCCCGCTGAACGACGACGAGATCGTCGACGAGGAAGGTCTTCCCGACGGTGCCTTCATCGGCGAGGTCGAGGCCTTTCCCTCGGGCGAGAGCTGTGAGGGCACCTTCGAACTCGAGCCCGCGGACTACGTCCTCTTCTGCAACATCGTTGAGCATGAGGAGGGCGAGATCGAGAACCACTTCCAGCTCGGTATGTCCACCGAGTTCACGGTGGACTAGAAACTTGCCCGCCCGGAGGGCGGGGTTCCGTGCCTTTCGCTCGGCGAGGCGCAGCGAAGCTCCGCCGAAGCCCAATGGCTTTGCTCGCCCGAAGGGCGGGGTTCCGTGCCTTTCGCTCGGCGAGGCGCAGCGAAGCTCCGCCGAAGCCCAGAAGCTGCCGTCAGCCAGGTTCGCGCCGCCACGGCCAGGGCCAAGACGAGCCACGCTCCGTGCAGGACCCACGTCATCGAGGTGACGTCGAGATAGTCCGGCAGGACATGCTGCCAGACCCCGTACAGGGGGTTCGTGGTGTCGTAGAAGTCGACCACCCACGTGATCCGGCGGTTCAGTCCGTCGGCCAACAGCCAGACGAGGGCCGCGATGCCGAGCGATCCCGTCAGCGCGATCGTTGCGAGTCGCGCACGGTGACCGTTCGCCCAGCATGCGATGCAGACCACCGCGCAAGGCAGGACCACCACGAGCTGGCGTCCCGGCCACCACCAGCCCTGCATCGTCGGCGCGATGAACGTCGCATTGAGCCATCCGGCGGCGAGCGGAAAAGCGAGCGCGCCCCAAGCCGCGGGCCGAGCTCTAATCAGTGCGGCCGCGGCGGGAACGATCAAGAACCACGCCGGCTGCCACGCCACGAGGCCGAAGTTCCGGTCGACGAGCAGTCCCAGGAGCCGGCGCGCCCGGCCCGAATAATTCGGCTCGTTGCCGATGACGCTGAACTCACCCGAGCTGAAGTGATCTCCGACCGCGTAGGGCGTCACCCCGCCGTACCACTGGAGATGTCCGGCGACGAATGCGATGCCCATGAGCGCGAGAGCGGCGACGAAACTGCCCAGCGCGCGCCTGCGCCCGGCTCGCCATAGAGCGACCACCCCAAGCACGGCGAGGGTCGCCGCCACCGGAACGTACTTGATCGACAGCCACGGAAGCGCGGTGATTGCAGCTGCGAGCGCAACGAATCCCCCGGTCTGCGGGGGGCGACCCGTCAGGCCGGCGACGGCCACCGCAACACAAAGGGCCGCGGGGAGTTCGGGGTAGACCTGGTTGCCGTACACGGCGAACGGCGCCGATGCCCCGATGACGCCGGCGGTGAGCCCGGCCGCACCCACCGACACGCCGAAGCGGCGGACCGCGATCCAAACGACAAGAGCGGCCAGAAGACCGGCCAGGACGGCCAGGAACACCTTCGCCCCCACCCATCCACCGAGCGCCACCGGGAGGGCCAGCAGGAGTGGGAGCAACGGGTCGTGAGGGCTGACGCGCCGGCCCCCCTCGAGCGATTTCGTTTGCTCGTCGAGTGGGATCTCGTGCCATTCGCGGAACGCGCCGGCCTCGATCTCGTCCGAGATGTCCAGGTCGCGATCGCTTGACAAGGTGACCGCCGTGATCAGGTAGTAGGGCTCGTCGCCGGTGGTCCGAGCGCCGTAGGTCGCGCGCACGTCGATCCCCGCCGCAGCCGCTGCGAATGACACGACCGCAACGCCTACCATCACCGCGCCCAGACGTCGCATCAGATCAAGGTGTCGCTGCGACGAATGACCAGGAGCCAGGTCAGAATGCCGGACGTCAGGACGAGAGCAAGACACGCCAGGCTGGCGTCGGCGAAGAGCGCGCTTTGGGTTCCGGTCCAGATCTTGACGGACAGGGTTTCGAAACCGATGGGCGCGAGCAGCAGCGTGGCGGGGAGCTCCTTCATCGCGGACAACAACACCAGCCCCGCTCCGGAAAGAAGGCCGGGGAGCATGAGCGGCAACTCGATGCGCCACAGACGCTGAGTCGCACTCACCCCCAAGGTGCGAGCCGCGTCCTCGACCCGGGCCGGCACACTCCCCACCGCGACCGATGCAACGTTCAGCGCCTGGGCTCCGAAGTGGATTACATACGCGAGAACCAACAGCGGGAGCGTCTGGTAGATGCCACCCACCCATGAGGGGCCGCTCAACGTGAAGTACACGAGCGATAGAGCGATGGACAGCCCGGGAAGTGCGAAGCCACCCACCACGATCGCGTTCGCAGTCGCGCCGAGGTGCCCCGGCCTCCGCACGGCGAAGTACGCAACGGGTGCAACTAGCAGAACCGCGGTTACGGCAGCAGCCGTGGCGGCGACCGACGTATTGAGTGCCGGTCGTGCAAGATCCGCCACGCGCGCCCAAAACTCCGCCGCCGGGGTGTCACCCCGAACGACTCCCCGAAACGCCCACCACGTGCAGACGGCCACCGGAGTGATCAGGGACAGGCCCACGATGCCCGCGAGTAACACGGCGGCCGCGGATCTCCAACGGCCGAGTGGATACTGGAGGGGGCGCGATTCCCTCTTCGGATCGCGTAACAGGCTTCCACGCGCGGCGCCACGCTCTGCAACCACGACCGCAATTGCAAGGACCCCGAGCATGAGGCTGAGACGGACGGAGGTCAGGGAATCAATGAGGCGAGTCGAGTAGATGACGCGCGTCAGGGTGTCATAGCGCATCAACTGCACCACGCCGAAGTCGCTCACCGTGTAGAGGAACACCAAAAGAGCACCGGCGACGATGGCGCTTCGTGCCTGGGGAAGTGCTATCGACCAGAAGGTGCCGATGGGACTGGTTCCGAGAAGACGTGCAGACTCCTCGAGCGAGGACGGTAGCTGGCGAAAGCGCGCCTGGACGGGCAGGTAGACGTAGGGGAAAGTGAACAGGGACAGCACGACAAAAGAACCGAAGAATCCTCGGAAGCCGCCGATCGGACCAACGCCGAGCCACGACAACATGGTTTCGAGCGCACCCCCCTGCGCGAACGCGGCGATCATCACGAACGCGCCGATGTAGGACGGAATCACAAGCGGAAGAGGCAGCAACACCCTCCAGGCCGACCGGCCGGGAACGTCCGTCCGGGTAACTACCCACGCCGCCGCAACACCGATCGCGGCTGCGGCCAGAGACACGGCCGCTGCGAGCACGACGCTGCGTCCGAGAGATGCGAGCGCCCTCGGAGAGGTGATCTCGCCGACGAGCGTCCCGGCCTGCTCCAGGCTGCGCAGCGCGAGGTGTACGAACGGTGCCACGAACAACGCCGCGACTGCGGTGACGAGGATCGCCAGCCCGGAGAGCCGGCGCCGCCGCCTCCTCCCGGTCCCCGCCGGAGCCGTTCGCTCGATGGATGGCTGAGTCACGATCCGCCCATCATCCCCGCTGGCACCGTCATGTCCCTCGTCAGAGGAGGCCGCTCTTCTCGATCAAGGATGCGGTCTCCTGCAGGTTTCCGAGGTCGTTGAGATCGATGTCGGGTGTCTCGAGCGAATCCAACGGCGGCAGCTCCGCCGACGGCTCGACGCCTTCGGTAAGCGGGTACTCGAACGTCTCGTCGCTGTAGAACTGTTGAGCGTCGTCCGACAGGAGGTAGTCGATGAACGCGGTGGCATCGTCCTGCTTGTCGGTGCCGGCGACGATGCTGGCCGTGGAGGCGATCAGCAACGAGCCCACGTCCCCGTCGGGAAACGCGTAGTTTCGACTCGGCGCGCCGGGATCCTCCTCGAGCTTGCGGTAGTTGTAGTAGTGGTTGACGAGGCCCATTGGCACCTCACCGCGCGCGACCGCGTCCACGATCGAGGAATTGTCGGCGTACGTTGGCGAGCCGTTGGCCTGCATGTCGCCCAACCACCGAGCCGTCACGTCTTCACCTTCGGTCTGACGCATTGCGGTAACGAAGTCCTGGAAGGAGCCGTTCGTGGGAGCCAGCGCCACATCTCCCGCGTAGGTCTCGCCGGTGAGATCGAGCACCGAGTCGGGGAGATCGGCTTCGTCCACGAGCTCTTCGTTGTAGACGAGTACTCTCTGACGAGCGGACAGACCGATCCACCGCCCGTCGTCGGACTCGAAACGCGCGTCCACCGCCGACAGTTCCTCCGTCGACAACTCGCCGAGCAACCCCTCGTTGGCGAGGAAGCCCACCGCGCCGGGCGACTGCGACAGGAACACGTCGGCGGGAGTGTCGTCGCCCTCCTCCGCGATCAACAAAGCTAGATCTGCGGTTTCGCCATAGCGCACGTCGATAGCGATGTCGTTGTCCTCCGCGAACTGCTCGAGCAAAGGACCGATGAGGGCTTCGTCGCGTCCGGAGTAGATCGTGAGTGCATCGCGCCCTCCGTCGCACGCCGAGAGCGAAGAGATGATGGCTACCGCGGCGAACGCGGGCAGGAACCTCCGAATCATCCGACCTCCTGGAGTCTGGAATGGACGGCCGTCGCGCTCGCCTCGACCTGTCTCATGACGAGCGTCCGCAGGTCCGTTCCGAACGTGACGCCCAGCAGCTCCTCACAGCGTGTCGTGTCTGCCCGCGTGGCCGGAACCTCCTCGGTGCGCGCGGGAACTATCTCTACCGACGCCGGCAAGTTAAGCGCCTCGGATACGGCGCGCACGATGTCCGCGAGGGAGTGGGCGCACCCGCTGCCGAGGTTGACGACCCCCGAGACGCCTCGGTCCGCCATGGCGATGAGCCCGCGCACGACGTCGCGCACATCGGCCACGTCTCTCGTCCTGGTGGGCGATCCGAGAAGGGCCGCGGTCCTCCCGGCCCGAATGGATTCGATCCAGGTAGCGATCGCCATGTCGGGTCGCTGGCCTTCGCCCGCCACGGTGAAGGGGCGTGCAATCGCGACACGGGAGCCGCGCTCGGCGCGCCGCAGGCAGAGTCGTTCCATCGCGACCTTCGAACGCGCGTAGCCGCCCCGGGGCCTCAGAGGATCGGTCTCTAGGCTCGGCCGCTCGGTCCCTCCGTGGCGGGAACCGCCGTATACCGAGGAGGACGAGGTCACCACAAGGGGAGTTTGCCGGGGCACTGCATTCAGCACGCGGGCGGTCGCGACGACGTTGTCCCGGTGGCGTTGGGCCTCGATATCGGGTCGGCGATCGCGAATCCCCGGACGTGCCGCCAGGTGCCACACGACCTCGGCTCCGGCGAGGGCGTCGAGCGCCTCACCCGAGGGTACGGCGAGGTCGGTCTCTATCGTCGGCACCTTCGTCGATGCCACTCGGTCGATTCCCACCAACCCCTCGCCTCCGGCGAGAAGCGCGTCACAGAGATGGGACCCTATGAAGCCCGACGAACCGGTGACCACTATCGTCACACACGACCTCCTCGAGGACCGGCCCGGCGCCGGATCCATTGGCTCTTGGCTAAGGTTAGCCTAACCTTAGGGATTGGGCTCAACGAACTGAAGTGGTCAGGACTGCCGGAAAGGAGCGGGCATGGAGTTACGGGCGCCGACCAGGCGCCTCGTCCGGTGGATCGGTGTCGCCGCGCTCGCGGTCAGCTTCGGGTTCATCGCGACCTCGATCGACGCGCGCGCTCTCGCTCGAACCGCATCAGCGGCCCTCGACGAGCCGGTGGGCCTGGCGCTGGCGGTGGGGGCCTATGCGCTGGCGTTCGCAGTCCGGGCTTGGGTGTGGACCCGCGTGGCCCCGGGACTGCCGTTCGGACACGCCCTGGCGGCCATCCACGTTTCGCTCGGGGCAAACCACGTGCTACCGCTTCGACTGGGCGAGGTCATGCGGGTGACGAGCGTGGTCCGCCGTACGAGCCTTTCGCTCGCGGCCGCCACGGCATCGACCGCCATGCTCAGGGCCTCCGACATCCTCGCGGTGGTCGGACTGGCGGCCCTATTCGGTCCGCGTGTGGCCGAGCACCTCGCCGGGGCGTGGGCCTGGCTCCTGCTCGCGCCGGCGGGCGCGCTGTTGCTCGGCGGACTGTGGTGGCTGCGCAGGCTCGGTGACTCCGAGGGGTTGCACCTGCGGCGGGCGGTTCCGCTGGTCGTAGCGACGGCCACCTCGGCATGGCTTCTGGAAAGCGTCATGATGCTCCAGGCCGCTCGCTGGGCGGGTCTCGATGTCGCCTGGAGCGACGCGGTTCTCGTGACCGCCGTCACCATCGTGGCCCAAGTGGTCGCCATCGCTCCGGCGGGAATAGGTACTTACGAGGCCGCCGCGTCGGCCGCGTTCGTCGCACTCGGCTTCGATGCATCGATTGCGCTTGCGGCGGCCCTGACGGCGCACGCGATCAAGACCGTCTACTCGCTCGTCGGAGGAGGGGTCGCGCTCTTCGTGCCCGCTCCCGGTGCCTTTGGCAGGCTTCGGCTGCCGGCGGCGGGCGAATCCCCCGAAGGGCGGCCCCGACCCGGGGCGTCGGTTCACCCCGATGATCCCGTGGTGTTGTTCATGCCGGCCCACAACGAGGCGGCCTCCATCCAAGGCGTCGTCGCGCGCGCGCCCCGGAGCGTCGCGGGGCACCCCGTGACGATTCTGGTCATCGACGACGGTTCCGAGGACGACACCGCCGCGCGAGCAGCGAACGCCGGGGCCGAGGTGCTGTCTTTGGGTCGCAACCGGGGGCTCGGCTTCGCCGTTGGGTGCGGGTTACAGGAGGCCGCGCGCCGCAACGCGTGCGCGGTAGCGTTCTGCGATGCCGACGGTGAGTACGCTCCCGAGGAGTTGGAGCGAGTGATCTACCCGATCCTCAAGGGGAGGGCCGACTATGTCGTCGGCTCGCGCATGCGCGGCCACGTCGGGCGCATGCTGCCCCATCGCAAGTTGGGAAACATTCTCCTGACGCGGATGCTGCGGTTCGTCGCCCGGCGTCCCATCAGCGACGGCCAGAGTGGTTACCGCGCGTTCTCGAGAGAGGCCGCCGCCGGCGCAGAGATCGTGCACGACTTCAACTACGCGCAAGTGCTCACGCTCGACCTTCTCGCCAAGGGCTACCGTTACGCCGAGGTGCCCATTAGCTACGGGTTCAGGGAGTCGGGCGAGTCTTTCGTGCGCCTGGGCCGGTACCTTCGGCACGTGCTTCCGGCGATTCACGCCGAGTTGAACTCCAGCGAGTCGCCGGCCGCTAGTCCTCGACCACATGCCGGCTGAATCGCTCGCGCGCCGAGCGCCACGCGCCGGAATCGAACTCGCCGTTGGGACGCAGGGCATCGGCAGCCGCCCAGGCCATTGCGTACGCGTGGTGCGAGTTGTCGTGGACGAACAAACCCTGGCGCCCAAAGGTCAGCAACCTGGGTTGCTCGGTCGCCCACCGGTCGACGATCTCATACGACCGCTCGAAGCCCACACGGTAAACGGGGTAGGCCTGACGTAATCGCTTGGTCGTAACGCTACTCGGGATCACGGGCGGCGATCCCGAGTCGGCGAGGCCCTCGACCACCACGCGAGCAAGCTCGTCGTCGGTCGCGGCCCACATAGCGTCGCCGAAGGAGCACGGGACCTCGGCGCACAGAACCGTGCGGCCTGGTGGGTCGTCGCCGTCCCTGTAGTTCTTCGGCTCCGAGATGCGAGTGACCGGTGTGTACGGCTCGGGAAGGTAGTGCGCGTCGAACTCCGTGTAGCGATCGACGTCCAGGACAAGGTAGACCAGCACCATCGAGCGAAACTCGAGGGAAGTCGCGGCCTCGAGGACCTCGTCGGGCGCGGCTGGAATGGCGAGGCGCGCAAGCGCCGTGACGGGAACGGTCGACCACAGCCGGGCCCCCTCCACGATCTCTCCGGAATCGAGCTCAACTGCGACGCTGTCGTTGCGGAGCTCGACGCGCTTCGCCGACACCCCGAGCCGGAAATCGGCTCCCGCGTCCATCGCCGCGCGCGCGAGGGACTCGGCGATCGCACCGAACCCTTCGCGCGGGTAGTAGAAGAACGCGGGTCCCGATCCGCGACCGGGGAGCAGGCGCATGAGCATCTTGCCCGGTGACGACGCAGCCACGCGCCGGCGGGCCTGCTCGCCGCTGATCTCCTCCGGCTCGAGACCCCACAACTTGCGCGCGTAGGGGAAGTAGAAGCGCTCGCACATGGTCGAACCGAGGCCCGCGCGGAGTAGCTCGGCGAAGGTGTCCTGCTGCGCCGACCGCCTAAAACGAGTCGAGGCGTCGAGCGCCGCACGCGCGCCGAACCCCAGGGGCAGGTGGGTGAGCAGATCGGAGATCCTGAGAGGAAAGGCGATCCACCGGCCCGCGAGCCTGATCCTTCCGTTGCGCGGCCGGCGCTGGAGCCCACCCGCGAGCACGACCTGGATGTGTTCGAGGATGTCGGGATCGGTCGAGGGGTGGAGGCGGTGGCTGCCCAGGTCGACTCTCTGCCCCCCGACCTCGAAGCTCGCGGACGCGCCCCCAACTCCGCCGGAGCGCTCGATGACGGTTACGGAGCGGGACGCGGCCGAGGCTCGGTAAGCGGCTCCCACACCGGCGGGTCCCGCGCCGAGCACGAGGAGATCCACCGTCACCATCTTGCTCCTCGGCTAGACGGGATACGCGGGGGCCGCTCCGCCTCCGTACGACAACGCCACTCGCTGGCCCACTCGAAACTCCGGAGTCGACAGAACGCGCGCCTTGAGGGCAGGTTGGCCGTCCGGTTGGACCAGGTAGATAGAGTCGTGGCCGTAGAACTCGACTTTCTCGATCGTCGCATCTTCACCCGCGACGACGGTGATGTACTCCGGCCTGACCATCACCTCTACTTCACCGTCGAGTCGACGCAGCAGTGGGATAGGGCCGATCTGAGTCTCGGCTTTGTCTCCGTCTGCGGTCCCGGCCAGGAAGTTCGCGTCGCCGATGAAACGGGCAACCCTGGGCGTCCCCGGAGTGTCGTAGATCATCGATGGGCGACCCTGCTGAACCACGACTCCATCGAACATTACGGCGACGTGTTCGCCCATGACGAACGCCTCCTCTTGATCATGGGTCACGAACAGCGTCGTGATGCCGAGATCGGTGAGCAGGCGCTGGACCTCGAGCCGGATCTGAGTGCGCAGGGTCGTGTCCAGGTTCGAATACGGCTCGTCCAGCAAGATCACGGCGGGACGGATCGCAAGGGCACGAGCCAGCGCGACGCGCTGCTGTTGTCCCCCGGAAAGCTCCGACGGCATGCGGTGCGCCAGGTGGCTGAGGCCGACCATCTCCAGAGTGTCCGCGACGACGACACTCTTGGTGCGACGTTCCTTGCGGGACAGGCCGAACGCGACGTTGCGCTCGACGCTCAGGTGCGGGAAGAGAGCCCAGTCCTGGAACACCATGCCGACCCGCCTGCGCTCGGGGGCGACGAACGTTCCATTTCCCGACACGGTGCGCGGGCCGATGGCGATCTCGCCGGAATCGGGTCGCTCGAGACCGGCGATCGAACGCAGCAGGGTCGTCTTGCCGCACCCGCTGGGGCCGAGCAGGGAGACGATCGAGCCGGCCGGAATGGCCAGATCGACCCCTCGGAGAACGTCGGTGTCACCGAAGGACTTGACCAGGGAGCGCGTGGTCACGGGCTCCGCGACGCGGACTGGTCCCGCCGGGACGGGGTCGGCAACCGAGTTAGGCATCCCTAATAGGCTACACGCGACGTCCGAACCTTTTCCATCCGGGTCCTAGAAGGAAAGCAGAGGGGGAGTCCCCCTTACTACGGCCGGACGAACATCGACTCGCAGGACGACGAAGGACGAGCGTTCGGCGAGCAGGACAGACAGACGGTGACCCGCTCTGTACGCTGAGGACGAATAGTCACGACACATGGAGGTTTCGAACTTGCTTTCTCCCCGAGTCCAACAAGCGATGAACGATCAACTCCAGGTCGAGCTGCAAAGTGCTTACGTCTACCTCGGCATGGCCGCCTATTGCGAGACGGTCAGCCTCGGAGGTTTCGCCCAGTGGCTTCACAAGCAGGCCGAGGAGGAGTACGGCCACGCCATGCGCTTCTATACCTTCGTCAACGACCGGCAGGGCAAAGTCGAGCTCAAGACGCTTGACGCGGCACCGAGCGATTACCCGTCGGCCCTCGCCGTGTTCGAGAAGGCGCTCGAGCACGAGCGAAGCGTCACCGCGGCGATCGACAAGCTCTACGAGCTCGTTCACGACGAGAAGGATTTCGCATCTCAGGCGTGGCTCGACTGGTTCGCAACGGAGCAGGTCGAAGAGGAGAAGACCGTCGGCACCATAGTCGATCAGCTGAAGATGATCGGCGACCGAGGTGAGGCGTTGTTCATGCTCGACAAGGAGATGGCAAACCGCGCACGGACCGGCGTCTAGGTCTGGAACTACGGCCGTAGCGTCGTCAGAACCGCTTCGGCCTCGGCCCCCATCTCCGAGGCAACGCGCAGGCACAGATGCGTGAATCCTCTCGGCGAAGAACCGGCATGCGCGGTAACGAGCATGCCCAACGAGCCGTCGTCTCCCAGAGGTACGACGCAGCGAGCAACGAGTCCGTCCTCGAACCCGAGAGGCCGGTAGGGAAAAAAGCTCGTGCTGAGATCCTGCTCGACCAGCATGCCGTCGGCGATCGCGTTGCTCAGTGGCAGGAGGGCGGCGATGATCTCGTCCTCCGTCGCCGGCGGTCGCCATCCCTCGTCGGCGACGAACAGCCGCACGGGAGAACCGGTCAGCAGCACCGCGGCGAACTCGCAGGATAGAGCTCGGGCGGCGTTTGCCGCTATGCCGCGCGCGGCCTCCTCGAGAGAATCCCGAGGGACGGACGAGATGGATTTGACTGCCTGCCGCACCTCGAGCTCGTCCGCATCTCTCTTCGCCCCGGGGATGTCACCGGCCGGTGCCAGGGCGTCCCCGGCGATGCCGCGGAGCTCGCCGTCGGGCAGCGACGTGACGCCGTCCCCCGCTACAACGACGACCGATCCATGGATCTCGACCGCGGCCACGTCCCTGGCCCAGTAGGGGCCAAAGGCGCGGAAGGGGACACCGGAGAGACGGCGCGCCACGCCGGATTCGAGAGCGTCGTGAAGCAGGGGCTCGTCGTCCGGGTTGGCCGAGACGTTGCCGGCCCAGCCCGCTCCGCGTCCATGCCCCCCGACGTTGAACAGCCGATCCCCGCCGATTGGCTTCAGAACGAAGAGGTCATCGGCTCCGGTTCGCTCCGCGATCGCAGTCCAACTCACGACTCCTCCAGGTTCGGGACGTACACGGAGAAGCGCGTCCAGCCCGATCTGCGTGAGTAGTCGATACGACCGCGCAGACCCTCGACGAGGCGACGGGCGGAGTGAAGTCCAAGCCCCGTTCCGTCCGCACGAGATGGATCGGTGGCATAGGCACCGAACAATCGAGGGAGAACCTTGGGATCGACGCCGTCCCCGCTGTCCGCAACGGTGATGGTGGCGCCGGTGCCTTCCGGCGAAACAATCAGATGGACGGAGGACCCGGACGGCGCGTACTTCAGGGCGTTGTCCAAGAGGTTGAGGAGTGCGCGTTCGAGCCTGTCGGTATCGGTGGTGACGTAGATCTCGGGAGCCTCGACGGCGACCTCGCCTGTTTGTCCGGCGGTGCCGGCCGCAGCGACTCTCTCGACGACCTCGTTCAGGGCTACGCGCCGCGGCCGAAGGGGGGTGTCGGGCCCGAAGCTTTCCTTGAGGAAGGCGTCGGAGATCATGCGTTCGAGTCGTTCGGACTGACGCACGACGCAATCCAACAAATAGTTGCGCTCGTCGTCATTGAGCTGTTCGAAACGAGTCTCGAGCGTCTTGGCGCACCCGCTTATCGCGGTCAGAGGTGAGCGAAGATCGTGCTGCACCGTGGCTGCGAGGAGGAAACGCTCCTGCCCTAAGTCGTGAAGCTGGTTGCGAAGCCTGCCGAGCTGGCGCTCCTGCACGATGAGATGGGCGAGCAGGGCGATGGGGGCGGACGCGGATCGCAGCTCAAGCTCGTCGACGGGCCTGAGGCCTCCGGCCATCACCACGCAGATGGACGCGTCGTCCAGCAGAGAGGTCACGCCCGCGACACTTGCGTAGTCGCGCCAGGGAGTGTGAAGGGGGGTCGCGGGGTCCGCTTGCACGCTGTCCAGGGTGTCGGCGATGTGCACGACCATCGCGGTGGTGGCCACCGAGGCCGGCCCCGGCGGGCCCGCTAGAGCCGCGTCGACGCCCCCAGCGGCCACGAGTTCCGCCTGGTCGGCCGCCGGCGGCAGAAGATAGACGCCGAGCAGGCGTGCATCGAGCTGGGGGGCGAAGCTCGCGAGCAGGCTCGCGATGCCCGTTTGGGGCACGCGCACGGATCTGAGTGCGAGCGCGATCAGCTCGTCCGAGCCGCGCGCAATCTGCTCCATGGCTACATCTTCGACCCAATTGACCGAAAAGTTAAGTTGACCTACCCGCGGGCAGCACCCAGAGGTTGTTCTGCAGCGTGTGACCGAGCGCGACCTTGCCGTCCCCCACCTGGAGCGTGCGAGTCCCGTCGGGCGCGACGTCGACGACTGTGATCTCGGCCCCCGGCATCAGCTCCTGTTGCTCGAGGTAGAGCATGACCTCGTGATCGAGCTCGATGTCCTCGAGGAGACGTCGCAGCGTTCCGCGGTCGCCTGCATGCATGGTCGTCACCGGTTTCAGCTCGCTCCACGGGACCGAGCCCTCGGTGCCTGGGATGGGGTTCCCATGAGGGCAGGTCGGTTCGCCCTCGAGCTTGTCGAGGATCGATTGCTCGACCTCGGGCGTCATGACCTTCTCCCAGTCCTCCGCTTGCTCGTGGCACTGGTGCCAGGGGATTCCGAGGATGTCGACGAGCATCCGCTCCGCCAGTCGGTGCCGGCGTACGAGGGTGCCCGCCACCAGCCGGCCCTCGTCGGTCAACACGAGGTCGCGGGTTCCCTCGATGCGCACGTAACCCTCGGTGATGAGTCGCTTGATCCCCTCGGAGACCGTCGCGGGGGCCAGCCCGAGGCGCTCGCCGATGCGAGCCTGGACGATGCGCTGGCCCTCCTCCTCGAGCTCGTAAACGGCCTCGAGGTACTCCTTGGAGGCGGGATTGAGGGCACGAAGGTCCATCGAGGGTGAGTTCATTACATCATTGTAAGCTCGCGCGAATGTCTCCCGCCAAGTCTTCGATGAAGCGCGAAAAGATCCTCCTGCTGGACGGCATGTCGCTGGCCTTCAGGGCCTTCTACGCTCTGCCGGAGGACCTCCAGACCACCGACGGCACCTACACGAACGCCGTCTACGGGTTCACGTCGATGCTGATCAAGGTCCTGCAGGACGAGAAACCCGAATACATCGCCACCTGCTTCGATCTCGGCGAGCCGCTCAAGAGAACCGAGGAGTTCTCGGACTACAAGGCGACCCGCACCGAGGCGCCGTCGACGTTCGGCCCGCAGGTTCCGTTGATCCGCGAGGTCCTCAAGGTCATGGCTATCCCGATCTTCGAGATGCCGGGACACGAGGCAGACGACCTCATTGCCTATCTGGCTCACTACGCCAAGGACGAGGACCTCGACGTTCGCATCGTGACGGGCGACCGCGACTTCTTCCAGTGCGTGAACGACCGCATTCACGTCCTCTACAACCGTCGAGGAATCTCGGACATCGTCGAGATGGATCCCGACGCGGTCATCAAGCGCTACGGCGTCCCGCCCGGCAAGTACGTCGACCTCAAGGCGCTCGAGGGTGACAACAGCGACAACCTTCCGGGCGTGCCGGGTGTCGGGACGAAAACCGCGGCGAAACTCGTACAGAAATACGGAAGCGCCGAGGATGCCGTCGCGCACGCAGACGAGCAAACACCCAAGTTGCGCGCCAACCTCGCATCACACGGCGAGCAGGTGGCGCTCAACAAGAAGTTGTCGACGCTCGTAGAGGTGCCCCTCGAGGGCGTGAATCTCGAGGACATGCGCATGGGCGGTTGGGACCGCGAAGCACTTACCGAGTTGTTCAACTCGCTCGAGTTCCGCAGCCTGCTCGAGCGACTCCTCGAGGACTTTCCCGAGGCCGCCGAGGGAGAGGGCGAGGCGTTCGAGCTCGAGCTCCGCATCATCGAAGGAGAGTCCGAGCTGCAGGCGCTCGCCGAGGAGCTGGACGAGGCCGGCTCGTTCGCCATCGATCTCGTCCCCACGGCGCCGCGCCGTGGCCCCCGATCGCTGGCGCTCTCGTGGGCGGACGGGGCGACGGCGTACGTTCCCTTCGGTGCGGAGGGTTTCGGCTCGGACGTGATCGAGCGGGTGCTCGGCCCGGTCCTGGGCGATCCGAAGGTCGGAAAGCTCGCTCATGGAGCGCGTGGGGTTGTCATCTCGCTCGATGCGGCCGGTCTTTATCTCGAGGGCCTGAAGCTCGACACGCACATCGCCGCGTATCTGCTCGATCCCGGAGCGAGCACTTACTCGCTCGACGAGATGGCGCGCCGCTACACCGGTCGCGAGTTGCAGGCGGTCGAGGGAATCGAACGCCAGGAGGCCGATGAGAACCAGGCCGCGTTCAACTTCTCGGAGCCCCTCCTCGAAGCGCAAGCGGAGGACTCGAGTCTGCGGGCACTTGCGGTCGCTCAACTGGCAGCAGCACTCGAGCCCGAAATGGAACGACTGGGGATGCGCGAGCTCTACGAGGACATCGAACATCCACTCGTCGACGTTCTTGCGCGCATGGAAAAGATCGGCGTGAAGATCGACCTCGAGTATCTCGACGGCATGGCGACGGATCTCGACAAGCGCATCTCCAAGCTCGAGGCAGAGTGCTACGAGTTCGCGGGTGAACGCATCAACCTCGGTTCTCCCAAGCAACTGCGCGAGCTGCTCTACGAGAAACTGGGACTCAAGACGACACGACGCACCAAGAGCGGACTATCCACCGACCAACGAGCGCTGCAACAGCTCGTCGGGAAGCACCCGTTCGTGCAGAAGTTGATCGACTACCGTGAGCTCGCCAAGCTCAAGAACACGTACATCGACGCGCTGCCACCTCTTGTGGACCCCAACGACGGGCGAGTGCACACGACCTACGATCAAACGGTCGCGGCGACCGGACGGTTGTCGAGCACGAACCCGAACCTGATGAACATCCCGATTCGCTCGGAACTCGGCGCACAGATCAGGCGAGCCTTCGTTCCCGAGGAGGGCCACTCGATCCTGTCCGTCGACTACTCGCAGATCGAGCTACGGGTGATGGCACATCTGAGCGAGGACCCCATCCTCGTCGAGGTCTTCAACACCGACGAGGACATCCATACGGCGACCGCGCTGCGCGTCTTCGACATCGACCCAACCGACATCGACACGCGGCAGCGGTCGACCGCCAAGATGATCAACTACGGCCTCGCCTACGGCATGGGGGCTCCCGGACTCGCGGATCGCTTGAACATCCCCGTTCCCGAGGCGCAGGACATCATGGACACCTATTTCGAGCGTTTCGATGGAGTCGCGGCGTTCCTCGACCAGATCGTCAGGCAGGCTCACGCCGACGGCTTCACGACGACGATGTTTGGACGCCGCCGCTATCTGCCCGAGTTGGGGAGCGGTAATCCGCGCGTGCGGGCGATCGGGGAACGCCAGGCTCTGAACGCACCGATCCAGGGGACCGCGGCGGACATCATGAAGCTCGCGATGATCGGCGTCGACCAGGCTCTACAGGAGAAGAGCGTCGACACGAAGATGATCCTCACGGTGCACGACGAGCTCGTGTTCGAGGTGCCGACCGGCGAAGAGAGCGCGGCCGCCGAGCTCATCGAACGCGAGATGACCTCGGTCGCCGAGATGAAGGTGCCGCTGAGAGTGGAGTCGTCCTTCGGTCCCAACTGGGCCGAAGCCAAGGGCTAGCGCTGCTGCGATCACACGATGGGGGGAGCGGTGCGCAGCGGAAGCAGCTCATCGGGGGACACGTCGCACACAACCCCTCGAAGCCACGCCTGTCCGAGCTCAGCTTTCGCCTGAGCAGCCGGCGGCTGGCCGGCGGCCAGGCCGTGGGCGAGGCGCAGACCGAGACGCTCGCGACGTGGGTCAGGTAGCGAAGGTGGTGAACGCGCTGTGGTCGTGGTTCAGTCGCCCTCTTCCCCTGCAGCGCGTAGCCGTGCTGCGAAGAGCCGCGGCCGCCTTCGTCTTGATCGACCTGTTCGTTCTTCGACCGTGGATCGCCGGTCACGGCTTGGTGCCCACCGAGCTTCACCACCCCGTGCTCTTCGCACGGCTTCTGGGATGGCCTGCGCCCACGAGCGACATCGTGGTCCTCGTGCAGGTGAGCCCTATCGGTGTACGCAAAGCTTCGTATCGGAGGCATCGAATGGCTGCAAAGCGCGACCATCGCAAGGGTGATCCTTCGCAGGGGAACCTTCCTGGCCGAGCCTCTTCTCGACGTAGCCTGGGCGCTCGCGGCGGTTCAGTACACCATCGTAGCCTTCGAGCCGGCCAGTCCCTTGATGCTCATGCGTAACCGTTGGGGGAGAGGGATGGCGGTCGCAGCCTACGCCTTTCACTTCCTCACCTTCGCCGGAGTCAGGATCATGTTCTGGCCCCAGCTCGTCTGCCTGCTCGCGTTTTTTCCCCTGGAGCGGATACCCAGGCGGCTGCGCTTCAGGATCGCTGCTCCGCGACCGTCGCCACACTCCACGCGGGGGGCCTGAAAATGGCCGACGCCGTGGGACTCGTCTGAGCCGCCTGGAGGGATCGCGTTCGAGCAGGTCGCGGCGCAAACCCCTATACTTTCTTGGCTCTCCTTCTCGGAGAGCAAATCCCTGTTTAGGAGGAGATCCATCTAGATGACGCAAGACCAAGACGCAACGCAGGTTGCTGCCGCGTCTGCCCCGGAAGAGACCATTCCCGACGGCAGCGGCGGAACCATCACCCGCACTGCCCCCTCGGTGTCCGGCGAGACGTTCGCCGGCGGCGAGATCGTCCTGAACGACGTAGGAGATTCTCAGGAAGAGCTGATGGCTGCCATCGAGGCGACCATCAAGCCCTTCGACGAGGGTGACATCGTCGAGGGAATGGTCGTGAAGATCGACAAGGACGAAACCCTTCTCGACATCGGCTACAAATCCGAAGGCGTCATACCGGCCCGCGAGCTGTCGATCCGCAACGATGTCGACCCGAGCGAGGTCGTGTCCGTCGGCGACGAGATCGAAGCACTCGTTCTCCAGAAGGAGGACGCCGACGGCCGCCTCATCCTCTCCAAGAAGCGAGCTCAGTACGAGCGCGCCTGGGGAAGGATCGAAGAGATCAAGAACCGCGACGGCACTGTCAGCGGACCGGTCATCGAGGTCGTCAAGGGAGGACTCATTCTCGACATCGGCCTCCGCGGCTTCCTGCCGGCGTCGCTCGTCGAGATGCGCAGAGTGCGCGACCTCCAGCCCTACGTGGGCAAGGAGCTCGAATGTCGCATCATCGAGCTCGATAAGAATCGCAACAACGTCGTGCTGTCCCGCCGCCGCTTCCTCGAGGAGAGCCAGGCCGAGCAGCGTCAGGAGTTCCTCACGAGTCTCGCCAAGGGCGAGGTTCGCACCGGTACGGTCAGCTCGATCGTGAACTTCGGCGCGTTCGTGGACCTCGGCGGTGTCGACGGTCTCGTGCACGTCTCCGAGCTGTCGTGGAAGCACGTCGACCATCCGGGTGAGGTCGTCGAGGTCGGTCAGGAAGTCCAGGTCGAGGTGCTCGACGTGGATCTCGAACGTGAGCGCGTGTCGCTCAGTCTCAAGGCCACCCAGGAGGACCCGTGGCGTCAGTTCGCCAGGGCCCACGAGGTCGGAGACGTGATCGAGGGCCGGGTAACCAAGCTGGTGCCCTTCGGTTCGTTCGTCGAGCTGGACGACGCGATCGAAGGTCTGGTCCACATCTCCGAGCTCGCCGAGCACCACGTCGAGAAGCCGGAGGACGAGCTCCGGGTGCACGACCGGGTACCGGTCAAGATCATCGACATCGACCTCGACCGGCGGCGCATCAGCCTCAGCCGTAAGCAGGCCGTTGCGGAGGGCGCGGGCGCGCCGGGCGCCGAGATGGAGCTCGAGCAGGACGAGGTCGAAGCCGAGCTCACGGCCGAGTCTGCCTCCGAGGGGGCCGGAGTTGCGACCGAGGATGTGTCCGAGCGCCCCGAGTCAGATGAGGAGCTCGTGTCGGCGGTCGAGGAGGCTCCCGAGCTCGTCCCGGAGCCCATCACGCCCGAGACGGGCGTGTCGCCGGAGGACGTCGGCGAGGCCGCGCCTCCCGAGGAGCGCGAGGAGGCCGAGCAGACGAACCTGATGTCGCCCGACCACTCGCCGGAGGGCAGAGAGGGACTCACCGCAGCGGAAGGCGACAAGCCCAACATGGAGACGCGCATCATGGAGGAGGACTCGGACAACGCCCCGGGTGGAGAGGTCGAGGCCATCGCCGCAGACGAGGAGCCGACTACCGTGTCGGAGACCGGCGAGACCGGAACCGAGACCCTCGAGCCGTCCGAGGAAGGCGACGAGGAGTCGATCGAGTCGATCGTCGAGGACCTCAAGCGCGAGCGCGGCCAAAACCAGTAAGGCCCCATGTTCGTAGCCGGACTCACTGGAGGGATCGGGTCCGGCAAGACGACGTTTGCGTCATTGTTGGCCGAGCGCGGCGCGCAGATCATCGACGCCGACGCGCTCGGCCGGAATGCGCTTCGCCCCGACCAACCCACGTGGCATTCGGTCGTCGGCCAGTTCGGGGACGCGATCCTGCAGGCCAACTCTCTGGATATCGATCGCAAGCGCCTGGCCGCGATCGTCTTCAGCGAACCGAACAAGCTCGCGGCCCTGAACGCGATCGTGCACCCGGTGATCATCAAGGGCATCGCCGATCACCTCGAGCGCCTCGCCAACACCGGCGAGATCGTCGTGCTCGACGCGGCCCTGATCGCCGAGCTCGGCCTCGAGGCGAGCCTCGATGCCCTGATCGCGGTCACCGCGGCCAACCGCGTTCGCAAGGAGCGGCTGCAACGCGCGCGGGACATGGACCCCCTGGACATCGAAGCGCGCATGAATGCCCAGATGGACCCCGAGGAAGTGGCGGCGCGCGCCGACATCGTCGTCCGCAACGACGGTACCTTCGAGGACCTGGTGACCGAGGCGGATCGAGTGTGGGCGGAGCTGGAAGAGTTGCGCGACTCGAAACAACCGTCATGACCGACGCGGGCAGCGAGGGCTCCTCGACGGGCATCGAGATCGTCTTCTTCGACGCAGGGGACACGCTCCTCGGCCCCCATCCCTCGTTCCCCGAACTCTTCTCCCGGGTGTGCCGGGAGCACGGCTACGACGTCTCGCCGGAGGTCGTGGTTCGAGTACGGAGCGAGCTTGCGCCGAATCTCATCGATCTGGCCGAGGAGACCGGGGTCGACAATCCCTCTTTTTCGAGCGAGGCATCCCGGAGCTTCTGGGGATACCTCTACATGCGTTTCCTCACCGCGCTGGAGATCGCCGATTCAGAGCTCGCGGCCGCACTCCTCGAACGCTTCTCGACGAGCTCCAGCTACATGCTGTTCGGGGACGTGCTCGCGACGCTGCGCCGGCTGCACGACGGAGGCTACCGGCTCGGGCTCATCTCCAACTTCGAGCAATGGCTCGCGGAGAGACTGATCGAGCTGGAGGTGGGTCAGCTCTTTGACGTGACCGTCATCTCCGGGTTCGTCAAGATCGAGAAGCCCGACCCCGCCATATACGAGCTCGCTCTGCAGCGGGCGCGGGTCGAACCGGCGAGGGCGGTACACGTAGGCGACTCGATGAGCATGGACGTCGAACCGGCAGTCTCCGTGGGGATGCACGCCGTCCTGCTGGATCGTGCGGGCCGATTCCCCGATTCGAAGGTCCCTCGGATCGAATCCTTGGAGGAATTACCGGGGGTCGTAGCGAAGCTTGGGTAGAACCCCCAAGCGATGCGTCTCGACGATCGCGCAAGGACCTCAGGGGACGGGTCACACAACGAGGTGGACGTGGGGCAGGACTACTCCAACGTCGATCGCCGCTTCGCGCAGCTCGATGCGCTCTACCGGCTCGCGTCGGTGGGCTCCTCGGAGGAGCACGAAGATCTGGTGATCGAAGAGACCCTGCGCGTGACGCGCGAGGGCATCGGGTGCGTGGCACCAGTGCTGTTTCTCGTCGAGGACGGGCGCGAGGAGATGCGGGTCGTCACCTCATCCGGTTCCGACGGATCGCTGCCCCTATCTGAGCCGTCCATCGTTCGCCGCGTCCTTCAGTCGGGACAAGGCGAGGCCGTCAACGACGTCGTGGCCGACCCGGAGTCCAGCCCGGTCCTCGTGGACGACCTGGGAGCACAGCAGGTCGTGGCCGCCCCCGTCGCCGTCGGCGACAAGCGCATGGGTGTCGTGGCGGGCGTCAACTCTTTGCGCGGGAGCTTCACAGACGACGATCTAAAGCTCATCGCGGTTCTCGGCGATCGGGCAGCGTGCGCCCTGGACAACCTGCGACTGCGCGCGACGCTGCGCAGGCAGGAGCAGGAGATCGAGGGCCTTCACCGTTTCTCGCGACTGTTGACCTCGGCAGAGAGCCCCGATGATGTCATCGGCGAGTCGATGCGAATCGTCGCCGACCTCATCGAAGCCGACAAGGTCGCGCTTCTCTTGTACGACGAAGAACGCGACGAGCTCGTCGGGCATCCGCGCATCGTTGGGATGAGCCCCGATCAGGCGCCGAGCCTTCGGATTCCGATGAGCGAGCCTTCGCTCTCGGGAAGCGTCTACCGAACGGATGCTCCGCTGATCTCGAACGACGCACGTCACGACAAGTGGGTGAGCGATGAGATCCGGGAGCTGATGGGGATCGAGACCTTGCTGGCGGTCCCGCTCGCCACAGGAGGTCGGCCGCTCGGTGTGCTCAAGGCCGTAAACGCTCGCAAGGGCTTCTTCGACGGCGGAGATCTTCGTTTCGCGACGATCCTCGGGAGCCGCATCTGCAGCATCATCGAGTCGAGCCGGGCGCGCGCGCGCGAGCGGGCGTTGGTCCAACGTCTGCGCGAAGCCGACCACACCAAGAGCGAGTTCGTTTCGATGCTGGCGCACGAGCTCAAGGGGCCGATGACGAGCATCATCGGTTTCGCGAACGTTCTCGAAGAACGGTGGCGCGATCTGGAGGATGACCGGCGCGACCGCATCGTCGACCTGGTGACCAAAGAGGTGCGACGCCTAGCGCGTCTGGTGGACGATCTGCTCGATCTGTCGCGCATGGATGCCGGAATGCTCCGTTACGGCATGGAACCGGTCGCGCTTCAGAACGTCATTCGCAACATCGTGTCGGTGCACAAGTCGCTGTCCGACAAGCACAACTTGATCGATTCGATTCCCGCGGGGCTTCCGAAGGTGCTCGGTGATCCCGACCGGATTCGTCAGGTGTTCTTGAATCTGCTGACCAATGCCGTGAGGCATAGCCCCGACGGCACCAGGATCGAAGTCATCGCTCGCGAGCAGCCTCCGGGTTGGGTCGAAGTCGAGGTAATCGACGAGGGCATCGGAATCGCCAGCGCCGATCAAGAGCGCATCTTCTCGAAGTTCGTCAACCTGGCCAAGCCGACTTGGATACAAAAGGGGACGGGGCTGGGTCTCTACATCACCAAGGGCATAGTCGAGGCGCACGGCGGCGAGATCACGGTCGATTCCGAGGAGGGCCGGGGCGCGACCTTCAGGTTCACGCTGCCGGTAGCCGAGTAACGGCTCAGCCTCTCAGGGCGGACTCAGCCTCTCGAGCCAGCCTTTCGAGGACGAATTCGGTCGGCTCGTGCCGGCCAAACTTCTGCAAAGAGATGCTGACGACCTGATCGCCCACCAGCACCGAGACCGAGGATGGTGTCGAAGAGATTCGACCGTTGACGACGTTGAGCGTCGCTATTGGTCGAATCCGTGCATCTTGGGGGGCTCGTAGACTTCGCGGCAGACACCGCAATGACTCGGAGGCCCGTGTGACGGAGGTTGAGTTTCTGCCGGCGCTGGAGCAGGCCCGGCTGATCAAAGACCGTGAGCTGTCGCCGGTCGAGCTCGTCGATATCTATTTGGATCGAATCGACCGACTCGACTCGAAGCTGAATAGCTTCGTCACTCTCATCGCCGACGAAGCAAGGCTTGCGGCCAAGGCGGCGGAGAGGTCTGTGGCCGAGGGGGACGAGCTCCCGCCGTTCCATGGCGTGCCGATCGGGATCAAGGATCTCGCGGAGGCGGAGGGAATTCGCACCACTTTCTCCTGCGGCCCCCTCGCCGAGTACGTTCCCGACGTCGACAACGCGGCGGTACGCCGCATCCGGGAGGCCGGCTTCATCCTGATGGGCAAGACGAACGCTCCCGAGTTCGGCACCGTCCCTCAGACCGAGAGCCGGCTCAACGGAATCTGCCGAAATCCATGGGACACGAACTTCACGCCGGGGGGTTCGAGCGGAGGTGCTGCCGCCGCCCTCGCCGGGGGACTGCTGCCGGTCGCACACGGAAGCGACGGGGGCGGTTCGATCCGGATTCCCGCATCGTGTTGTGGTGTCTTCGGTCTCAAGCCGGCGCGCGGGCGAGTCTCAAACGGGCCTCGTTTCGGTGAGATCTTGGCCGGGTTCGCCACGGAGGGGCCGATCGCGAGGAGCGTGGCGGACGCTGCGGCGCTTCTCGACATCATGAGTGGCTACGAGGTCGGTGATCCGTATTGGGCTCCGCCGCCGGAGAGACCGTTCGCCGAAGAGGTGGGCGTCGACCCCGGTGCACTGAAGATCGGCTTCACGCTCGTCGGAGGCAACGAGACCCCCGTCGAGCACGAGGTCGCCGGGGCCGCGCGCGACACTGCGTCTCTGCTCGAGTCGCTGGGTCACGAGGTAGAGGAATTCGAGCCGAACTGGAGCGAGCCCGAGTTGACCCTGCACTTCATCACCATCTGGCAGAGCGGCTGCTGCTACTACGCCGGGCTCGATCCTCAGACGCTCGAGCCTCTCAACCGGGTCCTCGCAGAGCAGGCAGCGCAGACGACCATGGAGACCTACGTCCAGGCCCGGATACAGGTCGAGGCGTACGCTCGCCGGGTGGTCGCGCTGTGGAACGACTACGACGTCATCCTTACGCCGACGATTCCGATGACGCCGCGCCCGATTGGGTGGATCTTCGAGGAGGAGGATCCCTGGATGCAGCTCGTCCGGGCGGGCATGGTGGTGCCGTTCTCCGTGGGGGCCAACATCACGGGACAACCCGCGGTTAGCGTTCCGCTCCACTGGAGCGATGCGGGTCTGCCGATCGGATCGCAGCTCCAGGGCCGTCCGGCCGACGAAGCCACTCTCATACGCTTGTCGGCTCAACTCGAACAAGCAAGGCCCTGGGCGAGCAAACTCCCCCCCGTGTCCTGACCCGATTCTGAGTGCCGGAGCTCCCGCAAAACGGGCGCGGAGGCACAAAGAAGAGAGAAATGGGCCGCGTTACCCTGAGCACATGCCATCTCTGCCCAGTGGAACCGTGACGTTTCTCTTCAGCGACATCGAGGGGAGCACCCAGCTCCTCAAGCAACTCGGCGACGACTTCGCCGCGCTGCTCGCGGATCACCGAAGCATCCTGCGGGACACGTTCGGGAAACACGGGGGACACGAGATCGACACCCAGGGTGATGCCTTCTTTTACGCGTTTCCCCGGGCACACGCCGCGGTGGCCGGGGCGGTAGAGGCCCAGCGCGCGCTCGCCGCCCACGAGTGGCCGGACGGAACCGCCGTGCGCGTCCGGATCGGTCTTCACACGGGCGAGCCGGTGCTCGGCCAGGAGGGCTTCACGGGGATCGATGTCGTGCGCGCGGCCCGCATCGGGCCATCGCCGCGGGCGGCCAGGTCCTTCTCAGCGAGACGACGAGGGCTCTCGCCTCCGCCGACCTCCCCGATGGTGTGGGCGTCAGTCCCCTCGGTCCCCGGAGGCTGAAGGGCATCGATAAGCCCGAGCCCATCTCTTCTCTGGTTATCCCCGATCTTCCGCTTCCGTCGTCCGCGACCGCCGGCTCGGGCGTAGAGGCCAGGCTGTCGGCAGACGGCGCGGACCAGGCGGGCCGGGCGATCGAGCGGCGAGTACTCGCCGACCTCGAGCGGGCCGTGACCGAGGCGGAGGCCGGCAAGAGCGGCGGCTGGAGCTATACCGTGCGCTCGGTCCTGGTGACGATCGCCATCGTGTTCGGGGCGATCGCCATCGTGGGCTCGATTGTCGGGCTTCTCCAGAACTGAGACCCGCCCCGATCCCCGGAATACCCGTCACACCCACTAGTTACACTCTTGTGATGCCCCCCTTCAAGGTCGAGGCCGACTTCGCTCCCGCGGGAGACCAGCCCAAGGCGGTAGCCGGGCTGGCCGAGCGCGTCATGGCGGGGGACAGGTTTTCGACCCTTCTGGGGGCCACCGGCACCGGAAAGACGGCGACCGTCGCCTGGGCTCTCGAGCAGATCCAGCGTCCGACCCTGGTCATCGCGCCGAACAAGTCGCTCGCCGCGCAGCTCTGTAACGAGTTCAAGCAGTTCTTCCCGAACAACGCGGTCGAGTACTTCGTGAGCTACTACGACTACTACCAGCCCGAGGCGTACGTGCCGTCGAGCGACACCTACATCGAGAAGGACTCGTCGGTCAACGACGAGATCGAACGGCTCCGGCATGCGGCCACCAGTGCGTTGCTGCAGCGAGACGACGTCCTCATCGTGGCCAGCGTGTCTTGCATCTTCGGTCTCGGCTCACCGGAGGAGTACCTCAACCAAACCGTGAGCGTGGCCCGTGGCGGAACCGCCGATCGCGACTTCATCATCGACCGGCTGATCGACATCCAGTACGAGCGAAACGACGTCAACTTCGTGCGCGGGAAGTTCCGGGTGCGCGGCGACACGATAGAGGTCTTTCCCGCCTACGAGGAGAAGGCCATCCGCATCGAGCTTTTCGGCGACGAGGTCGACCGGATCGTCATGCTCGACACCCTCACCGGCGAGCTAGTTTCGGAGCTCGATCACTACACGGTCTATCCGGCGTCCCACTACGTCGCCTCACGGGAACGACTGTCGAAGGCGATCACCGGGATCGAGATCGAGCTGCAGGAAGGTCTTCAGCGGCTGACCGGCGAGAACAAACTCCTCGAGGCACAGCGCCTCCGAATGAGGACCGAGTACGACCTCGAGATGCTCCGGGAGGTCGGTTTCTGCAACGGAATCGAGAACTACTCGCGGCACATCGAGGGGCGTCCCGCCGGATCGCGTCCGAACACTCTTCTGGACTACTTCCCCGATGATTTCCTCGTGGTGCTGGACGAGAGCCACGTCGGGGTCCCACAGCTCAACGGAATGTACGAGGGCGACAGATCCCGGAAAGAGACGCTGGTCGAGCACGGCTTCCGGCTGCCCAGCGCGCTCGACAACCGTCCGCTCCGCTTCGACGAATTTCTCGACGTCGTCAAACAGGTCGTGTTCATGAGCGCGACCCCCGGCCCCTTCGAACACAAGATGGGCGGTCAGTTCGTCGAGCAGATCGTGCGACCAACGGGGTTGGTCGACCCGGAGGTGCAGATCCGGCCCACGAAGGGCCAGATCGACGACCTCATGGAGGAGATCAGAAGGCGCACCGAGGCCGGCGCCCGCGTGCTCGTCACGACGCTCACCAAGAAGATGGCAGAGGACCTGACGGACTACCTGCTCGAGTCGGGGATTCGGGTGCGTTACCTGCACGCCGACATCGACACCGTCGAGCGAATCGAGATCCTGCGCGACCTCCGGCTCGGCGAGTTCGACGTGCTCGTCGGTATCAACCTGCTGCGGGAGGGCCTCGACCTTCCAGAGGTGTCGCTGGTGGCCATCCTCGATGCCGACAAGGAGGGCTATCTCCGGTCACAGACCTCTCTGATCCAGACGATCGGGCGTGCCGCTCGCAATGTCGACGGGCAGGTGGTCATGTACGCCGACGAGGTGACCGACTCCATGCGCCGGGCCATCGACGAGACGCAGCGCCGTCGCATGATTCAGCTCGAGTACAACGAGGCCAACGGGATCAACCCCACGTCCATCCGCAAGGCCGTGTCGGACATCCTGCTGTTCGGACGGGAGCGGAAGGAGACCGTGCCGACGAAGTCCAGGAGCCGGCGCAGTGAGCCCTTCGGTGGTGGGCCGGACGACCTGAAGAGGCTCATCCTGCAGCTCCAGGAGGAGATGCATCAGGCGGCCGAAGACCTTCGTTTCGAGTACGCGGCTCGCATCCGAGACGAGATCAACGACCTCAAACGCGAATTGCGTGACGTCGGCTAAGACTTCGAACATTGGGCCGCGATGGTTGCCGCCCGGCCGTCACCCGGCCGACAGGGCGATCCTGGCTCTGGGCGTCCCCGCGCTCGGCGCCTTGGCGGCGGACCCTCTCTATTCGCTGATCGACACCGCCTTCGTCGGCAACTTGGGGGCCGAGGAGCTGGGGGCCGTGGCGGTCGGTACCGCCGCTTTCACGGCATCGTTCTGGCTGTTCAGCTTCCTCGCGTACGGGGTGACTCCGCGCGTGGCCCGCTTCGTCGGAGCCAACGATGATCGAAACGCGGCCCGCATCGGAGTACAGGCCCTGCTCATGGCACTGGTCCTTGGACTGGGTGTAACCATTCTGGGAGTCGTATTCGCGGGGCCGATCGTTCGGCTGCTCGGCGCCGGCCCCGACATCCAGGGTCTCGCAGAGTCCTATCTCAGGATCCGGGTTCTCTCCGCGACCGCGGTCCTGGTCGCCCAGGTGGGCCACGGCTGGCTGCGCGGCGCCCAGAACACCAAGACACCCATGTACATCGCCGTCGGGGGAGCGCTTCTCAACGTCGGCCTCGACTATGTGCTCATCTACTCGGTCGGGATGGGCGTGCAGGGAGCCGCGTGGGCGACGGTGGCGGGTCAGTACCTCGTCGCAGGCGCCTTCCTCCTGATGCTGGTGCCCCACTTCACGCGCACGGGTGCGTCATGGCGCCTCGAGCGCGAGGTCGCCTCGGGTTTGCTGAGGATTGGCGCGGACCTGGTGGTGAGAACCGGGGCCCTGCTCGGTGCAATGACCCTGGCAACGTCGGTGGCCGCTCGCATGAGCCTCGATGTTCTGGGTGCCTGGCAGATCACGATGCAGCTGTTTCTGTTCCTGTCCCTGGTCCTCGACTCCGTGGCGATCGCGGCTCAAGCCCTGGTCGGCAAGCACCTGGGAGCGGGAAGCAGAACCGAGGCCCGCGAAGTCACCGTCCGTCTGATGGAATGGGGCCTGCTGATCGGAGTCGTGGTGGCCCTCGTCCTCTACCTCGGACGAAGCGAGCTGGCCTCGGCGTTCAGCAACGATCCGACCGTCGTCGCATCGGCCGCTTCGCTCATCGCCTGGCTGGCCGTCGTCCAGCCACTGAGCGCACTCGCCTTCACCTTGGACGGCATCCTGATCGGCGCGAGCGACACGCGCTATCTGGCCAAGTCGATGCTGCTCTCGTCCCTGGCGTACGCGGCGGTCTCCCTGCTGGCGTTGAACCTCGACTGGGGCGCGACGGGGCTGGCGACCGGCGCCACGCTGTGGTTGGCCCTCCGCACATCGACGACCGCGTGGAGATGGCGGGGCGACCGGTGGACGTTGACGGCCTAGGAAGCGGAAGCTGGGGAAATGCCAGGCCCCCGGTCGCGGGTCCGGGGGCCTGGGGGCAAATGGCCGTGGAAAATTCGTGCTGTCGCTACTATGACGCACAACGAACCTGTTTGGTTTCTTGTTCCCCTAATTTTTGTGACTATCGAATGACTATTTTTGGGAGCTAGTCACGTAACGTTCGGGCGCCGGACCCGGGGGACCGGCTGGCTCCGACGGCGACACTCGACTTCGAGACGGGAGCCCAACTTCCGGCCGTAACCCAGGAAGTGGCTCGTTCTACGAAGGAGACCACCGGGGAGCACGAAGCCGCCCAGCCTTCGTTCCACGATGAACTGGAGTTGGTCGAAGCCCGCGTCGACACGTCCGACGAACGCGGCGTTGTCGTGACCGACGAACTTCTCGGCGTGCGACTGGAACGAGAGGCAGGCCGGACTCTCGGCGGGGAGAGCGACCGAGGGATGAACCTTGGGGATCTGTCCGGCGAAGCCCTCGGGCAGGGCCCGCAGTTCTGTGACCGGCACGGGCACCGGCCAACCATCGGCAACGAAGGTCACGGTTGGGTTCCCGATTCGCCCGATTGCGCGCGCGGCGTGACCCCGCCAATCGTCTCCGGCCACGCTCTGCCAGGGACCCGGCGAGGATCCGGGGGGAGCCGGATCGGAGAGCTTGGGTTCGATGCCGTCGGGCGCGTTCCAGGTCCGGGGTTCCTCGGTCAGCCGGCCCTTCTGCCACCAGACGATCCGCAGTGGAGTCACCTCGATCCAGATGCGAGCCCAGTACCAGGTCTGAGCCCTCATGACGAACCAGGGGGCCTGCCTCATCGCCGCGGGCAGCTTGTTGAGCATGCGCTTGACGTAGCGGTCGGTGTTGGCTTGAAGGTCGGAGTCCCGCACCGCGGCTCTGCCGAGAACGAGGACCGTCGGGGGTGCCTCGAGGGTCAGGCCGGCCGCGTCACTGAAGAGAAGTGCGACATTCGGATTGCGCCTTGCTCGCTCGGCCTTTGCGGGGCAGACGAGTCCCGTCGAGACGTCGATGCTCCTGCGATCGTCGTTGACGTACGGCGTGAGCGGCCAGGTGACGGGTCGGCCCGTGCGGGTGAGAGTCGCGAACTGGCAAGTGAGCGCCCGGGCCATGATCGGGATTACCTGAGCCGGCCACCCCGCCGGGTTCTCGTGAGGGTCCAGCTCCAAGGAGTTGTCAGACAAACCTCTGGAGCTCCTCGAAGCAGCGCTCTATGTCCTCCTCGGTCGAGAAGAAGTGCGGCGAGATGCGGAGGGCGTCCCCGCGCTGATCGAGCACGACGTTGTGCCGGAAGAGCTCGTGGAGGATCCGCTCCGCGTTCGATCGGCCTCCGGGCACGCGGACCCTGATCAGTCCACCGCGCCTCTCGCCGTCTCGCGGAGACAACAGATCGAGGTTGGCCTCGTCGACCTTCTCGACGAGGAACGATGTCAGCTCCTGGTTTCGGGCGCGGATTCGGTCGACACCCACCTCCAGAATCATCTCCATTCCCGCCGCCGCGGTCCAAGCTTGTGGGAGCGTGTAGGTGCCGGTCTCGAAGCGCCGGGCATCGTCGCGCAGATCGAGGGCCGAGCGATCGAAGTCGAATGGCTTCTTGGTTCCGAACCACCCCACGACCAGTGGCTGCATCTTCTCGATCAGGTCCCGGCGGCAGTAGAGGAACGCGATGCCCTGGCCACCCATGAGCCATTTCAGCGCACCCGATAGAAGAAAGTCGATGCCCAGCTCGTGGACGTCGACGGGAACGATGCCGCTGCCGTGAAAGTCGTCGACCACGACGAACGCACCGGCGTCGTGCGCCGCTTCTACGATTGGAGGGAGATCCATGATCCATGACGACTCGAACAACACCCGGTTGGTATTGACCATCGCGGTCTGACCGTCGATCCGGTCGACGAGGTCGCCCGCATCGAGGCGAATTCCATCCGGCGATGACACGAAGTCGAGCTTCGCTCCTCTGCGCTGCTGGGCCCGCCAGACGTAGCTGTTGGTCGGAAAGTCCATGTCCGAGATCACGACCTTGTTTCGGTCACCGAGGTCGAGGCAGGACGCGATCGAGGAGAGCCCGGACGAAACGGAGGGAACTATCGCCACCTCGTCGGGGTCGGCCCCGATGATCTGGCTGAACTGATCCCTGCATTGTTCGAGCTTCGGGAGTCCGTGAGCCAGCCACAGCTCCTCCGGCCCGAGACGCTGCCAGAGGTCGAGGTGCTCGGTGGCGGCTCGCCGTGCACGCAGCGAGAGGGGGCCGAGCGAGGCCGAGATCAAGTAAGTGCGCTCGGCGAGGATCGGGAACTCATCGCGGTAGGAACCGAGGTCGTTCACCACCGCAGGCTACCGCCCCGGGGGCCGGGCGCGATGAGAGCACCCCCATCGAGAGGGCGCTCTCGTTATCGTGACGCCTTATCTAGTCGATCGGAGGTAGATGTCGGTGAACCCGTTGGTGTCCCCGGCGACGAGGTTCGTCGCGTTGGAGAAGAACGTAACGAACTTGCCGTCACTGGTTACGTTGGCGATGGCGCTGGGACCGTTGGACTGCGAAGCGTCGAACCTCACGCTCACGCGCCGCGTCCTGTTTTGCTTGCGATCCCGAACGAAGATGTCCCCGGTTCCATTGGTGTCGTTCGCCACGAGGTTGGTGGCGTTCGATTCGAAAGCAACGTAGCGGCCTGAGCCGGAGATGTGCGGACTCCAGGTCGTAGGCGATCCACCGTTCCCCTGAACGCGGGCGGTGCTGATGCCGACCCGTCTGGTGTTGTTCGCAGACGTGTTCCTTACAAAGACATCGATGCTGCCGTTCGTGTCGCCACCGACCAGGTTGCTGGCCGTCGAGGCGAAGACCACCTGGCCCTTGTTGCTGACGCTGGACAGCAGGCTCGCGCCGGTACCTTGGCCGGCGTTTCCGAGGATCGCGCGCTGCGTCTTCTTGTTGTTGCGATCGTGCAGAAACACATCGCCCACCCCGTTCGTGTCGCCGCGCACGAGATTGGTGGCGGACGAGGTGAAGGTCACGTAGCGGCCGCTGGGGAAGATGTCGGCAAAGTTCGAGGAGGCGTTCGCCTGAGCTCCGTTGGATCTCAAGCTCACGCGGCGAATCTTGCCGGTCTTGCGGTCCTTGACGAAAATGTCGGTCAGACCATTCGTGTCGCCACCGACCAGGTTGCTGGCCGAAGACTCGAAGGTAACGAAACGGCCGTCGCCCGAGATCTTCGGCAGGCTGCTGCGGCCGTTTGCCTGGTTTCCGTTGGACCGGGTGCTGACTCGAGTCGTCTTGTTGTTTTTGCGGTCGCGGACGAAGATGTCGGCTACCCCGTTCGTGTCGCCGGGAACCAGGTTGCTTGCGTTGGACAGGAAGGTGACGAAGCGGCCGGAGCTCGAGATGTCCGGGATCTGACTCGGCCCGTTTCCCTGGTTGCCGTTGGACCGGACACTCACCCGCCTCGTCTTACCCGTCTTGCGGTCGCGCACGAAAACATCCGTGAGTCCCGAGGCGACCCCTGTGAGTGCCCTTAAGGTTCAATTAATCTGGCGTTCGAACCGAACCATTTGCCCCGTTTGGCGGAAAGAGATTTGCCAGAGTGCTTAACTTCGCCGGCCTGCCGTATTAAGTTCCCCTGAGTCGCTAGGGGAGGAGTGTCGGAATGTACGACTTCTGGTTGTTCGTCCACGTACTCATGGCAATCGTCTGGGTGGGCGGCGCCTTGAATCTCCAGATCATCGGAACCAGGCTGCAGCTGGCGAACGATCCGTGTAGATGGCCAAATTCGCTCGACAAGTTGAATGGATCGGTACTCGCGTCCTGACGCCCGCGTCGATCCTGATCGTCATCGCAGGGGTCATCATGACGCTCGACCGATGGGACTTCGAGCAGCTCTGGATCATCATCGGCATCGCCGGTTTTCTCTATTCGTTCATCAACGGAGCGTTCTACCTCGGCCCCGTGTCGGGTAAGACCGGGAAGCTGATGGAGGAACGGGGAGCGGAGGACTCTCAGGTCCAGACGAACCTCCGCCGGCTCTTCACCCTCTCCCGGATCGAGCTCGTCATCCTGATCGTCGTCGTCTGGGCGATGACCATGAAACCGACCCTCTAGCAGATCGCGGAGCTACCCCCGCCCGTCTCCGCAGAACAAAGGGACGTTTATCCCGCGCCGGTTCAACATCTGAGGTGCCCGAGGAGCGCATAGCCCCCGGCGGTCCATCTCGGTGCCGTCCCGCTCGAGGACGACAACGGCCCCCTCCGTCGCAGCGTCGTCCACCACCGCCACGTAGTAGGACTCGTCCGCCATTACACGTCCGCGCAGCCGGAGTCTCAGCTCCTTCGTCGAACCGTCCTCCAGGACCAGTTCGGCGCTTTGCGCTCCGGAGGGGACGGTTCCGAAAACGAGAACGGGGTCCACCCCGTCGAAGGAGACCTGCGTCAGCGAGAGATCGTCCCCGCTGATGCCACACAGGGTGTTGGAGTCCGCGGAGCTGCTTCGCGCCGACTCCGTCGTTTCCTCCACCGTCACGCAGATACCGTCGGCGGTGGCCCGCGCCGCCAGGGACCAGCGCGTGTCCTCGATTTTTCCGGATGCAAACCTGGCCGGATCTTCAGACGCCACGACCTGGGGGGTGGCGACGTGGGTGCCGTCGGGGGTCCGGTCGGCGCCGGTCGCGGCCAGGAACCCTCCGATACCGAGGGCCACGACCGCCGCGCAGGTCCCGACGCCCACCATCGCCCTCTGGATGCGGGCTTTCCGCAGCGTCGCGGGCGGGATCGCCGGCGAGGGGTGGGCGTCGTCGGAACGGGCTCTAAGCATGGACTTCAGCTCTCTGTCGAGATCGGTCATGGGTTCACGCTCCAACGTTGGCTCGAAGGGTTTCCATCGCCCGGGCCACCAGGGCCCTGGCCGCCCCGGGTGAGCAGTCGAGTAGCTCCGCAGTCTGATGCTCGGAGAGGTCCTCGTAGAAACGAAGCACGACGGCCGCCCGCTGCCGGTGGGGTAGCGCCTGGAGCTGGTTCCAGAGGGCGTCGCGGAGGCCGATGTCCGGCAACTCGTTGCTGGCCGCGTGCTGCTCCGCGGCGGCGCGGGCCAGGTAGCTCCGCTCGACTTTGCGCCGCCGCCAGTGCCCCTTGCACAGGTTCACGACGGTCCTCCGGAGATAGGGACCGAAGGCCTCGGGCCTGCGAAGATCGCCGAACCGTCGGGCGACGCGAACGAATGCGTCCTGGGCGAGGTCCTCCGGCGAGGTCTCGGTCTCCGGTAAGGAGGAAGGCGAGGCGAACCGCCTCGGGCCCGTGCGCGGCGTAGAGGTCCTCGAGCCGCCGCCGCCCTCGCTCAGCCGTCATCTCGGCACTCATGGTCGCAGGTTGGTTCCCAACTGGGATCATTTCTCCTAAGACGCGCAGGTCGGCCGCCCCATCACGCTCGGAGTCGCGAAAGAGGGGAGAGGTGGCAGATGCGAATGAGCCCTGGGCCGGGACGCCGAAACCCTGCTCCGGGGGGCGACTAGTTACACGCGCGTCGTTTACCCTGTGAGCCGATGTCCTCACCTCCTCCGCAGAGCGGCAACCTCGTCATTCGGGGGGCCCGAGAGCACAATCTGAGAAACGTCAATCTGGAGTTGCCCCGCAACTCGCTGATCGTTTTTTGCGGGATCTCCGGCTCCGGGAAGTCCTCCCTGGCCTTCGACACCGTCTACGCCGAGGGCCAGCGCCGCTATGTCGAGTCGCTCAGCTCCTATGCCCGTCAGTTCCTGGGCCAGATGGACAAGCCCGACGTCGATTTCATCGAGGGCCTGAGCCCGGCGATCTCGATCGACCAGAAATCGGCTCCCAAGAACCCACGATCGACCGTCGGCACGATCACCGAGATCTACGACTACCTCCGCCTGCTGTTCGCCCGGATCGGGCGACCTCACTGTCATCTGTGTGGGAGGCCGATCGCCCGGCAGACGCCGGAGCAGATCGTCGACCAGATCCTCGACCTGCCCGAGGGGACGCGCTTCCAGGTGCTGGCACCGATCGTCAAGGGTCGCAAGGGCGAGTTCACCCAGGCGCTCGAGGAACTCGCCCGTCGCGGGTACGCGCGTGCCCGCATCGACGGCGAAGTGCGGGATCTCTCGGAGAAGATCCGGCTGGACCGCTACCACCAGCACGACATCGACGTCATCGTCGACCGGCTGGTGCTCAAAGAGGGCATCCGCAGCCGGCTCAACGATTCGATTGAAACCGCGCTCAAGCTGGCGGATGGGATCGCGGCGATCGACCTGGTCGACGATCCGTCCGAGGACATTTTGTTCAGCCAGCATTTTGCGTGCACCTTCGACAACATCAGCTTCGACGAGCTCGCTCCCAGGAACTTCTCCTTCAACTCACCCTACGGAGCCTGTGAGCGTTGCGATGGGCTGGGCACACACCTCGAGGTCGACAGGGAACTCGTCATCCCGGACCCCGATTTGAGACTCGACGAGGGGGCGGTCGCCCCGTGGTCGGGCAAGAGCGAGTACTTCACCCGATTGATCGATGGGGCCGCGTCCACCTTCGGTTTCAGAACGGACGTGCCGTTCAAAAGGCTGCCCAAGAAGGCACGCGACATCGTCCTCTACGGTGACGACTCCGAGGACATCCACGTCCGCTACAAGAACCGTTACGGACGTCAGCGCTCGTACTGGACGGTCTTCGAGGGCATCATCACCTGGCTCGAGCGCCGGCGGGACGAGACCGACTCGGACTACGCCCGAGAGCGTTACGAGCAGTACTTCCGAGAGGTTCCTTGTCCCAAGTGCAAGGGGGCGCGGCTCCGGCCGGAATCGCTCGCGGTCACGCTTGGTGGCGAGAACATCCATCAGGTCAGCTCGTTGCCGATCGGCGAGGTCTACGACTTCCTGCGCAAGCTCGAGCTCAACGATCGCGAGACGTTCATCGCCGAGCGACTGCTGAAGGAGATCCATGCCCGTCTGGGCTTCCTGCTGGATGTGGGGCTCGACTATCTGACCCTGTCGCGCAACTCGGCAACGCTCGCCGGTGGGGAGGCTCAGCGCATCAGGCTTGCGACTCAAATCGGTTCCGGGCTCGTTGGGGTTCTCTACGTGCTGGACGAGCCGTCGATCGGACTCCATCAGCGGGACAACCGTCGGCTGATCGACACTCTCGTGCGCCTCCGCAACATGGGGAACACGCTGATAGTGGTGGAGCACGACGAGGAAACGATTCGTGTAGCGGATCACGTGGTCGACATTGGACCCGGCGCGGGGGAGCACGGCGGCGAGATCGTCTACTCCGGCCATCTGGACGGACTGTTGCAAACCCCAACGTCGCTCACGGGTGACTACCTGGCGGGACGCAAGAGCATCGACATTCCCGTGCAGCGGCGACTCGTCGAGCGCGGCGAGTTGGTCGTCAAGGGGGCTCGTCAGCACAACCTGAAGAGCATCGACGCGGCATTCCCGTTGGGCAACTTCATTTGCGTAACCGGTGTGTCTGGTTCCGGCAAATCAACGCTGGTCAACGACATCCTCTACAAGGCGGTGCACCAGAAGCTCAACCGGCAGGCGCGCTTGGTTCCCGGTAAGCACGGGTCGATCAAGGGACTCGGCGACGTCGACAAGGTCATCGACATCGATCAGAGCCCCATCGGACGGACGCCTCGTAGCAACCCGGCGACCTATACCGGCGTGTGGGACCATGTTCGAAAGCTCTTTGCCAAGACGCAGGATGCGCGACGACGCGGTTATCAGCCTGGTCGCTTCAGCTTCAACGTGCGAGGCGGACGTTGTGAGGCCTGTATGGGCGACGGGACCATCAAGATCGAGATGCACTTCCTTCCCGACATCTACGTTCCGTGTGAGGTCTGCAAGGGCAAGCGCTACAACCGGGAGACTCTGCAGGTTCGGTACAAAGGCAAGAACGTGTCCGAGGTTCTCGAGATGAGCGTCGAAGAGGCGTGTGAGTTCTTCACGGCCATTCCACCGATCGCTCGCCATATGACGACCTTGCGAGACGTGGGGCTCGGTTACATCAAGCTCGGACAGCCGGCCCCCACGCTCTCGGGTGGTGAGGCTCAACGGGTCAAGCTTTCGAGTGAGCTGTCGAAGCGGTCGACCGGACGCACTCTTTACATCCTCGACGAGCCGACCACCGGCCTGCACTTCGAGGACGTCAAGAAACTCCTCGGTGTGCTGCACAGGCTGGTGGACAACGGAAACACGGTAGTTGTCATCGAGCACAACCTCGAAGTGATCAAGACCGCCGATCACATCATCGATCTCGGCCCCGAAGGCGGCAACGGCGGTGGCGAGATCGTTGCGGCCGGAACCCCCGAGGAGGTCGCACTCGCCTCGGGCTCCTACACGGGAGAGTTCCTTCGAATCGCTCTCGGCGTGGGCGAAGAGCCAAGGAGAGCCGCGCCCCGTCGGGTCGCCGCAACCAAGAGCCGCAAACGCACGGCGGCGCGTCGCTCGGCGTAGCTTCAATCAGCGCTCGCCGGGAGACTTGTGGAGTGCTGGAATATTGTTTGCGCATGAGTGACGAGCGCTCCACGATCGACGTGGTGGTCGAGATCCCGAAGGGGAGCCGCAACAAGTACGAGTGGGATGCCGAGCGCCGCATTTACAAACTCGACCGCCGGCTGTTCTCGGCCACGACTTACCCCGCCGATTACGGCTTCATTCCGCACACTCTCGGTGAGGACGGCGACGCACTGGATGCGCTCGTCCTTCTCGAGGATCCGACGTTTCCCGGCTGCTGGATACCCGATGCGCGTCCGGTGGGGATCCTCTGGATGGAGGACGAGAAGGGCCACGATGCCAAGATCGTCTGCGTTCTGGACACCGACCCGCATTGGTCCGAGATGAAGACGATCGAGGACTTTCCGCCTCACATCATGAGCGAGATCGAGCACTTCTTCGACGTCTACAAGATGCTCGAGCCGAACAAGACGTCGTCGACCCAGGGGCACGAGGGAGTGGACGCGGCGTGGCGCGAGATAGATGCCTCTTTGCAGCGAGCGAAGGACCAGTCGGACGCGAAGGCTTAGCTTAGTAGGAGAGCTGTCGCGCGACTTAGGTCTGGTCCCGACCTTCGACCATCAGCGGACGCCCGGCGTCGTTTTTAGTCGAAACTACGATCCAGGATCAAGTTGGCCGGCGTGTCCGTGCCCTCTTTCGCCCTCCATGGTCGCACATACCGACCAAATCGGCGAAGAGTTGGCTCGGGGGCCCAGTCGCAAGGGCAAGATCGAGCCAGGACACCCCCGACCAGGCCTCGGCCGGGTCGACGCCAACCGGCACGAGTATCATGTGCCGGCCCGGGCGCTTAGCTCAGCGGGAGAGCGCTGCCTTCACACGGCAGAGGCCAGTGGTTCGATCCCACTAGCGCCCACAAGGA
>WHSV01000158.1 GCA_009379915.1 Actinomycetota bacterium | reverse complement strand
GATTGGGTCCGGCTCCGGGTCGTCGTTGCCCGCAGCCGCTTGCCAGGTGGCGTAGAGGACTCCTCCCAGCAAGGCCACGGCGGCGGCGATGGCGACCGCTCGGATCCAGGGTGGGCGCGAGGAAGGCACTTCTTCGGCTGGAGTCCGGGTTTTCGTCTCCTGCATTGCCGCCCTTCCGCTAGACGCGCCAACACTAACCCTCGCATTTCGGGCGCATCAACCCTGACCCAAGCCCCAAGTCCCTGCTGTGACGTAGGTCACAGCGCCCATCGCAAAGGCGTGATAGCCGAGGTCACTACCTTGGTCCGACACACAACTCGTATCCTGTGACCATGCTCCCCGAGCTCCTGGAAGAGCCGTGGAAATAGCCCTACTGGTGGCAGTCATCGCCGTCGTCGTGGCACTCCTGCAGGGCGGTTCGCTCGAACGTCTCTCGGCCACGAAGTTCCGAGCCACCCCTCTTCTGCTTTTCGGGCTGGCGCTTCAGATCGTCTTCGGCTTCTGGTCGCCGTCATGGATGAACGACGTGGCGGGACTGACGGTGCTCCTCGTGTCCAACCTGTTCGTGTTGGCGTGGCTGACCGTGAACCGTTCGCTGCCGGGCCTGCTCATTGCAGCGGTCGGGCTGCTCATGAATCTCACCGTAATCACCGCAAACGGCGCAATGCCGGTGTCCGCCGACGCAGTGCGCGCGGCCGGAGGCGAAGAACTCGAGATTTCGGAGGGGGCGCTGAAGCACGAAGCTCTCGACGACGACACCCGCTTGGGCTTTCTCGGGGACATCATCCCGTTGCCCGCGCTCGGGATCTGGTCGGCAGGCGACCTCGTGCTCGCCGCCGGACTGGCGTTACTGGCCTACAGGCAGACTAGATGGGGAGAGTTGACGGCGGACGCAGCTTCCGGTTGACCGCATGGAGGAGGGCCCTGACGCCGGCTGCGGCAACCTCGTCTTCGACCAGGACGGCCCCCGTGACGGGAGTGACCTCGTCGCCCTCGTAGACGGTGGCCTTTACCACGATGGCTTCGTCGCGGCCCATCGGCTGAAGGAACGTGTGCTCGACTTCGATCCGCATCGATCGAACCGTCAGAGCGGGGGCCAGCGCCTCGACGGTCGCCTCCATCGCGGCTCGAGCCTGGAGCTCGCGCGAAGTTCCGGACCTGGCCTGACCCTCGGTCCGAGCGCCCTCGGGCCACCCCAACACCACGTGGATCAATCTCTTGTCCCCCTCGACGTTGGATCGGACTGATTCGACTATGGGCCGACCGGATGCCTGAAGGCGAGCTCTAGCCGTGCTCGGGCGGGTTGTCGGGAGGGGTTCCTCATCGATCTGAACGACCGACACGATTCGGTGGTCGATGCTCACGCCGAAGCCGGCTACGGCGAGGGATTGCACATCTCGCACTATCTGCTTGGGCGAACGCGCGCGGCCCGCCACCACGTGGATCTCGGACGGCCGGGCTCCCCCAACCACGCGCACACTTCGAACGCCCGTGATTTTGGACAGTTCCCGTTCGAAGCCTACGAGTGCCACAGAACCCTTCACCCCAAGGTCTTTCACCCCATTCGCCGCTCTCATCCCATTTTCTCTACAAATACAGCCCGAGAAAGACGTCGACGATGTCCGGGTCGAAAGCGTTTCCGCGCTCGTCCATGATGATACGGATCGCGTCATCATCCGTCATGCCGGCGCGATAGGGGCGCTCCGAGGTCATCGCGTCGTATGCGTCGGCAACCGCGAAGGTGCGAGCGGCCAGCGGAATCTCGACCCCCTTCAATCCATTCGGATAGCCCGTTCCATCCCACCTTTCATGGTGATGCAGGATGATCCCCATCGTCGCGCCCGAGAAGCCGATCGGCTCGACGATCCTAGCCCCCAGCTGGGGATGGGTCCGCATGACGCTCCACTCATCGACAGAAAGCGGACCGGGCTTGTTCAGGATGTCGTCCGGCACACCGATCTTTCCGACGTCGTGCAGCGTGAATCCGTAGTGGATCTCCTCGTTGCGGGCCAAACCCTCGTCGATCTCCGTCATGCAGCGAAGTGCGAGATCAGTGACCCTGTGAAGGTGTTGTCCGGTTCCTGAGTCGCGTGCCTCGACGGCCGCGGCGAGCGCACGGATGATCGAGTGGTCACGCCTGCGCTTCTCCGAGAGGGCGTCGACATAAGAGCCCAGGAGGACCCCGGCCGCTTCGTCCGCGACCACCGGCCGCTCGGGCGAAGACGAGCGGACGGCCCGAACCAAGTCATGAAGTGACATTTCGTCTCTGTAGATTGCTCCCACGGCGCCGGAGGCGAGGGCGTCAACCAATCCAAGGGGGGTGCCCCTGTCACGATCCCCCAGAACCACGATGCGGGTTTCCGGGGACGTATCGGACAACAATGACACGAGTGAGCAGTTGGGAGAGAGCTCGAGATCGATGATCGCGACGTCGGGGGCCAGGGCCTGGCCGATCTCGAGGGCCGCGGCGGCGGTGTTGACCTCTGCCACAACTTCGGCGTTGCCAAGCTCCCTTACGAGAGACGATAGCGACTGCGCGATCGTGCGATGGCGTTCGGCGATCATTACCGTCAATGGCTTTTCGAGATCAATACGCAATATTGGTCCGCGAGGGCTAGGGAAAATGGGTTGCCTACGCACCTTGCGCCAACTAGGCTTTGCCTAGAAATCCCCCGTTCGGGTTGATTCGTTCACTCGACCGGGTAGCGAAGTAGTACGGGTGGGCAGGGCTTCCGCGTTAGGCGCGGGCCCCTTTCTCGTCCACCCTCC
>WHSV01000068.1 GCA_009379915.1 Actinomycetota bacterium | reverse complement strand
GTCGCTTCACCCGTTGACGCCATGGGCTGAGGTGCTGAGGGGCCAAGGAATACGAAGTTCCGAGGACGTCGCCGAGATTCGACAGCGGCTCTGGGTGGCCCGCTTCGAGATGGAAGCGGAACGCCTAACGTTCGACACTGCCGAGTCGTTCGATCTCGAGCCACAGCAAATCATCGGCGACGACTACGGGCCTTGCCAGGAGTTGGGCGAGCAACGCCTTAACCTCGATCTGCCCAACGCGATCACCGTTCCCAGCGCGGCTCTGCCCGGTACCGAGAACCTGGTTGTGTTCGGGCCCCTGGTGGGGTCGCCCTACTCGGCCGAGGCTTTGAGTCCCGATGACGTGCCCGTCTCGATCGCAGCGGACTATGCCCGGCCCCCCGAAACCCTGCTGCCGCTCGTGCGGCACATCGGCGATCGACATGGCGAGTACGTCGCATGGAGAAACGGGGAGCCGTTCCGCTTCAGCGAGCCTCGGGTCCAGCGCCTGGGACCGCCCTAGCAGAGCACTCCATCTCGCACAACAGCCGCGGAGTGGTTTGCCGCACCGGGCATAATGACAAGCATGGATTTATTGTCCGGGTTGAACCCGGTCCAGCGTGCCGCGGTCGAGATGCCGGAGGGACCCGTGCTCGTCGTCGCGGGGGCCGGATCGGGCAAGACCAGGGTCCTCGTCTACCGAATCGCATACCTGCTCGAGAACGGGATCGCGCCCGAATCGATCATCGCAATCACGTTCACGAACAAGGCCGCGGGCGAGATGCGCAGCCGGGTCGCCGACCTCATCGGGCCGACGGCCGACGAGATCTGGGTCTCGACCTTCCACAGCGCGTGCGTGCGCATCCTGAGACGTGAGGCCCCCCGGCTCGGCTATGCGAACAGCTTCTCGATCTACGACTCGAGCGACTCGCTGCGCCTGATCCGCATGATCCTCAAGGACCTCAACATCGACGAGAAGCGACTTCCTCCGCGCGGCGTGGCGGCGGCCATCAGCAACGCGAAGAACAAGCTGATGGACGCGGGTCTGTTCTCGGACTTCGCCGACAACCCCTACGAGAAACGCATCGCGCTGGTCTACACCGAGTACGAGAAGCGGCTCGCCGAGCAGAGCGCGTTCGACTTCGACGACCTCATCATGCGAACCGTCGAGGTCTTCGACAAGCACCCCGACGCGCTCGCGCGCTACCAGGGCCGTTTCCGCCACGTCCTGATCGACGAGTTCCAGGACACGAACCACGCGCAGTCGCGGCTCGCGACTCTGCTTGCCGGCAAGTGGCGCAACATCTTCGTCGTCGGCGACGCGGACCAAGGCATCTATGCATTCCGCGGGGCGACGATCAAGAACCTGCTCGACTTCGAGCGCGACTGGCCCGAGGCCAAGGTCATCACGCTCGAGCAGAACTATCGCTCGACGCGCACGATCCTCGACGCGGCCAACGCGGTAATCGAAAACAATGCGATGCGCAAGCCCAAGGCGCTGTGGACCGCGCAGGAAGGCGGCGAACGCATCGTTCGCTACCACGGGTCGGACGAGCACGACGAGGCCGCGTGGGTCGCGCAGGAAGTGCGCAAGCTCTCCGACCAGGGACACCCCCACGCCGATGTCGCGGTTTTCTATCGGACCAACGCGCAGAGCCGCGTGCTCGAGGAGGCGTTCAATGCGGCGAGCCTTCCCTATCGCGTCGTCGGTGGGGTCGGCTTCTACGACCGCAAAGAGATCAAGGACATGATGGCGTGGCTGCGCGCGGCGATGAACCCACTCGATACGATCAGCGCCGAGCGCATCTGCGGCGCTCCCAAGCGGGGCATCGGTCCGGGTTCGATCTCGAAGATCCAGGCCTTCGCCGCCTCACGCGTGATGCCGCTCGGCAACGCGTTCGACTACGCCGAGGAGGTCGACAGGCTCAACAAGAAGGCGCGCGGCGGCGCCCTCGAGATCGGTCGCATCCTGGCTCACATCCGCGACCTCGATCACTCTGGCGTTCCGATCACCGACATCGTCGCGTCGACGTGGGAGATCACCGGCTATATGACCGAGCTGCAGGCCGACCGCAGCTTCGAGTCGCTCTCTCGTCAGGAGAACCTCAAAGAGCTCGCCGGCAGCGCGGCCGAGTACGACGAGAACACGCAGCAGGGAAGCCTCACCGATTTCCTCGAGCTCGTCGCGCTCGTCAACGACACGGACGAGGAGGAGGGCGAAGAGACCGGCGTCACTTTCATGACGCTGCACAACGCAAAGGGCCTCGAGTTCCCGATCGTCTTCATCGTCGGCATGGAGGAGGCGGTCTTCCCGCACATGCGCTCGCTCGCCGATCCCGAACAGCTCGAGGAGGAGCGGCGGCTCTGCTATGTCGGAATCACCCGCGCGCAGGAACGTCTCTACCTGCTGAACGCGTGGAGGCGGAGGCTGTGGGGGCCGGACGCCAACTACAACACCCCGTCGCGCTTTCTCAGGGAGATCCCCGACGACCTCATCAAGGAGGCCGACAAGAAGGACCTGTTCACGACCCGGCGCACCTCGGTGGACAAGCCGAAGTCGGTGGGCGGGCGGGACCTGTCCCGCTTCAAGGTGGGGGCCGAGATCGAGCACACACGTTGGGGGCGCGGGATCATCGTCGACCTGCGCCAGAGCGCGCTCGGCATGGAGGCGACGATCCACTTCCCCGACATGGGCTCGGACAAGCGTCTCGACCTGACGCTCGCGCCGATCAAGGTCGTCTGACCAACGCAGCGGGTGACTCCGTAGGATTGACATTGCGCACCAGGGGTACGAGCTAAAGACAGCCTCGCACTGGGCGCGGAGGCGGTTGGGTGAGTCAAGCATTAGGAGGTTACCTATGGGAATCGTGTGGACCGTTCTGGCCATCATCGGTCTCATCGTCGTGCTTCAATGGATCTTCTAGCCACTGGATACCGAGCGTCCGGACTACACGGTTAATCCGACTCCGGGGCGCGCCTCCCCCGTAGACTGGGCCCGATATGAATCTCAAGAAAATCGCCGGGCTGCTGCTTCTCGGCTTTTTCGTGTTTTTCATGGTTCAGTCGCCGAGCGACGCCGCCGACGTCGTGAGAACGACGGGGCAGAGCCTCGGTGACGTGCTCAGCGCGACCGCGAACGCGTTCTCGGATTTCCTCTCCGACCTCTTCTGATGCCCAGGCGTCGTCTCTGGCTGAGCTGGTCGTACGGCCCCCGGATCAACTACGACAAGTATTTGTCGCCGGGCGAGGAGGTTGCCTTCGAGGTTCGCAAGCACGGAGCCGCGCTGCTATGGCCCGTCGCTCAGGCTGTCGTGGCGTGGTTGATGGTCTTCGTGATCCATAACTGGCTCGACTTGCCGAGCGACTCGAACCCGATCGACACCTTTACCTTCGTAGTCGCCATGGCCTTCTCGTTTCGAGCCATCTGGAGGTGGTTCGAGTGGCAGATCGAACGGGTGCTCGTAACCAACAAGCGCATCGTCGAGGTCTCGGGAATCATCACGCGCCGCGTGGCCTCGATGCCGCTTGCGAAGGTCACCGACCTCACCTATCAGCGGGGGCTCATCGCCAGGGCGCTGAACTACGGAGAGCTCGTCCTGGAGTCGGCGGGACAGAACCAGGCGCTCGAGTCGATAGCGTTCATTCCGCGCCCGGACGACTTCTACCGCGACTTCACTGAACGGCTCAATGAATCACCTGCTCATAAGGGGCCGGACGACGCGGATACCGGAGAGATCCCGCGCGTTCGGCTCTAACTTGTGCCCCGCCCAACATCTTGGAGGTTCTCGCAAACGTCACCGGGCGGAGCACTTTAGCGCTCTTCGATCGTGACGGAGAGGATGTAAACAGGATTGACCGGGCGATCCTTCGTCTCCCCTTCGGTGCCGACCTCGACCTTCTGGATCGTGTCCAGGGTCTCGTAGGACTCCTCGGAGGCCTGCCCGAAGTACGAGTAGAGCGGCTGCAGTCCGGCGGGCTCGAGCTTCCTCTCGCCGGTGAGCGCGTTCTCGGCGTCGTGGGTCACGAAGAAGAACTGGCTTCCCTGCGTGTCGGGGCCGGAGTTCGCCATCGCCATCGCCCCGAAGGTGTAGACCTTGGACTTGTCCGGGAGCTCGTCGGGGAACTCGTAGCCGGGGCCCCCGCTCCCGTCGCCCTTGGGATCCCCGCCCTGAACCACGAACTCGTTGATGACCCGGTGCCACGTGAGCCCGTCGTAGAAACCCTCCTCGGCGAGGAACACGAAGTTCGCCACGGTCGACGGCGCGCGCTCCTCGAGAAGGTCGACCTCGATGGTTCCGCAGCTCGTCTCGATGGTGGCCCAGTAGTCGGCCCCGGCGTTCAGGACCTGCTCTTGGGTTGTGGGCTGCTCATACTGCTGAGCGTCGTTCTCGGGCGGTTCGCCGGCGTCGCACCCGGGGTTGCCCCCGGACTCCTGCTGGCCGCCGGTCTGGGTGGTGTCCTCGTCGTCACCGCTTTGACTCCCGATCACGAACACCGCGATGACGGCGAGTCCTGCGAGGATGGCGATTCCGGACGCGATACGTCCCCTTCGCCTACGCCTCAGCTCCTCTTTGCGCCTGCGCGCCTCGGCAGCTTTTTGCGCCGCGCGGGCGCGCATCCTCTTGTCTTCCTTACTCGGCACTTGCTCTCCAGCGTTCGAGTCGGGCCGCCACCAGGTCGGCGCCCGGCCCCCGGTTCGAGGTCAACGAGTGCAGATGATAGGCGACTGTCGATGCAAGTGAGTCGGAGCTCAGGGGTTCGGAGGCGACCTCGTCGGCGATGCCCAGGCGCTCGAGCTCGAAAGCGCCCAGCTTCAACACGTTCGCCGCCTCCCGAGCGCGCGCCGAGTCGCGCCACAGGATCTCCGCGGCCGACTCGGGCGCGATGACGGAGAAGGCGGAGCCCGCGTAGGCGACGAGCCGATCGCCGACCGCGAAGGCGAGTGCCCCGCCGCTGCCGCCCTCACCCGTAATGACGCCGAGCACCGGCACCTCCGCCCGCAGCATCGCTTCGATGAGCAGTGCGATCTCGCTGGAGATACCCGCGTTCTCGGACGCTTCGGAGGGATTGGCTCCCGGCGTGTCGATCAACGTGACGATCGGAAGTCTGAGTCGGCGTGCGATATCAACAGCGCGGCGAGCCTTGCGATACGCCGCCGGACCGGGGGCCGTCAAACGGTCGAGCGCCATCATCAACAGTCGGCTGCCTCGCAGACGGCCGAGTGCGACCGCAACGGCGGGATCCTCGCGCCCGGCCCGGTCGCCCTGGATAACGACGTGCGAGTCGAGACTCTCGCTCAGCAACTCGGGCCCGGTCGGGCGGTCTTTCGCGCGCGCGATCTGCACGACGTCCCAGCCGGACGGTCGCTCGGCAGAGGCCGGCGTCGGGCGGTCCGCTCGTTGCGGATTGTCCGGGGCGAGAACGCCGAGCACGTGCGCGACCGTTCGGCCGATCTCGATCGGAGGAACGACCGCGTCAACGAGCCCGGCCCCCAGTGCCGTCTCGGCGCTGTGCGACCCGGCCAGCCGGCGACCCGTGAACGACTCGACCAGGCGGGGGCCGGCGAAGCCGATGCGCGCGCCGGCCTCGGCGATCGTGACGTCCGCGAGGGAGCCGATGCTGGCGAGCGGCCCCCCGGTCGCCGGGTCGGCCAGTACCGCGACGAACGGCTGAGCCGCGGCCTCGAAGGCGATCCGAGCGGACGCGACGCGCGCCATCTGCACCAGGGAACGCATCCCTTCCTGCATGCGCGAGCCGCCGGTAGTCAGGCGGGCGACGAAGGGGACCCGCCGCTCGGTGGCTCGCTCTAGCGAACGGGCGACGCGCTCACCGGCGACCTCTCCGACCGAGCCCCCGAAGAAGGAGAAATCGAAGGCCGCGAGCTCGACCTCGATCCCACCGATGCGAGCCGGTCCCGCCACGACGGACTCGTCGGATTCCGATCGCTCCCGCGTCCGGGACATCGCATCGAGGTAACCGGGGAAGCCGAGCGGGTCGGCGGTCGAGAGGTCGTCGGCGACCGGCTCGAACGAGCCTTGGTCGACCAAATGCGCAACCGCCTTCAATCCGCCTCCAGTTCCAAGTGAGTTAGCCTCCGACGGTAACAATCCCCTGACCAGGAGACTTGCTCTGCCATCCGGACGACCGCGAATACTGGTTGCAAAGCCCGGCCTCGACGGTCACGACCGGGGCATCAAGGTCGTCGCCCGGGCGCTGAGAGACGCCGGTATGGAGGTCATCTATACGGGCCTGCACCAGACGCCCGAGCAGATCGCCTCCGCGGCGATCCAGGAGGACGTCGACGCCGTCGGGCTTTCCTGTCTCTCGGGGGCGCACATGACGCTGTTCCCGAAGGTCGTGCGGCTGCTCGAGGAGCAGGGCGCCTCGGAGATAGACGTTTTTGGAGGCGGAATCATCCCCGAGGACGACATCCCGGCCCTCAAGGCAGCCGGCATCAGCGAGATATTCACCCCCGGCGCCACGACGACCACGATCGTCGGCTGGGTGCGGGAACACGTATCCGACAAGCAGGAGGCATAGCTTCTTGGACCTGTTCGAGTACCAGGGCAAGGAACTGCTGAGGCGTTTCGAGGTGCCCGTCCCCGAGGGACGAGTCGCCTCCAACCCCGCCGAGGCCGCGGCCGCGGCCGAGGGACTCGGGAGCAAGGTCGTCGTTAAGGCCCAGGTGCAGGTCGGGGGCCGCGGCAAGGCCGGCGGAATCAAGGTCGCAGAGTCCGCGGGGGAGGCCCGTGAGGTCGCCGAGCAGATTCTCGGCATGGACATCAAGGGTCACACCGTCAAGCGGGTTCTCGTCGAGCGAGCCGGGGACATCAAAGAGGAGTACTACCTCTCGTTTCTCGTCGACCGCAGCGAGCGCAAGTTCCTCGGCATGATGAGCGCAGAGGGCGGAGTCGAGATCGAGCAGGTCGCGGACGAGAACCCGGATGCCATCGCCCGTGTGCACGTCGATCCCTCGCTCGGCATCAGCGATTTCCACGCGCGCAAGCTCGTGTTCGGGGCGAAGCTGAACCCCGCGGCGCGCAAGGGCGCGATCGCAATGATCCCGAAGCTCTACCGCGCGTTCGTCGAGCTGGACGCGTCGCTTGTCGAGATCAATCCGTTGGTGCTGACCGGCGACGGCAAAGTCGTCGCGCTCGACGCGAAGGTGACCGTCGACGACTCGGCCGACTACCGTCACCCGAACTTCGGCGAGCTGCGGGCCGCGCACGAGGTCCCGGAGCAGGAACGCCTCGCGAAGGAGAAGGGACTCAACTTCATCAAGCTCGATGGCGACATCGGCATCATCGGGAACGGCGCGGGCCTGGTCATGGCGACGCTCGACGTGGTGAAGGCCGCGGGAGGCGATGCTGCGAACTTCCTCGATGTCGGAGGTGGTGCGGGGGCCGACGTGCTGTCGAACGCGATCGAAGTCATCACGTCCGACGACAACGTCAAGAGCATCTTTCTGAACATCTTCGGGGGCATCACGCGCGGAGATCTCGTCGCCGAGGGGATCATCGACGCGCTCGGCCGGCTCGACGTGACCATTCCGATCGTCGTTCGGCTCGATGGGACGAACGCGGAGGAGGGCCGCAAGATGCTGGCCGACGCTCCCCACGCAATGCTGCATGCGGAGGACACGATGTTGGGCGCCGCCAAGAGGGCCGTCGATCTCGCCGGCGGGGCCGGGTCGGCGGGACCGCCGGGCGGAGGTGGCGCCTGATGGCGATCATCGTCGATGCCACCACCAAGCTCGTCGTTCAGGGACTGACCGGGCGCGAGGGCAGGTTTCACGGACTTCGTAACAAGGCCTACGGGACGGATCTCGTCGCCGGTGTGACGCCGGGCAAGGGCGGGAGCGACGTCGAGGGCGTTCCGATCTTCGACACCGTTGCCGAGGCGGTGAGCGACACCCGAGCGAACACCTCGATGGTTTTCGTCCCGCCGCCGTTCGCGGCCGATGCGATCCTCGAGGCGTACGACGCCGGCATCGACACCATCATCACCATCACCGAGGGAATCCCGGCCATGGACATGGCGCGCGCGGTGGGTTACATCCGAGGCCAGGGCGGGGCCGGCTCGGCGGAGGCGCAGAACGGGCGGGCGACTCTGATTGGTCCGAACTGTCCCGGCGTCATCTCTCCGGGCAAGGCCAACGTCGGCATCATTCCGTCCGAGGTCTGCGAAGCGGGACCGATCGGCCTCGTGAGTCGCTCGGGCACGCTCGTGTACCAGATCGTCCACGAGCTGAGCCAGAAGAACCTCGGTCAGTCGACCTGCGTCGGGATCGGAGGCGACCCCATACCCGGGAGCGACTTCATCGACGTGCTGTCCAAGTTCAACGCAGACGGTCAGACCGAGTTGGTGGTGATGGTCGGCGAGATCGGCGGGGACGACGAGGAGCGAGCGGCCGAGTGGATCGAGGACAACATGACCAAGCCGGTCGTCGCCTACATCGCGGGTTTCACGGCGCCGCCCGGCAAGCGGATGGGCCATGCGGGGGCCATCATCTCTGGCTCGAGGGGGACGGCCCAGGCCAAGGCCGAGGCCCTCGAGGCGGCCGGCGTGAGGGTGGGCCGCAACCCGACCGAGGTCGCCGAGCTGGTCGTGGAGGCGCGCGGCAGCTAGGCGGTGGGAGTGACTTGGCCCGGCCCTGAGCGCCCAGCGTCGGCGCGAGACCGCGGCCCAGGTGGCACGGGCGCCCGTTGTTCTCTTGCGTCTTTTCGACCTGTATGCCTCTTCCAAGGCATATCCCCGGGATGATACTTCATCGCCTTTGTGCGCTAGTTGCATGGTTCATCGCGTTGTTGAGATGAACCGCTTGCTCTTTTTGCTATGAACTATGGAACCAGCGCAAAGAAGAGATGAACTATGGACCCAGGGAATGGGCCGGGAGGGGATGTTGGTTTTCTTTTTTCCGCGGGAGAGGCCGAGGAGGTAGCCGTGAGGGAGATCGAGGGAGTTGCCGGGGCGCCGTGGGAGCGAGAGCTCCGAGGTCGCTTCGATTCGCTGGTCGTCGAGTCCGAGGTTCTCGCCGGCAATCCGCTCGGGGATCCCGTCACCCGCCCGCTGTACGTCTACCGCGCCCCGGGCGTGACCGACGGTTCCTACCCCAGCGTCTACGTCATCCAGGGAATGACCGGGCAGATCGACATGTGGCTGGGACGCAGTGCATTCGAACCGACGATGATCGAGCGCGTCGACCAACTGTTCGCGTCGGACGACTGCCCTCCCGCAGTCGTCGTCTTCGTCGATGCGTGGACGAGCTATGGGGGATCGCAGTTCATCAACTCGTCCTCAACCGGTCGTTACCTCGACTACTTGTGCGACGAGATCGTCCCGTTCGTCGACGAGCGCTATCCGACGCTGGCGTCACGCGATCATCGCGGGCTGACGGGCAAGTCGTCGGGTGGCTACGGAGCCATGGTGGTTCCGATGTTGCGTCCCGATGTCTTCGGCGCTCTTGCGAGTCACGCAGGCGATGCGCTCTTCGAGGCCTGCTATCAAACGGAGTTCCCGGTCACCGTCCGCGTGCTGCGCGACAAGTTCGACGGAAGCTTCGATGCCTTCTTCGAGCGCTTTCGAGCTGCCCCCAGCCTCGACTTCGACCTCTACGGCACTGCCCTCAACACGTACGCGATGGCGGCATGCTATTCGCCCGACCCCGACAACCCGGGTAAGGCCCTGCTTCCCTTCGACATCGACACCGGCCTGCTCGTCGACGAGATCTGGCAGCGGTGGCTCGAATGGGATCCCGTGCGCATGGCGTCGAGGCGGGCCGGCGCGCTCAAGTCGATGAAGCGCATATATCTGGACGCCGGCCGCAGCGACGAGTACTTCCTCGACCTCGGAGCGAAGGCCTTCGCCAAGGAGCTGGATGCGCTCGGTGTCGGCTACACCCTCGATCTGTTCGACGGCAAGCACGGAGGGCTCCAGTACCGCTATCCGGGGGCCATCAAGGAGCTGGTCGAGGCTCTCGCGCCGTAGTCCAAACCGCCTAAACTGAGACATGCTTTCCTTGGGACAGGAGTTCGGACGGGGAGTGTGGGATGGATCTCTTGCCTGACCGGGTCGCGTGGTACGTCGTCGGGCCGTTGATCGGCCTCCTCGTGGCGGGCATGTTCGCCCTCGCAAACAAACCGCTCGGCGCCAGCGGCGCCTACGTTCAGACCATCGCGGCGATCCGAAAACGCGCCTCCGAGCCGTGGAGGGCCTGGTACTTCGCCGGAATCCTCATCGGTGCAGTGGGCGCCAGCGCTCTCCAGGGAAAACTGCAGCTCCGCACGGGCTACGAGCTCATGCTCGACCTGTGGTCGCTTCCCACCACCGTCCTCGTGCTGGCCATCGGTGGCGTCGTGATGGGTTACGGCGCTCGCATGGCGGGAGGCTGCACGTCGGGACACGGACTCTGCGGCACCTCGGCTCGATCGGTGGCGAGCTTCACCGCAACGGCGACCTTCATGAGCGTCGCCATCGGCGTGACCTTCGCGCTCCACTGGTTGACCGGAGGACAACTGTGAAGCTGGCCGGGCTCCTCTTCGGCATCGCCTTCGGGTTCTTGATTGCGCTCGGGGGCCTGAACGAGTACGAGGTCATCCACAACATGCTGCTCCTCGAGGACTTCCAGCCCTACCTGATCATGGGCTCGGCGGTCGCCGTCGCGGCACCGATCGTGTGGCAGCTCGAGCGGCGCGGCTGGACGACGCCGTTCGCCGGACCGATCAGTCCCGGCCGCTCCAGGGTGGAACGTCACCACGTCACCGGCTCGGCCATCTTCGGAACCGGATGGGCCGTGGCGGGCACCTGCCCGGCCCCCGCCCTCGCGATGACCGGAAGCGGGGCGCTGCTCGGGCTCGTGGTCGTCGGGGGCCTGTTCGCCGGATTGATGGCGCGGGACTACGCGGAGGGGCGCTCGGGCCCTGGGCTCGCGGACCTCGATCTCGGAATGAGGACCCCTTCCGAGGTGGGCGCCGAGACTTAGCTCGACGCCGGGCCCACGCTTCTTTCAGCTCGACCATTCCACCGGTGCGCAGGAACGCGCCCGCGTAGAGCCGGCCGGCCAGCGAGCGAGGGCCACACACGGAGCCAAGGGTGAGTGAGAGAAGTCCCCGGACACCGGCAAACGACGCCGCTTATGGTGAGAGCCGTGGCGGGACGCTTGGTGGTGCTCATCTCCGGCTCGGGCTCCAACATGGAGGCCCTCGCCGACGCCTGCGGTGACGGCCGGGTCCCCGGCGACCTCGTCGCCGTCGTGGCCGACCGCGAGTGCATGGGACTGAAGCTGGCCGAGCAGCGGGAACTGAACCACCTGCTCGTGCGTCCCAAGGACTATGAATCGCGAGATGCGTGGAGCGAGGCTCTGCGAGACGAGGTGGCGGCCCATCAGCCGGATCTCGTCGTGTCCGCCGGCTTCATGCGAATCCTGGCCCCCGTTTTCGTGGAGGCCTTCGAGGGCCGGCTCATCAACCTTCACCCTTCGCTGCTTCCGTCCTTCAAGGGTGCCCACGCGGTGCGCGACGCGCTCGACTTCGGCGTGAAGATCACGGGGAGCACCGTCCACTTCATCGACAACGACGTCGATCACGGGCCGATCATCATGCAGAAGCCGACCCCCGTGCGGGACGACGACACCGAGGAAAGCCTGCACGGGCGCATCAAGGCCCTCGAGCACCGGCTTCTGCCCGAGGTGTGCGCGCTGTTTCTCGAGGGCCGCGTCGAGTTGGCCGGCCGCCGAGTAAGAATTCGGGCTCGTTGAGCGCCCACTTAGGTGCCCCCCCGTCCTCACCGCCGCCCGTCCCGGCGCTCGAATGCCAGGACCTGAGCCGGAGCTTCGGAGCGACCCGCGCCCTCAACGGTTTCACGATGTCCCTGCCGCCCGGCGAGGTCATCGCTCTCGTCGGACCGAACGGATCGGGCAAGACGACGCTCCTGCTGATTCTCTCCGGTCTGCTCGCCCCCGACAGCGGCTGGGCCCGTATCGGCGGTGTCGATCCGGTGGAGCGGCCCTTCGAGGTTCACAGTTTCGTCGGCTGGATGCCCGATTTCTTCGGGACCTACGACGACCTGACCTCGCTCGAGTACCTCGAGCTGTTCGGCGCGGCCTACAAGATGCCCGCGGCACAATCGACTCGGCGCGCACGCGAGCTCCTCTCGCTGGTGAGACTCAGCGACAAGTCCAGCTCGCCGGTACACACGCTGTCGCGCGGCCAGAAGCAGAAGCTCGGATTCGCCCGGACGTTGGTTCATTCGCCCCGCATCCTGCTGCTCGACGAACCCGCCAGCGGTCTCGACCCACGGGCGCGTATCGAGCTGCGCGATCTCGTGCGGCGCCAGAGGGACGAGGGCGTCACGGTCGTCGTGAGCTCGCACATCCTCACCGAGCTCGAAGAGATGTCCGACCACGTTGCCTTCGTGGACGCGGGGCAGTGCCGCGGAGTGCATCCCCTGTCGTTGCTTCCGCATGGAGGAGCGGCTCGCCGATACAAGATCCGAGCCCTGAACGACGTCGAGACTCCGCTCCGAGCTGCGGGCGTGGTGTTCGAACGAATCTCGCCCGATCGTGTCGTCATCGAGACGATCAACGACGAGTCCGCCGCCGACATACTCGCCCGGCTCACTTCGCAGGGCGTGCGCGTGATCGAGATGACACCCGTCGGCGGAGGCCTCGAGGGAGCGTTCCTCGCGATGGAGCAGGGAGACAGGGCGTGAAGGCGCTGATCCTGAGCGAGATCAAGCAACGGATCAGAGGCAAGCGCTGGTGGATCCTTCTCTCGTTGTGGGTCGTGGTGCTTGCCGGCGTAACGTTTCTTGCACGGATGGCGGCGCAGGCAGAGCTCCGCTCGTTCGGCCGGTTCGGGGAGGACGTCGCTGGCATCCCGATTGGTCCGACGATGTTCGGCTCACTGATGCTGTTCACGTTGTCCCTCATCTGTCTGGTGGTGCCCTCCCTGAGCTCGACCTCGGTGAACTCGGAGCGCGACCGGGGCACGCTTGCGGTTCTGCAGGCGACCATGTTGAGACCGCACGAGATCTTCTTGGCGAAGTTCGCGTCGGCCATGCTCGTAGCGCTGGCTTTTCTGGTCGCTTCCATCCCGATGACGCTCTGGACGATGCTCGAGAGGGGCGTTGGATTCGGCCGGGTCGTAATGGTGTATGTCGTGCTCGCGCTGGTATGCGCGGTGCTTCTCTCGGTTGGACTTGCGACTTCAGCCTGGCTACGAAGGCCCGCGCTGAGTGCGGTGATGTCGTATGCAGTCGTCTTCCTTCTGACGATCGGCACACTGATCCTGTTCGGGGTTTCCGTGATCACGGCCCCCGTGGAGCGAACGCGGGTCGATGATGAGTTCGGCGGCTACGTGACCGAAGAGAGAGTGATCGGGGCGCGCTGGGTCATCCTCGCCCCGAATCCTTTCGTGGTGCTGGCCGACGCGGCCCCGCGCTCGAACTCTCGGTTCGTGCCCGATCCGCTCGAGGCGATCAGGGATTCGGTTCGCCAGTCGCGCCGGCCCGCCGGAGCTCAGGTTCCGTTCGGACCATCGGGCCGAGAGCCTCCCGCTCTGTGGCCTGCAGGGATCTCGATCGAGGTGGCGCTCGCTCTCGCGGCCGGTTACTTCACGGTGGGTCGCCTTCGCATTCCCGCCAGAAAACTGGCTCCCGGCCAACGCGTCGCCTGACTCTGACGACCGCGCCGGTCACCGTAGGATGCGCGCGATGACGATGAAGAGGGCACTCATCAGCGTGACCGACAAGACGGGGGTCGTGGACTTCGCCCGCGGTCTGGTCTCGGCCGGGTTCGAGGTCATCTCGTCGGGAGGGACGGCGAGCGCGCTATCCGATGCCGGAGTTGGAGTCATCAAGGTGTCCGACGTGACGGGCGCTCCCGAGATTCTCGACGGGCGCGTGAAGACCCTTCATCCCAAGATCTACGGCGGCATCCTGGCCGACCGGCGTAAGGCATCTCATGTCGCCGAGCTCACCGAGCAGGGGATCGATGCGATCGATCTGGTCGTGGTCAATCTCTATCCGTTCGATCAGACCGTCGCTCGACCCGAGGTCACCGAGGATGACGCCATAGAGAGCATCGATATCGGTGGGCCGGCGATGGTGCGCGCCGCGGCAAAGAACTGGCATTCGGTTGCCGTGGTGGTGAATCCCGACCACTACGACATCATTCTCGATGAGATCAAGGACTCCGGCGAGGTGTCGCTCGATACGCGGCGCACGCTGGCGGTCGAGGCTTTTCGTCACACCTCCTGTTACGACGCCGCGATCGTCGACTACCTCGGCAGTGACGAGACCTGGCCGGAGCGCCTGATCGTGTCCGCAACCAAGGTGCAGGACCTCCGCTACGGTGAGAACCCTCATCAAGAGGCGGCGTTCTATTACACCGGGGAAACGAATGGGCTTGCCGCGGCCGAGCAATTGCACGGCAAAGCCCTCAGCTACAACAACCTGCTCGACACCGACGCCGCCTACGAGCTCGTGTCCGAGCTTGATGAGTACGGCTGCGCGATCATCAAGCACTCGAACCCGTGCGGAGTCGCGGTCGCGCCGTCCATTCACGAGGCCTACGTCCGCGCCTACGAGTGCGACACGACATCGGCCTTCGGCGGGATCATCGCCCTGAACTCATTGTGCACTCGGGCCGCGGCCGGGGCCATCGCCGAGATCTTTTGCGAGGTCGTCATCGCGCCGTCGTTCGAGGACGCCGCTCTCGAGGTGCTGACTGCAAAGAAGAACCTCCGCATCCTGCAGGCACCGCCGTTCGTCTCGTCGGACATCGAGGTGCGGCGAGTGGCAGGTGGGCTCTTGCTCCAAACCCCCGATGGTCCCGACGACGCAACGGGGGCCAAGGTCGTGACCAGGGCGCAACCGACCGAAGAACAGCTTGCCGACCTGCGTCTTGCGTGGACCATCGTCAAGCACGTGAAGTCGAATGCCATCGTGCTGGTCAAGGACGGTGCCGCAGTGGGAGTAGGCGCGGGACAGATGAGCCGTGTCGAGTCAACGCAACTCGCCGCGAGCCGAGCGGGAGCGCGCGCGGCCGGCACCGTGTGCGCGTCGGACGCGTTCTTTCCGTTCAGGGACGGACTCGACGCTGCAGTCGAGGCGGGGGCCGTGGCCGTCATCCAACCGGGGGGTTCCGTGCGCGACGACGAAGTCATCGAGGCCGCGGACGAGCACGGCATCCCGATGCTGTTCACGGGCCGCCGGCACTTCAGACACTAGCGCTCTGCGAGTCCCGCCCGCCCAGGTGCCCGGCCTGATCGATCTCACGGATGTGTTGGTGGCCGGCACCCGCGCTCAGGCGGCGGCGGTTTCGATCGGATGGATGCTCCCGTCGCCCTCGGTGGCGCGCAGACCCTTGACGCACACGAGGAATACGAGGATCGAGCTCGCGCTGAGAAGGCCTGCACCGACGAGCGTCGCCTGTTCCCCGATCGCATTCGCGATCGGACCGGTGAGTGCGAAGCTGAGCGGAACCAGCGCGACCGAGACGAGCCAGTCGAAGCTGTGCACCCTCCCCCTCATGTCGCGTGGAACGAGACGATGCAGAAGTGTCCCCCACACGACCATGCTCGCGGTGTTGGTTGCTGCCATGACGAGACTGGCCAGCCACATCTGCCAGAGCGAGTTGGCGAGACCAAATCCAGATATCGCAAGCCCTGTAACGGCCCACGACAGATACATGAAGAGGATGTGCTTACGAGGAAGGCCGCGCTGGCCGACGACGATCGCTCCGAGGATCCCGCCCGCGCCGCCGATTGCGTAGACCCATCCGATGTCCTGTGGGCTCCCACCCAGTTGGTTCTTGATCACGTAGGGAACGAGAACCTGGAACGGTCCGAAGAACGTGAGCAGCGCCATGGCCGCGGCCAGAAGCGTTCCCCACAACCACGGGTGGGACCGAACGAAGCTGAAGCCTGTTGCGAGGTCGGAGCGAATGGATGCCACCGTGACCACTCCGCCGGCGTGGCGCGGCCTCGTCCTCATGAAATAGATGGCCACCGCCGAGACGGAGAAGGTCACACCGTCGATGAGAAATGCCTCGCCGGGACCGAGCAGCCCCACCAGCAGGCCCCCGATAGCCGGACCTATCAAGCGCAACATGACCGGCTTGATGAACTGATCGAGCGCGTTGGCCTCGGTCAAGAGCTCCTGCGGGACGACGTCCGGAACGATGGCCCCGAAGGCGGGATTGAACAGAGCGTCACCGATTCCGTAGAAGGCGACCAGCACGATGATGTGCCAGAGCTCCAGGGCGCCGGTGACGGATAGAACCCCGATGCTACCGATGGCGGCGAACCGAATCAGGTCCGCGACGATCATCACTCGCCGGCGGTCGAAGCGGTCGCTGATCAACCCACCCAGCAGCAGGAAGAGCACCAGTGGAAGCGTCCATGCCACGCCGACGATCGACAGGGCGGTGGGCACGTTGCTCATCGCGTAGACCTGAATCGGAAGCGCTACGTAGTAGATGCCATCGCCGAGCAAGGAGACGCTGAGCCCGGTCCACAGCTTGGCGAAGTCACGAACCTTGAGCGGTCTGAACATCGCCACGCGGTTCCTCCGCGCGGGCTCGGGGCCCTCCGGCGGAGCAGAGGACGCGTCGTTGCTCGGCTGGAATGTGTCTTGATCCAATGCCTTATCCCTGACGGGTTAGCCTCTCGGCGAATGAGCCGGATCGAGCGGTGATGACCGACGAGGTGACTATGACGGCCAGGATAATCGACGGAAAGGCGATAGCCGCTGAGGTGCGGGCGGAGGTGGCTCGGGCCTGCGCAGAGCTGGCGAAACAGGGTGTGACGCCGGGGCTGGCGACCGTGCTGGTGGGTGACGACCCTGCGAGCCACGTTTACGTGCGCTCGAAGCGCAAGGCCTGCGCCGAGGTCGGGATCAAGTCGTGGGATCACGATCTTCCCGCGGAGACGAGCCAGGACGCGCTCCTCGAGCTCGTCGACAAGCTCAACGCAGACGATGCCGTGCACGGCATCCTCGTTCAGATTCCGCTTCCCGACCACGTCGAAGAGCAGACGGTTCTCGACGCGGTGGCACCGACGAAGGACGCCGATGGCTTCCACCCCTACAACCTCGGGCGGCTGCTGTCCGGGAGCCCCATCGTGGCCCCCGCAACGCCGGCCGGCATTCAGCAACTGCTTCTGCGGAGCGGAGTCGAGACCTCGGGGGCCGAGGTCGTCATCGTCGGCCGAAGCAACATCGTGGGCAAGCCGATGGGCGCGCTCCTGGTACAGAAAGCAGAGGGCGCGAACTCGACCGTGACGATCTGTCACACGCGCACGAGGAACCTCGCCGAGCACACGCGCCGCGCCGATATCCTCATCGCGGCGATCGGGCGAGCGCATGCGATCGCGGCCGACATGGTCAAGGAGGGGGCCGTCGTCATCGACGTCGGCATGAACCGCACCGAGCAGGGGCTCGTCGGCGACGTCGACTTTGACACCGTCAAAGAGGTCGCGTCCGCGATCACGCCGGTTCCGGGTGGGGTAGGCCCGATGACGATCGCGATGTTGCTGAGCAACGTAGTGTCGCAAACGAAACGGGGTCTTGCTTAGTCGCTCTTAGGCTCCCGCAGGATCTCGATGACGGCGGGCTGCACGCCGAGGAACTCTTCGAGAAGCTCGGCGTCCAGATGCCTGCCCGCGCCGCTGGTCATCAGC
>WHSV01000157.1 GCA_009379915.1 Actinomycetota bacterium | reverse complement strand
CGCCCGGACGCCTCTCGATGTCGGACGGTGGCCTGCTACCGGGGGCTTCGGCTCCTCCCCGGACGGGACTTGCACCCGCTGGCTCGTTACGACTTTCAGGACGCACCATGGCGGCAGATTACCCCCGGAAGGACTAGCGCCTCAGCCCCGAAGCCGTTAGGCGCTGAGGAGCCACAGGGGAGCCGCTCCCACGCGTCGCCAAGGGACGCACCTTCCTCAGCCGTTCATGTCGCCGGTGCTTGGCCTCCAGCAGAAGCGTCACGTAGAGAGCGAATGAGAGATCGCACACGAGGTGGATCTCCCACCAACCTCCGCCCCCGGCCGCGAACGCGGCAACTGCGGAAGCCGGCACCAGCAAGCCCGAGGCGACCAGAATTCTCGTTCGCTGAGCCTGACTCTTTCGGTGGGAAATCACGTGGCGACCCGCTTCTTTGGAAACGATCAGGCGCCGGCCGCCCTTAGCCGAGCGGCGGGGCGCGATCATCTGCATCCTTCGCGCGAAACGCTGCGACGATTTAAGAGGGGTGCCTTGCCTGGCCCGCCGAACCGCCGGGACGAAAACCACGATCCAGGCTCCTGCAAGCAACACCAGAAAGATTGTTGTCAGAGCTGTACCCCGCGAGCTCTCGCCAACTTCAACCGGTGATCAAGCTACTGCCGTGCACCTGCAAACCCGCGGATTTGAGGACAATCGCTTGCGCGCACAGTTCAGTGAGGACGGTATACAGGCATGTCAACAACCAGCTAGAGGGAGACTCGATGCCACCCCAGGTCCTTGCCTCAGAGGAAGCAGTCGACAGCGTCTCGGTCGACGCCGTAGTCGTCGCCGCATTCAAATCGAGCGATGGTCCGTCGTTGTCGGCCGACGCCCAGAAACTGGACGATGCTCTTGACGGTCGACTCAGCGAGCACCTCACCCACACCGCCTTCAAGGCAAAAGTGGCCGACGTCACGCTCGTGCCGACACTTGGCCGAGTGCAGGCGAAGACGATCGTAGTCGCGGGACTGGGCGACAAAGACGAGGCGGGTCGTAACGAGGTGATGCGCGCCGCCGGGTCGGCCGCTCGCCGGCTAACCGACAGATCGACTATTGCATCGGTGCTGCATTCAGACGTATCTGACGGATCTGCTGTAGCCGGTGCAACCGAAGGGTTCCTGCTCGGGTCCTACAAGTTCACGACCTACAAGAGCGACCCTCATCCCTCGAAGATCGAGCGTATTGCGATGCTGGGTGGACCCGATACCGATCTGATCGAGCGTGGTGTCGCGACTGCCGATGCGACGATTCTCGCGCGCGATCTGACGAACGAGCCCGCGGACTCGATCTTTCCGGAGACGCTTGCGGACCGCGCCCGGGAAGTTGCAGACGCCGGCGGACTCGACTTCGAGGTGCTGGACGAGTCTCAACTAAAAGAGCGCGGGTTCGGCGGATTGATCGGCGTCGGCAAGGGAAGCGTGCGGCCCCCCCGCTTCATCGTCATGCACTACAAGCCCGAAGGCCGGGCGAGTCAAACCCTTGCGATCGTGGGAAAGGGCATCACGTTCGATTCCGGGGGATTGTCGATCAAGCCCTCGGGGTCGATGGAGACCATGAAGACCGACATGGGCGGAGCGGCGGCCGTGATCGGCGCAATGAGCGCCATGAGCAAACTGAGGCCCCAAGTCGAGGTGCTGGGCGTGGTGGCGGCGGCCGAGAACATGGTTTCCGGCCGGTCGATCAAGCCGGGCGACGTCATCAAGCACTACGGAGGGGGAACGTCCGAGGTGCTGAACACGGACGCTGAGGGACGCTTGGTCTTAGCCGACGCACTCGTCTACGCATGCGAGCGAAAGGTGGACGCAATCGTCAACGTCGCGACGCTCACAGGCGCCATCATGGTCGCGCTCGGCCCCAAGGCGACAGGTGTGTTCTCCAACAACGACGAGCTGCGCGACGAGGTCGCGACCGCTGCCGAGCGCGCAGGAGAACGAGTGTGGCCAATGCCCCTCTACGACGACTACCGAAGTGACATCGATTCCGAGATCGCCGATATCAAGAACACGGGGAGTCGTTGGGGCGGCGCCATCAAGGCCGCGCTCTTCCTGCGCAACTTCGTCGCCAAGGATGTACCTTGGGCCCATCTGGACATCGCCGGGCCGGCCAGGAACGACAGTGCCTACGACGAGGTTCCGAAGGGTGGATCGGGAGTCGCTACGCGAACGTTGATCGCGTGGATCGAAGGGAGGGCAAGCTGACCGACGCTTCGGACGTGCCGGCCCCGGGCGGCGAGAGCAGCCGGTCGGACAACATCGTTCCTCTCGGTGTTGACCCACCGATGCCAGAACCTCCAAAGCCGTCTAAACCGACTGGGCGCCTTCACGGAATGGCGATCCTCGGGATGGCCGTCTCCGCGCTCCTTGGCATAGGTGCCATGCTGGCCTTCATCACGATCTCCTGGCCGGACGATACGAGTCGCTACGTGCTCGCCGTCTTCGTGGCCTCGGTAATCGGCTTCATGACCTCGGCATCGCTTGCGGTGTTCTCAGCGGCGAGGGACACCTATCCGCGACACCGCAAATCGACCGAGGAGTGATTCGCCTAAAGACTTGCCCGCCCGGAGGGCGGGTGCCGAGCCTTTCGCTCGGCGAGGCGCAGCGAAGCTCCGCCGAAGCCTAGAGAACTTGCCCGCCCGGAGGGCGGGTGCCGAGCCTTTCGCTCGGCGAGGCGCAGCGAAGCTCCGCCGAAGCCTAGACTCTGTCCATGGAGATCGACGGACATCCGACGCAGGATCTGATCGAAGAACTAGAGCGACGCGGTGCAATCAGAGTCGACGGAACGAGCGTCGGTCCAA
>WHSV01000067.1:4111-17937 GCA_009379915.1 Actinomycetota bacterium | reverse complement strand
GTCTAGGGCGCAGGAGTTGATGCAGTAGCGCTTCCCGTCGGGGCCGGGACCGTCGTCGAAGACGTGGCCCAGGTGGCCCCCGCAACGGGCGCAGAGAACCTCGGTGCGGACCATGCCGTGGCTCGAGTCGGTCTCGAGCCTGACGTTCTCGGCGACCTTGGGGTCGGTGAAGCTCGGCCATCCGGTGCCGGAGTCGAACTTGGTGTCCGAGTCGAACAGCTCGACGCCACAACCCGCGCAGCGGTAGACGCCGTCGTCCTTGACGTTCACGTACTTGCCGGTGAAGGGCCGCTCCGTCGCCTTGTTGCGAAGGACCTCGTACTGGTCGGGCGACAGCTCCTCGCGCCACTCCTGCTCGGTTTTGCTTACCTGCTCGGACATTGTTCGACCTCCCGTTTGATATCGCCCATCCATTGTCCGACTTTCTCGGGTCTAGGTGCTAGCGGCGGCGACCGAGTTCGCGCTGCATCGAGCGGTCGGCATCCCTCTTGGCCTGGTCTCGCCGTTTGTCGTAGAGCTTCTTGCCCCGGCCCACTGCGAGCTCGACCTTCACCAGCCCATGGTTGAAGTACATGCGCAGCGGGACGAGCGTGCGGCCCTCCTGATTCACCTTGATTGCGAGCCGTGCGATTTCGTCGGCCCTCAGGAGGAGCTTGCGCGGCCGAACGGGCTCGTGGTTGTTGCGATTCCCATGACTGTAGGGACTAATGTGGCATTGCAGGAGCCAGGCCTCGTCGTTGCCGTCGATCGTCGCGTAGGCCTCGGACATGTTCACGCGGCCTTCGCGGCACGATTTCACTTCGGTTCCTACAAGGACGATCCCGGACTCAACCGTCTCTTCGATGGCGTAGTTGTGGCGCGCCTTGCGGTTCTGCGCAATGAGCTTGGTGCCGGACTTAGCCGGCGCTTTGATCTTGGCCACCGCCAACCTCTAACCGTGGGCGCCGTCGGCCGAGATGATGATCCCCTGCAGGATCTCCTTGGCGCGCTCCTTTTGAGTGGCGGGGTCGGAGTCGACCTCGATGTCGGGCTCGATCCCGGACCCGTTGATCCTTCGGCCCTCGGGGGTGAAGTAAGCCCCGATGGTCAGCTTCAGAGCGGAGGCGTCGGCCAGGGGCAGCACTTCCTGAACCGAGCCCTTTCCAAAGGTATTCGTTCCAACGACCACGGCTCGATTGGTGTCCTGCAGAGCCCCGGTGACGATCTCGGACGCGCTCGCCGTCCCCTCGTTGACGAGTACGACGAGCGGAACATCCTCGAACGCTTCTCCCTCGGCGTCGTAGCTGACCTTGGGTTCCGAGCGCTCTTTGTAGGAAACGACCTCTCCCTCTTCGATGAAGACGCTGGCGACGCTGACGCCCTCGCTGAACAGACCCCCGCCGTTGTCCCTCAGGTCGAGGATGATCCCCTCGGCCCCCGACGCGGTCAGCTCGGCGACCTCCTTGCGAAGCTGCTCCCCCGCTCCTCTCGAGAATCCGAAGAGCCGGACGTAGCCCAGACCTTCGGCGGTTCGATTGGCGATCAGGTTTGGGAGCTCGATGGTCTCGCGGGTGATGTCGAAGCTCACCTGCTCGCCGCCCCGATCGATACCGAGGCTGACCTCGGTGCCCTCTTTGCCCTTTATGCGGTTTACGGCCTGATCGCTGTTGAGCGACCCAACCGGCTCGCCGTCGATCGATTCGATGACGTCGCCCTCGCTTAGACCGACTTGTTGCGCCGGGGTCGATGGAATGACCGAAACGATCTCGAGACGTCCGCCGCGATCTTTTAGCCAGACCCCGATGCCGGAGAACTGCCCGGTCGTGACTTCTTGGAACGAGCGGAATTCCCTGGGCGAGTAGAAGAGTGCGAAGTCGTCGCCCGCGTCCTTGACCGACTTGGCCATGCCTTTGACCGCACCCCGGACGAGCTCTTCCTCGCTGGGAGGATCGACCGCCTCGCTTCGGATCTTCGAGTACACATCTTCGATCAGTGACAGATCGGCGGCACCACTGTCGTCGGCGACGAAAATCTGCTTATCACCCCCGGCCATCGAGTAGCCGAAGGAGAACGCGCCGAGCGCGACGACCGCCGCGGAGAGCAGCGCGATAAGGACCTTCTGCCAGCGTTCCATGATCGTTAAGGGTAGTGCGTCTCGGAGCTACTGGAGGTAGGGCATCGGATCCACGGGCGACCCGCCGATCCGAACCTCGAAGTGGAGGTGTGGCCCCGTGCAGTACCCGGTGCAGCCCACGCTTCCGATGGTCTGGCCCCTGCTGACGCTCGACCCGACACTAACGCTGAAGCCCGAGAGGTGGTTGTAGGTCGTGCCCACCCCGCCGCCGTGGTCGACGACGATGGCGTTTCCATACCCGCTCATGGTGCCGGCGAAGACCACCCGGCCCCCGCTCGCCGCAAAGACACCAGAGCCGTAGGGGGCGCCGATGTCGAGGCCGGTGTGAAGTCTCGAGTCGCCGAAAATCGGGTGGGTCCGGTAGCCGTAGGAAGAGGTCATTGGGCCGTTCGCGGGCCAGACAAACTGACCGCCCGTGTAGGTCGGACTGCCTCCACCGCCCCCGGTGTCGGGGCTGGAGGACCGGGCGGCGAGGAGAGCCTGGACGTCCTGGGAGTCCTGCTGCAGCTGGGCATCGAGCTCTTCGAGCTCGGACTTCTTCGCAAGTTGCCCGCGCAGGATGTCTTCCTTCTCGGCGATGACCGCGTTCTGCACGTCGAGCATCTGCTGCTTCTCGGTCTGAACGGCGACGCGGTCCGATCGGTCCTTCTCGAGCTGGAGCTTGGCCTCGGCGATCCGCTCCTTCTCCTCGGCAACCTCCTCACGCCGCGCGTCGGTCTCGGAGTTGAGGCGCTCGATCTCGTCGACGAGATCGCTGTCGATCTCGACCGTGGTCTCGTAGTACTCGTAGCGATCGGACAGCTCCGCGAAGGTGTCCGACGACAGGATTCCCTCGACGTACGCCCCGGGCCCGGCCTTGTAGGTCTCGATCGCCCGCTCAGTCAGCGAGTCGGTACTCGCAACCAGGTCCGCCTGGATGTCGAGCAGTTCCTCGGTCAGTGTGGAGAAGCGCTGCTGCGCGAGCTCGAGCTTGGCCTGCACTTTGGAGATGCGCCCGTCGAGCAGCTCGATCTCCGCATTGATCTCGTTGAGCACTCCCTGCAGCGACTCGGCCTCGTCGTCGAGAACCGCAATCGAGCCCTCGAGTGTGTCGGCCTTCTTGTCGGTGCTCTCGATCTGATTCTGGATTCTCTCGCGCCGTCTCGCGATCTCATTCAGGCGGTCCTGAGGATCGGCGGCCGCGGGAACGGTAATGGCCGCGAGACAAAGCACGAGTGTCGCTACGACGCCCGCGAGTCGAAAGCCCTGGTGGTGCAACTGCCTCTGTCCGGTTCTCATATGTGAAGGGCCGCGTTACGGCCGATTGACGAGTTTACAGCTTCAACAGTAACCACAGGAATCACAAAAAGGGGGAATTTCACTCTCTTGGAATCGGCTCCCGGGCGCCCTTTCTTGAGGGGCTGGAGGCGGCTAATCAGGCCTCGAGAAAGCGCCGCAGGGCCAAACCGGAGCCGACGAGGCCGATTCCGCAGCCCACCGCGAAGAGAATCCCCACGACCGTGACGATCTCGCCCGTCGAGAAGCTGAAAACGGGTCCCAGGAAAGAGATCTGCTCGCCCAGGTTCTTGAAGACCGCCCACTGAGCCCCGACCATGATCAGGCTCGCAATTATGGCGCCCACGAAGGCCGCGAACACACCTTCGAACAAGAACGGGATCCGAATGAACCAGTTGGTCGCTCCAACGAGCTTCATGATTCCGATCTCGTCGCGTCGCGCGTAGATGGCGAGGCGAATGGTGTTCGCGATGAGTGCGGCCGCGGCCACGAGCAGAATCATCGACATCGAGAAAGTGATCACGGTTAGGAGGTTGTTGACCTGGAGCAGGCGATCGATAATCTGCCCGCCGTATCGGACCTCATCGAGCCCGGGCGCTCCCCGAATCGATGAAGCCACCTCCTCCGTGAAGTCGGCATCGACCAGAGAGATGCGCAGCGATTGAGGAAGTGAATCCTCGGGTATGTTCTGCCAGAACTCAGGTTGGTCTTTGTAGATCTCTTTGTATTCTTCGAAGGCCTCTTCCTTTGAGATGAACACGACATCCTTCACCGTGGGCATTTTGCCCAAGTCTCTGGTTAGTTGCTCGATCTCACCTGCGCTTGCGTTCTCTCTGAAGTAGGCGGAAATCTCAACCTTCCGCTCCAACCCGCCGGTCACGTTGTTCACCACTAAGCCGAGGATCTGTACGCCGCCCAGTAGAAGCAATGAAATGGCAACGGTGGAGATGGCCGCGACGGTCATCAGCAGATTGCGCTTGAGGTTGGTGATCGTCTCCGAGAGGAAGTAGCCGAATTTCATGTGCCCACTCCGTAGATTCCGCGCGACTGGTCGCGCACGACGTTTCCACCCTCGAGCTCTATGACTCGACGGCGCATCGAGTCGACGATTGCGTGGTCGTGCGTCGCCATCACGACGGTCGTTCCAGTTCGGTTGATGCGATCGAGCAGACGCATGATGCCGACAGATGTCGCCGGGTCGAGGTTTCCCGTCGGCTCGTCGGCGAGCAGGATGAGCGGCCGGTTTACGAACGCCCGGGCGATGGACACTCGCTGCTGCTCGCCGCCCGATAGCTCATCGGGGAATCGATCGAGCTTCTCGCCGAGACCGACGAGCTCGAGGATCTGCGGAACCTGCCGGCGCACGACGGTGCGGGGGCGTCCAATCACCTCGAGAGCGAAGCCGACGTTCTCGTACACGGTCTTGTTCGGAAGCAGCTTGAAGTCCTGGAAGACGCAGCCGACGTTTCGTCTGAGGTAGGGAACCCGCCAGCGAGGAAGGCTCGCCAGGTTCTTGCCGGCCACATAGATGCTGCCTGCGGTCGGCTCCTCCTCCTTGTTCAGCATCTTGATCATGGTGGATTTTCCGGATCCGGACGGGCCCACGACGAACACGAACTCGCCCTTCTCGATATCCATCGAGATGCTGTTAACGGCGGGAGTTCCGCCCTTGTAGACCTTTGTGACGTCGACTGTCTTGATCATGTTTTCCTCAGGTTGGCCAATCAGGTCGCGGCCGGCGCGAACCGGTCGAAAAAACGTCGGGGGTGTTCTTCGCCGTGGATGTCCTCGTACTCGTTCCAGGCGTTCTCGTAGAACAGGTTGCCACGTTTGGAGATTTCGTCACATGCTTGGCTTGTCAACCCCAGGGTACGCAGCCTTTTCGTGAGCGAAACGAGCGAAAACGTGCGCACTTCATAGGGATTGATCAGGAGGTTGGGGGGCGTGTCCTCGGGGGCGATCGCATATCTTCGGTCCGGCGCCGCCACGATCCGGCAGGCCGCCTCGAGCAGGCGGAAGATCGTGGACTCGACTCGCTCGAGGTTGCTGCGGTCGCGCACGCCCGCCTCCATGAGCGCCCGCACCCCGAAATTGACATGACGTGACTCGTCGCGCGCCACCGCCGTGAACCCGGTGTAGAAACCGGGGAGGATTCCCATTTCGCGTATCAGTCCGAGGAGGTACTTCTGGCCGGTAAGGGCGAGCATGCCCTCGACGACCAGGTGATAGATGGTGATGCCCTCGACCCACGCTCCGTAGTCGTGCGGGTTCTTGCGTACTCGTTCGGTCGCCTCGACCAGATCGGCATCGAAGATCACGCGGAAGGCGTCTACGGTTCGATCCCGCAGGCTCGCCAGTGCCTCCGGCAGGCCGCCCTCGATACCGACGACCTCCTTGAAGAAGCGGGAGAAGAAGACCGAGTGTCGTGCCTCGTCGACCAACTGCGTCGACAGAAAGATACGGGAGGGTTCGTCGGGGGCCGCGTGCACGAGCGGTGACAGCGTATCGGTGACGGCCTGCTCGCCGATGAAGAAGAGCGTGAACGTCTGCTGGAGCTCGGTTCGCACGCCCTCGAGTCCCAGGGCCAGGCCCTCCCAGTGCGCGCGGTCCTCGGAGAAGTCCAGCTTCTGCGTCGACCAGTTCTGGTCCTCCCAGCGGTTGTAGAGATCGAGCGGCGTGGGCCTCGCCTGCAGGAGGTAGTCCATCTGGACGTAGACGTCGTCGATGTGGACATCCCGCAGCTCACCGAGAGTTGCTCGCTCGACTCGCTCCGCGGTGGTTCGCAAGGAATCGGTCATAAGGAAAATTGTGGCAGCTTCCAGGGGAATTGTCTTACTTTGCTCAATGAGGCCTCCCGATACAACCTTAGTCTTCGGCCGCTCCCGCCTTGCGCCTTAACTCGGCTTGCACGAATCGGTCGAGGTCCCCGTCGAGCACGGCCTGGACGTTGCCCATCTCCACCGATGTGCGATGGTCCTTCACCATTTGATACGGATGCATCACGTAAGAGCGAATCTGCGACCCGAAGCCGATGTCGCGTTTCTCTCCCCGAATTGCGTTCACCTCGGCCTCCCGCTTCAGCCGTTCGAGGGCAACGAGCCGCGATTTAAGAATACGCATCGCGACCGCTCGGTTCTGCATTTGGGATCGCTCGTTCTGAACCGCAACCACGGTGTTGGTCGGGATGTGAGTTATGCGAACGGCGGAATCCGTGACGTTCACATGCTGGCCCCCCGCTCCCGACGAGCGATAGGTGTCGATGCGAAGGTCATCAGGATTGATCTCGACGTCGAAGTCTTCCTCTATCTCCGGCGTAACGTCCACCGAGGCGAAGGACGTGTGTCGCCTCTTAGCCGAATCGAATGGTGAGATGCGCACGAGTCTGTGAACACCGCGCTCGGTCGACGTCAGACCATAGGCATGACGTCCCTCGACCGTGAAGGTCGCGCTCTTGATGCCGGCTTCCTCGCCCTCGGTCAACTCGACCAGCTTGTGTTTGAAACCTCGTCTGTCGAACCAGCGTTGATACATGCGCAACAGCATCTCGGCCCAGTCTTGAGAGTCGGTGCCGCCCTCACCAGCATGCACCTCGAAGATCGCCGGATAGTCGTCGAACTCGTCGCCGAGTAGCGCGATCACCTCGAGACTTGCGATCTCCGACTCCATCGCCTCGACATCGCTTGCGACCTCGGCGAGCGATTCCTCGTCCGACTCCCCTTCGGCCAGCTCCAGAAGCACGAGCGCATCGGACGTCCGCTGGGCCAGTCGCTCGTACGAGTTGACGTCGTCAGACAGCCGCGCTATCTCGGACATCGTCTTCTTTGCGGAGCCGGTGTCGTCCCAGAACTCGGGTGCCTCGCTGGATTTTCTCAGCTCTTCGGCGCGCGCGCCTTTCGCGTCGACGTCAAAGGTACTCCTTGATCTGTTCGAGCTTCTTGGTAATAGCTATCAAACGTTCTCGTGCATCGTCCATATTGCCTGAGGGTACCTCCACGGCCGGCCCCAGTTCCTGCCGCCTAGCGGCCAACGGGGCCGAGACGTCGTCGTCCCGACCCCTCGGCCCGCGAACATCCGCTTAGAGTCCTGCCTCCGCCGCCGCAGTGCGGCCGCCCACGATGGGAAGAGTGATTCTGCTGAGCTTGGTGGACAGCTCGATATTGGCCCTCGTCTGGTCGGCGAGACTGCTGTAACTGGGGTAACTCGCCACGACGATCACGCCGATGCGGTGGCCCGGCTTGAAGACGTAGTCCTCGGGCAGCAGCGGAAAGTCGAAGTTGTAGTCCTTACCCGGGACCAGAGGCACGCCTTCCATGTACGAGTAACGGTTGAGCGCGTCGAGGACGCCCTTGGTCACGACCTCGCGCGCCTCGGTAGTCACCCGCTTCTCGGTCTGCCGGTAGCAAGGATCGTCTGCGGGACTGGTCTCGCCCCAGCAATCCTCCGTGGCGAGGGTCCTGATGCCCTCGCCGCTCAACCTGTGGGCCACGCGCGTGTCGGTGCCGTAGTCGACCAAGATGGCGCCTAGGTTCGTGTCGGTCTGGTCGGCCGAGGCTCGCAGGCTCACCAGAGGCGTCCCGGTGAAGTGCAGCGGCTGATCGAGAGGCTCGGAGAGAAAGGCAAGGCGGTTGGGCTTGAGGATGGTCTCGTCGCTGACCATGGTCGTCTCGTTCTGATTGGGATTGTCCTGGAAGGGACGCGTCGTGGGTGCGCCTCCGGCCGGAATCAGTCCGACCTCTCCGGCACCGTTCGGGTCACCGGGTTGCAGCCAGACATGCGTGTCATCGGCGGCGGGATGCGGCCACGATTCGTATGTCTCCCAGACGTCCGCCTCGCGCTCGACGTCGGCCATGGGCTCGTCCATGATGCCGTTCGGCACCCCCTGCAGCCAGTAGTCGAACCAGCGGTGCAAGGTGGCGACCCATTCCGCGCGCCGGAAGTCAAAGGGGTCGACGTGCCCGGTCTGCGCGAGCCACAGCTTGCGCGGCACGTCGTTCGCCGCGAGGCCGTACCACCACTTGCTGAAGTGATCGGGCTTGACGTTGTTGTCGTTGATCCCATGAACGACGAATACGCTCGCATCGACGTTGCCGACATGCGGGTTGTAATCGCGCTCCGCCCAGAAATCCGTGTAGTCCCCGTGCTCGTCTCCGTCGATGGCGCTCATGTGGTCACGAACCGGTCTGCAGTACTCGCGGCGGTCCGGATCGGTCACCGTGTTGGAGAGGCTTGCGGGATAGTTGTTGCGCGTCCTGATTCCGTTGCTGCGCGTGTAGTCGTACCAGCTCGAGATCGCGGAGATCGGAACGATCGTCGTGAGTCCTTCGACACCGGTTGCCGCGACTGCGTTTGCGAGCGTCCCGTCGTAGGACTTGCCGATCATCCCGGCCTTGCCGTTGTCCCAGGTGGCGGTCACAACGTTGCCGTCGGCGTCGTGGCCGGTCGCTCGTCCGTTGAGCCAGTCGATGGCGACCTTGCCGCTGAGGTTGTCCGGCGTACCGCCCGTCACCGGACAACCGGTGGAGTTAGCCGTACCTACCATGTCCATGAGCACCACGGCGTAGCCGCGAGGAACGAAGTAATTGTCGTAGAACAGCGGCCAGCGATCGAGAATCCCGTCCCCGTCGGTGTCGGCTTTGCGCTCGGATTCGTTGCCGCGACCGAGCGTCGAGTAGTAGGGGCTCGAATCCATGACGACGGGCACCTTCAAGCCCTGCTCCGTCGCGCGCGGCCGCATGATATCGAGGGCGATGCGATCGTTCACTCCGTCGGAGTCGCTGTCGAAGTTCGACTCGACCCAAACTCGTTCCCTGATGGCGTCCGCGTAGCCGAAGACGGGCTGCGTGACGCCGTCCTCCACGACGATGGTCGGAGTTTCTTCCTGAGCTACTGCGGTCGCGGGTACTGCGAGCGTGCTCAGTGCAATGACGAGCGCGCCGATTGCGCGCGTCAAGCGTCCCCTCATGACTTCCCCCCTGATGGTCGGACGTTCGATGTCAGCGTGAGACCAGGGGAGCGTACTAGGGCGCCGCCAGAAAGGAAAGGACTTTGCCGATGGCCGCGCTAGAGCCCCTCGGCTCCGGGCCGGCCGTGGCACTGCTTGTACTTCTTGCCCGAACCGCAGGGACATGGTGCGTTTCGTGGGATCTTCTCGGAGCGGGCCTGCGCGAAGGCCGATTCCTCGGCCCCCTGAGCCGACCCCTGCTCATCGGCCTCCGCCGCCGGCGCGGCACCGGCCGTGATGGGGACCTTGCGACGCTCCTGACGCGTGCGCGCGGGCTGCCGCTCGGTTCTCTGAACCGTCTCGACGTGGAACATGTAACGAGCGAAGTCGGCCTTGATGGACTCCTGCATCCCGCCGAACATGTCGAAGCCCTCCCGCTGGTACTCGACGAGGGGGTCCCTCTGAGCCATGGCCCGCAGCCCGATGCCCTCCTGGAGGTAGTCCATCTCGTAGAGGTGCTCACGCCAGCGATTGTCGATGACGTTGAGCAGCACGAGTCGTTCGATGTTGCGCATCTGCTCGGAACCGATCTCCTCCTCGCGCTTGTCATAGAACTCGAGCGCATCGGCGAGGAACCGCTCGCGTACGTCGTCCAGGTCGGCGGTGCCCGTGTCGAAGTCCTCGGCGGTCAGCGTCGTGGGCCACACTTCGCGCGCGCCGGCGAAGAGCTGCTCCCAATCCCATTCATCGGCCAGGACGTCGGGATTCGTGTTCTCGTACACGATCCCCTCGACTACGTCGGTCACGAGCTCGAGTGCGGTGTCTCGGAAGTCCTCGCCCTCGAGAATGCTGCGCCGCTCGCCGTAGATGACCTTGCGCTGCTTGTCCATGACCTCGTCGTACTTGAGGACGTTCTTGCGAATCTCGAAGTTTTGCGACTCGACCTGCGTCTGAGCCCGTTCGATGGCCTTGCTGACCATCTTTGCCTCGATGGGAATGTCGTCGGGAATCTTGAGACGTTCCATCACGCCCGCGATCCGATCGGACGCGAACAGACGCATGAGGTCGTCTTCGAGGCTCAGATAGAAACGGCTCTCACCGGGATCGCCCTGACGCCCCGACCGACCTCGCAGCTGGTTGTCGATGCGGCGCGAGTCGTGCCGCTCTGTGCCAAGCACGTACAGACCGCCGGCCTTGAGCACCTCTTCGCGCTCGGCCGCAGTCTGCTTGCGAAACTTCTCGAAGAGCGGGTTGAACTCAGCCTCGTACGCGGCTCGATCCTCGTCCGAGTACTCGTCGAGCATGTAAGCGTCAACGTCCCAGCCGCGCGCAATCATCTCTTGCTGGGCCATGCCCTCAGCGTTGCCCCCGAGAACGATGTCGACGCCTCGACCGGCCATGTTCGTGGCAACCGTCACGGCGCCGAGCCGTCCAGCCTGCGCGACGATCGCCGCTTCCTTCTCGTGGTTCTTCGCGTTCAGGACCGAGTGAGGCACGCCGCGCTTCGACAGGATGCGGCTGAGGATCTCGGACTTCTCGACCGAAACGGTACCGATGAGGACCGGCTGGCCCTTTTCGTTGCGTTCCTTGAGGTCATCTGCAACCGCGCTCCACTTTGAGTCAGCCGTTTTGTAGATGAGGTCCTGCTCGTCGTCCCGGATCATGGGGCGGTTGGTGGGGATGGTCGCCACCTGCAGCCCGTAGATGTGATTGAACTCGGCCGCCTCGGTAAGCGCGGTTCCGGTCATGCCCGCGAGCTTGTCGTACATGCGGAAGTAGTTCTGCAGCGTGATCGTGGCGAGGGTCTGGTTCTCCTCTTTGATTCGCACGCCCTCTTTGGCCTCGATGGCCTGGTGCAGCCCCTCCGAGTAACGGCGACCGGCAAGGATGCGGCCTGTGAACTCGTCAACGATCTTGACCTCGCCGTGCTCGACGACGTACTCGACATCGCGCTTGTAGAGCTCTTTGGATCGAATCGACTGCTCGAGGTGGTGGACCATGTCCACGTTGACGTGGTCGTAGAGGTTCTCGACGCCGAGGATCTCCTCGACCTTCGCGATCCCCTCCTCGCTGATAGCGATAGTGCGTTTCTTCTCGTCGATCTCATAGTGGACGTCGCGGGTGAGTCGCGGAGAGATCTTGGCGAACTGCGTGTAGAGCTTCTGGGACTCCTGCACGGCCCCCGAGATGATCAGCGGTGTCCGGGCCTCGTCGACGAGGATCGAGTCCACCTCGTCCACCACTGCGAAACGGTGACCACGCTGCACGAGACGGTCCTTCGTCGTCACCATGTTGTCGCGCAGGTAATCGAATCCGAACTCGTTGTTGGTTCCGTAGGTGACGTCGGCGGCATATGCCTCGCGTCGCTGCTCCGGAGGCATCGAGTTTTGGATGAAACCGGTCCTGAGGCCGAGGAAGCGATAGATCTGACCCATCCACTCGGAGTCGCGCTTCACCAGGTAGTCGTTGACCGTGACCAGGTGGACGCCCTCGCGACTCAACGCGTTCAGGTAGACGGCCAGCGTCGCTGTCAGCGTCTTACCTTCACCGGTCTTCATCTCCGCGATCCAGCCGTAGTGGAGTGCGGCTCCGCCCATGAGCTGGACGTCGAAGTGGCGTTGCCCGAGGGCTCGGGACGCGGCCTCGCGCGTGACCGCGAAGGCCTCGCCCATCAGGTCGTCGAGATCCTCGCCCCGGTCCAGCCGTTCCCGGAACTCGGCCGTCTTGCCCCGCAGCTCGTCGTCGGTCAGGGCCTGGGTGGCCTCTTCGTGGGAGTTGACGACCGGAACGACGGCTTCAAGCGCTTTTAGCTTCTTACCCTCACCCGCGGTGAGGAGCTTTTGGAAGATGCTCAATCCCGTTCCCTTCCGCCTCGCCGCACAACCTGCGGCTCGGCTTTTCGCCGTCGCTTCGACGGCGCCGGGTAATGCCCGCGATCGTCGAGACGATCGCCTTTGTGCCATTATCCCCCGGGCCGGGAATTGGCCGGGAGGGACTACTTGATGTCGAGCAGCTTCTCTCGGACGGCGTACACCACGGCCTCCATGCGGGAGTGCAGGTGCAGCTTCTCGAGGATGTTGCGAACGTGGTTCTTGACCGTGTTCTCGCTGATGAAGAGCTCGGAGCCGATGTCCCGGTTGTTCATGCCCTTGGCCACGAGCTTGAGTACCTCGAGCTCGCGGTCGGTGAGCCGGGGCCCGGGGACCTGGTTCCGCTCGTCCCGGCGCTTGACCATGGCGGCGAACTCGGTGAGCAGCTTGGACGCCATCGAGGGGGAAATAAGGCTCTGACCTGCATGTACCGAGCGGACCGCGTTGGCGACCTCTTCGATCGAGATCTCCTTCAGCAGATAACCCGAGGCCCCCGCCTTGATGGCGTCGTAGAGGTCGGCCTCCTCGTCGGAGATCGTCAGCATCAGGATCCGGGTCGATGGCAGCGTGTCCTTGATCAGCCGGGTCGCCTCGATCCCGGAGCGCTTGGGCATCCGGACGTCCATCAGGACTACGTCCGGCGTAGTCTCCTCGGCCTTGGTCAGCGCCTCGTGGCCGTCGGAGGCCTCGCCCACGACATCGATGTCGGGCTCGCCCTCGAGGACCATCTGCAGCCCGCGCCGGAACAGCGCGTGGTCGTCGACGATGAGGACCTTGACGGCCTCGTTGCTCTCGGCTTGCGGCTGCTGTGCCACCAGTACCCCTTTTGTTTAGCTTGTTTGGTTGTGTGTCCCATTTTCTGTCACAACCAGTCCCGATGTGGTCCTTCTTGACCAGATTGTAGGGCCTAGTCCGGCGAAAAACCCTAAGCAATTAGTACTAGACCGTCCGAGGTCGAGGCGGAACTCGCGCGCGGTCGAGCACGCGGGTCGGGCTCGGGACCCGTTGCGCAAACTGAAAACCCAAAAATCGGCATCGAGGGGCAGCATGGGGGCGGCGGTCGGGTTGCTAGGTCGAGTTCACCTTTTGAGGGGCCCGAAATCCGGTTCGGTTCACTCTCGGACCCTCAGGTATCGTCCCATGAACCCATTTTGGTCCAAGAGTGGCCGCCTCGGCTTTCGTGTCCACCAGATGTTGCATGGCACCCTCTCGGTGGTCACAAAAACGAAATCAACAAGAAGCGGCCCGAGAAGCCTGGAACATGCCAAGCTTCCCCGTCGATGCCGCCTTTGCCTTTGATTTTGCGGACCACCTCACGCCGAGCAGGCGGCGAGCACCTCGACCCGAACCACCGCCCCAAGGACCTAGCGCCAGACGCTCACAATGACGGCGATCACCAGCAGCTTCAGGAGCCAGTCACCGGCAGGGATGGCGGCGAGCTTCGAGGGGACCTTCTCATGCATGATGGCGCCGGCCCAAAGCACGATGGGGAATCCGATCCACAGTGCGAATCCAAGCTGGACCGCGCCCCGTCCAGTCCGCGATATCGAGCAACTCGGCAAGTCCGGCTACCACCGAGGCAACAACGAGGCTCCGAACGAGTTCGACGCCCGTCTCCCATGGGGGG
>WHSV01000067.1:0-4017 GCA_009379915.1 Actinomycetota bacterium | reverse complement strand
GGTCCGCAGGGACATCCCCCGTCCCTGAGCCACCTCTTTCGCTGCCGTGGGTTGACGAATGCGCCGAAGAGCCGCTTGACGGGCACCGCCATCGTCCTGCTGGTGCTCACCTCGAACGTGCCGTCGGGCGGACGCCGGGAGGACGCAGCCCCCGCTCCTGCTCGTACTCGACGATGAGATTCTGGGCCCACCATCTGCTGACGTCGTGCATGAGCCAGTTTCGGTTGCCCCCGGAGGCGAACGGTCGGAGCGGATGGGTGCGGTGCTGCACGTGCTGTATCTGATCTTCAACGAGGGATACACCGCCAGCTCCGGGTCGGCGCTGCAGCGCGTCGAGCTCACCACCGAGGCGATCCGGCTGACCCGGCAGCTTCGTGATCGCCTGCCGGCCGACGGCGAGGTCGCCGGGCTCCTCGCACTCATGCTGCTCACCGACGCCCGGCGGCCGGCGCGGACCCGCTCCGACGGTGCCCTGGTCCCGCTCGCGGAGCAGGACCGTCGCCGGTGGGACGCCCGGGCCATCGCCGAAGGAGCCAGCCTGATTACCGAGACGCTGGCCAGCGCGCCGGTCGGCCCCTACCAGCTACAGGCCGCGATCGCCGCCGTGCACGACGAGGCGGCTCGCTTCGAGGACACCGACTGGCGGCAGATCCTCGGACTATACGAGCTGCCGAACGCCACCGGGCCCGGGCCGATGGTCACGCTCAACCGCATCGTCGCGGTCGCAATGGTCCACGGCCCTCAGGCCGCCCTGCACCAGCTTGCCGCGGCCGAGACCGATCCCGCGCTCGCCGGGCACCATCGAGCCGAAGCCGTCCGCGCGCACCTACTCGACATGGCAGGCGACCGGGAGGCGGCACGCGCCCACTATCGACTGGCCGCACGCCGCACACTGAGTGTCCCCGAGCAGCGCTACCTCGATTCCCGCGCCGCACAAACTCAGGCAGCCGAGCCGGGCTTGACGGCCGCCCCAGCACGATCTGGCTGGGTCGAACGGCACGGTGTCGGTTGGCAGATCTATGGCCATGCTTCGCCGGTCCGCGCACAGTTCTCTGAAGACCACTCCCAGGGTGAGGGCCCCGTCGCGAGGGGCATCCAGACTCCGCGCGCGCTCGAGGTTCTCAGACGAGCATGAGCGGGACACTCAGGTGAGTTTCGGTTGCTCGAGCCAGACTTTCGTCGCCGGTTACCAAGCTTGCTCCGAGACGTTCCGCCAGGGCGATGTAGGTCGCGTCGTAGGCGGAGAAGTTGGTTCGAAGGCTGAGTATCCGCGCCATGAGACTCTGATGCCCATGACGGGTCAACGGGAGATCCACGTAGTCTCTCAACGCCTCCTTGACCCTCTCCTCTGACAAGATCCCGTGTAGGAGAAGGCGACGAAGCGAGGAAGCGACTTCAACGTCACATAGCGAGGGAACGTGGAGTGACGCGCCCGGAGCCCGGACAAAATCGCGAACCGTCACCGCATGCCCAGACCCGATCAAGTACTCCACCGTGGCTGAGGCGTCGAGAACGCTGGTCAGGAGGCTTCTCGCTCGGAGCGCTCTTGTCTGATGATCTCGGCGACTCGGATGTCGAGGTCGACGGGACTCCTGCTCTCGATACGGTCGAAGACCTCCTCTGCCGGGGGCCGGGCGACCTCTCGCTCGAGAACCTCTTGCACGTAGTCGGTGAGCGTCTGCCCGCGGGCCCTCGCCCTCCTGCGCAGCTCTCGGTGGAGCCGTTCTGGGATATTTCGCACCTGAAGCATCTTGCTCATGGCACAGAGTATGGCGCATGCGATAAACATGCGCAAGGACCAGACCCGAACCACGATCCCCCGCCCAGCCCTCGGCCGGCGCCGCCTCACATCCCTCAGGCCGAGCACGCCGCCAGCACCTCGACCCGGAGCGCCCCTGCGGCCCTCAGAGCCTGCGCGCAGGCCGACGCCGTCGCCCCGGTGGTTACGAGGTCGTCGACCAGCGCCACACGCTCGGGACAGTCCTCGGCCCAGAAGGCCCCCTGGAGGTTGGCCCAGCGCTCGGCGGCCCCGAGCGAAGCCTGGTCCGGCCGCTCGCCCGTCCGCCTCAGCAGGGGACGGACCGGCAGGCCCAGCCCGCGCCCGACCTCGGCGGCGAGGACCCCCGCATGGTCGAGACCCCGGCGGCGGTTCTCGTCCGGCCGGCCGGGAACCCAGGTGACTGCCTCCGCCATGAGGCCCGAGCCCGCCACCTCACGAGCGAGGGCGGCCGCAAGCGGCGTGGCGGCACCACGCTCTCCTTTGAGCTTCAGGTCGAGCACGAGCGACCTCGCTCCTCCCTCGTAGGGCCACCCGACCACGAGGTGATCGACGCCCGGCACCGCAGGAACGTGGGCACGACCCAGCCTGGCCCTGCACACGCGACAGAGAGGCGAACCCGGTCGCCGGCAACCCGCGCAGCGGGCCGGCGCACCGAGGTCGATCAGGTCGAGCAATGACATGCACCGACGATAAGAGCCACCTGTGACGAAATGCGGCGCAGCGGCTTGCGCGCTCGCGAGAATGGCGTTACACACGTTCACCTGGCTGGGTCAAGAAGACCGCCGGGAACGAGTCGCGAGGTCGGCGCCCGGCTTTGGCGCGGCAAACATCATCATCAACGCGGAGGCGAGATTCTCATGGAGTGGTGGGAGACGGTTCAAGACCTGTGGGACGTCTGGATAATTCAGACTGCGATCCAGATAGCGCTGGTGCTCATCGTCGCCTTCATTCTCACGCGCCTGCTGCGACGTGTCACGACCAAGGTCGGAAACAAGGTATCGAAGGACACGACGCCGATGCGCGCTCTGCAGCGGACCGAGACCCTGACCCGGGTGCTGTCGTCGGCGGGCATCGTCGTGATCTGGGTGTTGGGCACCTTCTACATCCTGGGTGCCTTGGGAACGAATCTCGGCCCCCTGCTGGCTTCGGTGGGAATCCTCGGACTCGCCATCGGCTTCGGGGCACAGAATCTCGTGCGCGATGTCGTAAGCGGATTCTTCATCCTGCTAGAGGATCAGTACGGGGTCGGCGACATCATCGAGATCAACCAGGTGGCATCGGGGAAGGTCGAGACCCTGACGCTGCGCGTTACGGGAATGCGCGCTCTGGACGGCACCATGCACTTCGTGGCGAATGGTGAGATCACCCACATAGCGAACCGTTCCAAGGACTGGGCCCGAGCGGTGGTCGATGTCGGAGTCGCTTACAGGGAGAACTCCGACAAGGTACGCCGGACCCTGGAGAAGGTCGCGCTCACGTCCAAGGAGGAGCTCGAGCTCGGCAAGGCGATGTACGCCGAGCCGGAGATCCTCGGAGTCGAGTTGTTGGGCGAGTACGAGGTCACCTGGCGCGTGGTGGTCGACACGAAGCCCGGGAAGCAATGGGAGGTGGGGCGCGCGCTCCGCGAGCGAATCAAGGCGGCCTTCGACGAGGACGGCATCGAGATCCCCTTCCCGCATCAGGTGATGATCAGCGCGGACGAAAACTTCGCGAGGACGCCCGCCTAGCCCGGGGATCTACTCGCCGGTCGTGCCGTCGATCGTCTCGCGCAGGATGTCCAGGTGTCCGTTGTGGCGAGCCGTTTCCTCCAACATACGGACGAGGATCCAGCGCAGCGAGCGGACCGATTTGGAGTTTCCTGCCACATCATCGAGCGTGGCTTCGGCGACGATGGTGCGGCTCTCGTCGCATTCCTGCATGTAGAAGTCGAAGACCGACTCCGCGGTCTCGTGCTCGTCGATTCGAAACTCGGCATCCGGATCGTCCTCGTTCCGGAGAAATTCCACGTCCCTGGCGGCGAAGACTTCCTGGAACCACCATCGCTCGACAAAGCCAAGGTGCTTGACGATCCCCAACATGCTGGTGCCGGACACGACCATCGGCCGCCGCAACTCCTCCTCGGTCAGCCCGGCGCACTTCATTACCACCGTCTGCCGGTGGTAATCGAGGAATGCCTCGAGTGTCTCTTTCTCGGACGCGCTCGCTGGTGGTTCGACCCGAGTGTCCTGGGCCACTAG
>WHSV01000066.1 GCA_009379915.1 Actinomycetota bacterium | reverse complement strand
GTCTTGAGCAGGTAAGACGCGCTCAATAGCAGAGGTTGAGAAACGACGAAAACACCCTCGGAGCAGTCTCATAACCCGGAGGTCGCGGGTTCAAATCCCGCCCCTGCAACTAAAAACCGCTGGTCAGAGCCCATTTTTCATCATGGGTCCGACGGCACTCATGGGCTTGGACACGCGTTGGACACGCGAGCCGCGTTCGGATCCCGACCAACTCCGCGATCCAGCGGCCGACCGACTGCTTGGATGAGTCGTTTCGGGCGGCCCCAGCCCTGAAATTGTCACGTCTCTCCAGTTGGGTGGCGCAATCCGAGGGCCTGTGACCGAACCTCCGGGGCAGAAACCCGGAGGTCATGCCGGCAAGCCTCGCTCTCGATGGGGCTCTTGTGCGCACGCGTCGCGCCCGTCACGATCGCTCCTGGAGTTCGGAGCCTTTACCCGGCCCCACGGCAAGCCCCGAAAGGACCGACATGCTGTCGCATAGCTACCGGAGCCAAAATGGGACACGGGTGGTTAGACTTCACACACTGCGCAGGTGAACAAGTTCTAGGCGTCACGGACCGCGCAGGGACCGCGGGCCGATTGGTTGCTAGTTCGACTGCTATGACACCTTCTCTTTCAGGTCCACTTTGAGCTTCGCGAGGCGAACGAGGTAGTCATGGTTCTCGACCAATAGAACGCCGCAGGTCTCATCATTGAAATAGCGCTCGACCGCGGCATCGTCGGCGCCTTTCGGATGCACGCCATAGTTGCGCATCCTCCGAAGCAGGCTCGAAAAGCTCACAAGCTCATCGATCAGGCTGTCCGGGGCCCATTGTCTGAGCTTCGGCAGCAGCTTTTTCTGAAGGTCGGTGAAGGTCCCGCGATCGAGAAGGTCGGCCCAAGTCTTGCTCTCCTCCCGGAAGGCCTCTCCTACTGAGAACCACGCAGATTCGCTGGCGGCGCCAAGAAGACTCCCGCACGAAATGTAGAGACCCTGGCGATAGGCGCGCAGAGCTTCATACAGACAACGCCTTGGTCGGTCATCGAACTCCAAGTCCTTAAGCGCCTCGAGGTACAGGTCGTGGTCATAGATCCTGGGGAAGTAAGAAGGATTGAGGCTATGTACCAATCTGATGTGCTGATGACGAAGGATCGGCACACCTTCGCTCATGTCGATGCCTGAAGAAGTTCCCTGCCGATGCCAGGGGATGTTCAGGAGCTGTCCGAGGTTTGCATGTTCCCCGGAGTACGCCGGTACAAGGAACCCCAATGCATCCAGTTCGCTGATCGCTTCAACCACGGCTGTCTGGAGTCGCACGTATCTCAGAATCGGATGGCTGTCATCGAACGCATCGAGATCGATCCGGTCGCCGTGCTGTGGTGTGGGCACACCTTCGTCGTCGACGAGGAGGTTCATCAGATTTCCGACGTGGTGGGGTCGGCGATCAGACATCACCTCGAGAACGCGGCGCTTCGCCGCTATGACTTCGTTTCGGCTGGGTCCGATCGCCGCGTAGATGCGGGCTCGGGCGTCCTCGTCCATGGCAGTCATTTTCTCCGAAGCCTGTGACAGACCCGATTGGCTCGCCCTACGTTGAAAACAGGGGTGCCACGACCGGGGCGAATTGATTTGCGCGATCGAAAAATGCCTCAATGCGACTGGTGTCGGGATCTAACTGCGTCATCAAATTGACGCCGAGGTAGAAGCAGAGGATTCCGTAGGCGATCTCGCGTGGGGGCAGGATTTGGAGTAGGGAAGAGTCGCCCGCAGCCTTCCTGATGGCGCCCTCCACGAAGTCGAGCCATGGTTCTGCGCGGGCGATCAACTCTGGGCCCAGCTCGCGATGGGCCAAGCTGGCGGCGATCAGCTCGCTGAAGATCGTGATGTGGCCGCCCTCGACGTCCTCACGGTAGATGCGCCGCGCGACCTGCATGAGCTCCTCGAGCCCCGAAGCCTCCTCCACTGCCTGGGTGTACCGGCGCATCCGGATCTCGCTGCTGTGGTCCAGGGCAGCCAACAGCAGCTTGTGCAGCCCCCCGAAGTAATAGGAGATCAGGGCTGAGTTGAACCCACCCCGCCGGGCGATCTCCCGGATGCTCGTGCCGGCGTAGCCCACTTCCTTGAGCGACTCGATGGCCGCCTCGATGATCTGCTCTCGACGCTCGCTCTGCTTCTCCTTGACCTCGGCCACGGTTCCTCCCACTTGGGTTGGACGAGGTATTAATCATATGATTTAATCAGTCGAGTAACAATAGCTGCGGCGCAACAAGGAGTGGGCAGTGGACAGACAAGGGCAGGCACCAAGGAAAGGGCCGAGTCGTCGACTGCTGGCGCTGCTGGTCTGGCCGGTGGCGATCGCGTGGAGCGTCTATCTCGTAATGGCGGACGTCAACAGCGACGGGGGGATGTTCGCCGTGATCGTCCAGGCCATGGGCTCGATCGGAATCCTCTACGCCCTCTTCCTGGTAACGCGTCCCCAGAAAAGGGGAGTGCTCGGCCCACTAGGCGTCTTCCGAGAAGACATCGTGCCGGAGGGTGATGACGAGAAGCGTGAACCATCCAGCACTGCCGCCCGCTGGGCGATCATCACGATCACCCTCGCGCTCGCTATCGGCGGGCTCATCTATCGTCTGACGCAGGACAACTATCTGCATCAGTCCGCCGCCTTCTTCATCGGGGTCCCGGCGGTACTCGCCATCACGCTTGCTCTCACTCCCAAGGCAAAGAGCGCGACCGGGATGATCGTGAAGGGGCTCACGCTGGCACTGCTTTTGTCCGGCGTTGTGTTCTTCGAGGGGTTCATCTGCATACTGATGGCCGCCCCTCTCTTCTATCTGGTCGGCATCGTTATCGGGATCCCGATCGACCGTGCGCGCCGCAAGCGGCAATCGGAGGGCCGCGTCTACTCAATCGTTGGCATCGGGCTTCTGTTGCTCAGCATTGAGGGAGTTACTCCAGCAACGTCTTTCTCGCACCACGAAGTGGTAAGCGTGACCCAGACGGTCGACGCCTCCGCGACGGACGTCCGGGCGGCTCTCGCCACTACCCCGACGTTCGATGCGTCGTTGCCCTTCTACCTAAAGCTCGGATTCCCCCGACCCGTCGCCGCGTATGGAAGCGGACTAGATGTGGGAGATCGGCGCACGATCGTCTTTGGCAAGGAATCGCCGATGGAGCCGATGGGGGAGTCGCACAAGCATCACCACAACGTGCCAGCCGAGGGTAGCGGAGTTCTCGAGCTCGAAGTCGTTCGGAGCACCGACGGGCTGGTCGTCTTCAAGCCTGTGGATGACAAGACAGCCTTCACACACTGGATCTCGTGGGGCCGGTCGGTTATTCGGTGGCGCGCGGTCGATGCTCACAGCACCGAAGTCACGTGGACGCTTCACTTCAAGCGTCGCCTGTCACCCTCCTGGTACTTCGGACCCTGGCAGAGGTACGCAGCTGAGAAGGCCACTGGCTATTTGATCCGGACGGTGGCGACACCGTGAACAGGTTGCTGCTTCTTCGCTTGGCTATCTGGGTTCTACCCGCCGCGTCTTTGTACGCGCTTCTGCTCACCCGAAAACGCTCGCGCCCTTTGTTTGCCGCTGTCGTGCTCGGCCTTCTATGGAACGCTGCGGCGCTGTTGGCGATCAACGTCATTGCACTCCGGCTCGAATGGTGGTCGTTTCACCAAGCGGTTCCGGCATTCATGGAGGTGGCGATCGAGCCATGGGTAGGTTGGACGATCCTCTGGACCGCTGTTTCCCTTCTGGCCGAGGAGCGTCTCGTGGCTCCGATGTTGCTCGCCGTGGGTTGGCTCGACCTTCTCGCGATGCCGCTACTCCAGCCGCTCGTTGTCCTCGACGACAGCTGGTTGGTGGGAGAGATGCTTTCGCTGGTCTGCGTCTTCGTCCCTGGTCTGCTGCTAGTTCGCTGGACTCTGCATCGGACGCACCTCAAGGCGAGGCTTTCCTTGCAGATCATCTGCGCAAGCTTGCTTCTGCTTTGGATCGTGCCCTCGGTCGCATTGGGTCAGACGAGCGCGTGGGATTCGGTCTTCCAGCTTCCGACGTGGCGGTTCGGGATCATCCTTCAACTGGTCCTGATACCCGCCATCCTGGGTGTGCGGGCAGCGATCGAGTTTGCCGAGAAGGGACAGGGAACGCCGCTTCCATATGACCCGCCATCCCGCGTGGTTACCTCGGGGCCCTATTCCTATGTCCGTAACCCGATGCAGCTGTCGATGGTTCTCATATTCCTCGTGGGCGGCATCGTGCTTTGGAACGGATGGCTCCTCGCCGCTGCTTTCGTCGCGTTCGTCTACGGCGCGGGACTGGCCGAGTGGCATGAGGACGTTCAACTTTTTGAACGCTTCAATGACGTTTGGACGTCGTACCGCGCCTCGGTTAGGGCCTGGGTGCCTAGGTGGAGACCCGCAGTCTCTGAGCCATCAACCTTGCTCGTCGCGTACTCGTGCGGCACCTGCAGTTCGATTGGGCGCTGGTTCTTGACGCGGGACCCGGTCGGTCTTGAGATCGCAGCCGCTGAAGACTCCAACGATCCAGAGCTCCGACGAGTGACCTACGTTCCTGCTGACGGGCCATCACAGCGCGGCGTGATTGCCATAGCGCGAGCTCTTGAACACATCCATCTGGGTTGGGCGATCGTCGGATGGGTGCTTGCGACGCCGGTTGTCTCCCACTTCGCTCAATTGGTAGTCGACGTTTTCGGCCCGACTCCCCACGCGGTAGCTGGGCTTCCGTATGACACAGCGGCTTGTTCTATCCAGCCAGAGCACACCCGCACGATCGCCTCCGCGAAAGCGCATTAGGAAATGCGTGTGGTCATCGCGGGCGGTAGCGGGACGATAGGTCGACGGATGGCCGCATATCTCTCTGCGGCGAGCGATGACGTCGTAGTCCTAACCCGATCACCACGAGACGACTTTCCGTTTCGGCAGGCCGTGTGGGATGGCCGCACTGTTGGTGATTGGGCCGAGCTGTTGGACGGGGCCGTACTGATCAACCTCGCCGGCGAGCTCGTAGATCGTCGCCCCACCAAAGCCAACATCGAACTCTTGCGAACATCCCGCGTCGAACCCACTCGCGCGCTCGCCGAGGCTTCACATTCGTCGAAGCCCGCGCTGTGGGTTCAGGGGAGTTCGACCGCCATCTATGGGGATGCGGGAGAGAGCGTGGTCACCGAGGAATCCGAGATTCCGCCGGGTCCGCCTCAGATGCCGGGGGTCGCGGTGCCTTGGGAGCAAGCTGCGAAGGCGGCCAACGCCGATCACCAGGTCATCTTTCGAATGAGCCTTGTGCTCGACCGGAACACGCCAGTGCTGGCCCGCCTATCGCTGCTCGTGAGGCTGGGTCTGGGCGGCCGCATCTCGACGGGGCAACAGTGGGTCAGCTGGATCCACGTGGCCGACATGCTCCGAGCGCTCCGATTCGTAATGGAGCAACGCATGGAAGGTGTGGTCAACGTGACCAGTCCCAACCCCGTAACGAACGAGAAACTGATGAAGGAGTTGAGGCAACACTTGAATCGCCCCTGGTCACCGCCCACCCCGGCGCCACTCGTAAAGCTGGGTGCATGGCTGATGGGATCCGATCCGGCGATCGCTTTGACCAGTAGGAGGTGTATACCGGCTCGTTTGTTGGAAGCAGGATTCGAGTTCGAACGACCCGATCTACGGTCCGCGTTAGACGACCTATTCAGGTCCCAGGACTGCGAGGGGACCGCGGGTCGGCTCAATTAGCGGCAATCGACGGCATCTCGCCACCCTCACACCCGAGGGACAGGCGTTCCTGCGTAAAACCACGAGGGTCCATCTAAACGGGATGCGGGAGCACTTCCTGAACCACCTGAGCTGTGCCGATCTTGAGCATCTAGCGACCGCGCTCGAGGCCATCCCTGACGACGAGTTGGATCGGCTTTGCTCCAGAGTCTCCAGTGGGGTCGCGCTGGACACGCGTTGGACACGCGAGGGCGAAAAACGATGCAAGACGACGGCAACCGCGAAGGGCCCGAAAAGCGTCTTTGAGCAGGTAAGACGCGCTCAACGAGAGACATTGAGAAACGACGAAAACACCCTTGTAGTGGACTCATAACCCGGAGGTCGTAGGTTCAAATCCTACCCCTGCAACCAGAGAACCAGCAGGTCAGGAGGGGTGAACAAACGTTCGCCCCTCTTTCCTTTTCCTCGCTCTGCAACCATTCTGCAACCATTCACTCTCCTCAAGCTGTTTCAGCCATGCCATGCCTTGTCACTTCCGCTTGCGAGGGACACCCCCGGATGGACACTGCACCTAGACCCTCCGGGGGCTCCCTACGCGAGCGCGATAGCTTCGGTCAGGTTGCCCCTGGGAATATCCAAGACCTCTTTGACTGTCAGATCGTGCTCGTCCGTTGTCATCACCCCCCTTCGGGATCGGTGTCTTCTATGAACGCCTGGGCGTCCCGGACAAGAAGGTCCGGCAACTCTCGCAGGAGCTCATCACAGGATTCGTTCGGAACGTGGAAGCGAAATTGGGACAGTCTCCGGCTCGTCCACTCTCCAGGCATGAAGACGCCCGTTCCAGAGTCGTCGTGAATCGCATCCAGAAGGACAAGCCTCTCATCGTCATGTGGAAGCTCATCGATAAATGCAGCGAACTCTCTCAGCCCCGCCACGCAACGCAGGTTCCTTGCGTCTTCGGGATACTCCTCTTGCTTGTGGAGTCGCCATAACGCTTGTTCGCGGGCGTACTCCGCTAGCTGCTGGGCGATCATCTGTCGCTCCCTTGGATAAGGGCCGCCACCGTCTCGGCGGCATCGGCCTGCATGGCTGGTATGGCGTGGCTGTAGACATCCATAGTGAAGCTGACGCTCGAATGCCCCAGGGGGACTGCCCCAGGTTTGGTTGACTCCTGATCTGTGAGGATCGAGCCTCACGGAAAGGAGCAGCAGATGCCCAAAGCGTTCCCCGAGGAGTTCCGCCGCGACGTGATCGCGGTCGCTCGCCGCGGAGAGGCACCCATCAGCCAGATCGCCAAAGACTTCGGGATCTCGGCGTCGTGCATCCAGCGGTGGCTGAAGCGAGCCGAGATCGAGGAAGGCGTACGCGACGGTCTCACGCTGGCTGAGGAGGCCGAGATCCGCGAGCTCAAGAAGCGCAACCGCCTCCTCGAGCAGGAGAACGAGGTGCTGCGCCGCGCCGCTGTCTATCTCGGCAAGGGCGTCCTCCCAAAATGATGTACGCGCTGGTCCGTGAGCTTGCCGCCGACGGGATCCCCGTGGTGGTGACCTGCCGGGTGCTGGGGTTCTCTCCCCAGGCGTTCTACAAATGGAGGGCGCGCCCCGTGTCTCAGCGCGACTGGTCAGACGCCCATCTCGTCGACGCCGCGAGAGACGTCCACCGTGACGATCCGGTCTTCGGCTACCGCTTCATCGCCGATGAGCTCGCCGCCGAGCGCGGCATCAGGGCCAGCGAGAACCGGGTCCAGCGTCTCTGCAGCGCCCACGGCATCTTCTCGGTTCTCGCACGCAAGAGAGGCCGCAGAGCGAGACCGGGCGAGCCGGTGCACGACGACCTCGTGCGACGCGCGTTCGGGGGCCCGCGCGTCCAACGAGCTGTGGTTCGCCGATATCACCGAGCACCCCACGGCGGAGGGCAAGCTCTACCTCTGCGCCATCAAGGACGCCTTCTCGGGCCGCATCGTCGGCTACTCGATCGACACGCGCATGAAGGCGTCGCTCGCGGTGGCGGCGTTGCGCAACGCGATCGCGCTGCGGGGTCCCGTCGGAACGATCGTGCATTCGGATCGCGGCAGCCAGTTCCGCTCCGGCAAGTTCGTACGAGCGCTGCGCTCGGCCGGCCTCGTCGGGTCCATGGGTCGCACCGGAGCCTGCGCCGACAACGCCGCGATGGAGTCGTTCTTCGCGCTTCTGCAGAACAACGTGCTCAACCGGCAGCGTTGGCAAACGAGAGAGGAGCTGCGCCTGGCGATCGTCTTGTGGATCGAGCGCACCTATCACCGACGCCGACGTCAGCGCGCCCTCGGCAAGCTCACCCCGGTCGAGTTCGAAGCAGTGCACGAGGTCGCTTATGCGGCATGATTACCGTCAACCCCACGAGTCAACTGAAGTGGGGCAGTCCCGGTCGTTTCTCTACGCATTGGGCCGGTTCCTGGGTGACGTTAACGCGGTAAGGAAGGGTCGGGTTGGTCGCCGCATAGGACGACGGGTGGCGGGCAAGTACACCGGCCGCGGTCTGGGGAGGCTCTTCAAGTGATGCTCGCTTACTGATTGGGAGTTGGCCTGATCGTAACTGCGGAAGCTCGCAGTGAGCAATCTATTGAAACGGGACCCTAGGTAGTCGAAGAACGCGCCGCCCGACTTATGTGGGCGCCTCCTCGGGCTCCTCTTTGCCCGTGGGTTGTGCCTCCTTGGCCAACCTTGCAGCCACGTCTCGGAGCTTCACGTTGCTGTGTTGCGACATGGTCTTGAGCATCTCGAATGCTTCCGTTTCATTGACACCTTCGCGTTCGATAATGAGCCCCATCGCCTTTCCGATAAGCGTGCGAGATCCGAGCGCGGTCTTGAGGCCGTCTACTTCCCGTTCCAAGGCGGCGAGTTCTTCGCTCTTGATCTCATCATGATCGTCGGGGACTAGTGGATCGCGGGTTAGCTCCATGGTTGCTCCCTCCAGGCCACCTATTCACTCTCGCGATCATCAATCGTAGCGCCCTGGCCGGGTCCTGTTTGGTCTCGCAATCCTAGGTAAGAATCCACTTGGAGGCCCAGCGGGGCCACCGCTGGGTTCCTCAACGGCAGGCCCCTCGCAACCCCCAACGCCGCGGCGCCGGGAATCACTTAAGGCATGCCTTATCCATTCCAATGCAACTCACCCATTCTTTCTGCTCCCAGAGCCGCCGCAGAGGAGGGACCGTCGCGGGTCGGTCCCTCCTCGCATGGGCGTTCCGCCTCATCGCCCGTTACCCCGCCGTAAGCCCTCCAAAAGAAGAGGGGAGCGGGCCCTAATCCCACTCCCCCCGTGTTGCACCCGTGAGCGCCTTGCCACGGCCCTAATCCGTGACCCCACGGAATCCTCTAGGCGTCGACTTCTCCTCCTCCTCCTCGTAGTCGGACGACCAGAGGGAGAATCCCTTTTCGTAGTGCTTGCGCGTCCCCCCGTATCTCTGCTGGCCAGCCAGCATCCAGCGGTAGCCGTTGTTTGAAAGCGCCCGGTGGAGAACGTCCCGCTCCTCCTCCGCCGCCTCGATCTCTCGCTCCAGCTCTGCCGCCCGTTCCCGGAGACGCCGGTATCCGTGTCCGTCCGGTGGTGGGTCGGCGTGTAGTTCCTGCTCAACCGAGGCGCCGTGAATCGCGTCTTTCATCTCTTCCCAACGCGACGTGTACCAGTGGTCATGAACCAAACTCGGAGTGTCCATGTGCTTCCTTTCCGGTAGTCGTTAACAAGAGGCCAACAGTCTGATTTCCTTCGTGAGTCAACTCATAGGCCGCCTCCTTTCGTGCCGCATCATGGGGACGCTGTGCGGGTGGAAACAAGGGCCTAGCGCGGCGAGTTTTGAGGGGTCAGGAAGGTTCGCCGAATCGGTGCTCGAGTTGGGCACAGACCGGATCAGAAGTTGCTCAGATCGAGCATGGTCGCCGTCTACGTATTTTGGCGCAGTGGTTGAACGTCAGAGAATGTGCAACCCGATTTGCAACCCAACGTCTGATAACTGGCTGACACTCGGTGAGAGGGAAGCGGGAGGTCCGTCGCCAAACATGCAGGCCGCGCGCACCATCGTTAACGGTGGGGTATCTCTCGGCACGGGCGGAGGGGAACTCAAAACCCGGAGGTCGCGGGTTCAAATCCCGCCCCTGCAACGGTAGAACCCCAGGTCAGAGGGCTGAACATATGTTCGGCCCTCTTCTATTTTGGCCGCTTGGACGCGCGTTGGACGCGCGAGCCCTGTGAAAGTCCGGCAGCGGCACGTAGGGTCTACCGTGCGGACCATGCACGAGCACGAACACGGCGAGCAGCACTTCGGCGCGGCGGCACAAGCCGCCGAGTGGGACGCGAGGTACCGCGAGCGCGACGGGGCGATGTGGAGCGGGCGACCGAACGGGCGGCTCGGCGCCGAGGTCGCCGCCCTCACCCCGGGCCGGGCGCTCGACGTCGGTTGTGGCGAGGGCGCCGACGCGATCTGGCTCGCTCGGCGCGGCTGGACCGTCACTGCGATCGACATTTCCGAGGTCGCCATGTATCGGGCGCGGGAGGCTTCCCATCCGGCTGGCGCCTCCGTCGAGTGGATCTGCGGGGACGCCCTCCAGACACCGTTCCGGACCGGTTCGTTCGACCTCGTGTCGATGCAGTACCCGGCGCTGCCAAAGGCCGCCGGCGAGGCCGCCGTGCGGAGGTTGCTCGACACGGTGCGCCCGGGTGGGTTGCTGCTCGCCGTCTACCACGACCTCGACGACGAGCACCGCGAGCACATGAAGTCCCAGGGCGTCGACCCGGCGGACTACGTCGGTGCCGACGACCTCGGCCGGCTGCTCGGCGACGACTTCACGGTCGAGCTGTACGCGGTCGAGCCGCGGATCGACCCGCCGCCCGGCACCCCGCACATCGCCGACGTCGTCCTGCGCGCCCGGCGTCGCTGACCGCCGCCCATCGCGGCAGCGGTGTTCACCACCTTCAGCTGAACAGCTGAGCTAGTAGAGACTCGATTTGAACAGGTGGCCGGTGCGACTCCGGGAGCTTTTGAACAGGTGGCCGGTGCGACTCCGGGAAGCTTCGGGCTCGCGCTCATGGGCAGCAGGTGCTACTCCTCCGCTTCGGGCCGGTAGGACCGACCGGACTTGGAGCCACGTTCTCCACCCGAGCCCGCCACGAGGCCCGCGACCATCTCGGCGGCGTCTTCCTGCATTCCGGGAAGCACGTGGGCGTAGGTGTGTCCATCGTGAAACTGGTCGACGTGTGTCCGAGGCGCTCGGACACCACTTTCACCGGTACACCAGCTTTGAGGGCAAGCGTGGCATGCGTATGCCGTAGACCTTTCATCGAGATACGGGGAAGGCCTGCGCGCTCTGAAGATGCGGTTTCTGATCTCCGCGTCCGTCGTACACCCGGAGTATATGAGAAGGCTCACGTAGTAGGTCTGCGTCGCCGTTTCGGGATCCACGTCGAGTTTGTCGGCCAGCCGCATCGCCCTCAACGTCGCGTGTAGGCCATGCTCGAAGGGAAAACCCATTCCGAGGTCGGTTGCCGGGCACGAGGCCGCGATCACTTCGGCGACCCGGATCCGGGTGGCGTGCACGGAACCGTCGTCGGTCATCTCTCTACAGTAAGCGGCACCTCGGCCCGACTCAGGAGCCGGCGGGCGTGAGCCAGGTGAGCGCTCAGATTCACGTGCTTGCGGTCGACCGGCAAGCTTCGAACCGTGTCTGTCCAAGCGCGCCCTGCGGCTGGTGCAGTCATCCGATCAGTGAGAAACATTGCCATCGGGATCGCAGCTAACCAACAGAATCCGAGGTCGCGCAGCGGGCAGTCCGCGATTGAACGTGCGCCCGAGGGATTTCACCGCCGGTCGGGCGTGCGGCGGCCTCCGAGATGGGTAAGAAACGGGTCGGTAGGAACGCGGTCGCCAGTTTGTAGACTCCCTCGGGCCGTCATAAGGAGTGCATGGATGTGACTCAGCCGATCCGCGCAAAGGTGACCGTCCCCACCGATCCCGAACGCGCCTTCGAGCTCTTCACCAACAAGATGGGCACTTGGTGGCCGGTCGAGTCGTACTCGCGCGCGGTGAGCGAGTTCGAGCACGAGGACGTCGAGGTTGCCGAGCTCGTGTTCCAGGCCCGCATGGGTGGATCGATCCTGGAGCGCATGACCGACGGCAGAGTTCTTCCCTGGGCGGAGGTCATCGCCTGGCAGCCGCCACAGCGCGTGGTGCTGTCGTGGCGGCCGCACTCCCTGCCCGAACCTCCCACCGAGCTCGAGGTGACGTTTGCGGCGCGCGCGGGCGCCACGTCGGTAGAGCTCGAGCATCGGGGATGGGAGCGGCTATCGGATGAGTTCCGTGCGAACCTCCACGAGATCTATGCCCGCGGGTGGCCCTTCACGCTCCGATGCTTTGCCGAGGCAGGCCGAGACGTTGCTTCGAGCTGACCGGCCGGGGTAGCCCCAAGTAGGATCGCGCGTGATGAGCGATCGAGTGAGTGCGGCGCGCGCCTTCATGGCCGCCCACGCCCGCGTCTCGTCCCACCCGCTCGCCTCGTCAGATGCACGACGAACGTTGAAATGTCCGTTCTCCGATTCAGCATCTCGCGGATCTTCATGGCTTAAAAGATAGCTGACCATCGCGAACGGGACCGGACCCGATCGAGGTGATCATGAAGTTGATTTCGAGCGATTAGGAGGCGTACCGCAAACATCTCCGCTGCCCTACATTCGATGGGATAACAAGATGCCTCCGGGACCAGATGCGACCGTTCTTCACGAGGTTCCTCAAATTTCGGAAAGAATGGCATCAGCATGGACCATCCACTGACTATCTCGCGACCCAACGTATATCGAGATTAGTCTCATCCGAAATTCTTGCTGATTTGGTCCACATCTGGTCCACATTGCATCGCGAAATCGAGGGTATGAGCGCGAAATAGCGACAAGCGAAAACCGGGAGCGTCCAATTTGGTGGGTCCGCGGCGTCGATCAGCGCTGCAGAAGGAAGGTCAGCCAGTCACGCCCCTGGAGATCGATTCCGGCGATTTCGAGCGGCGACTTGCGGTTGCCTGGGCATGAGTCCGTGAAGCGCTTGAAGCGGTAGCTGCCGACGAGCAGCCGCACGTAGCGTTCGGCCGACTCGAGGCTCTCGAACCCCTCCATGAGTCTGAGCTTCTTGCCCAGCTGCTTGATGACGTTCTCGGTGACGTTGTTGTCGGCGGGCAGTCCGGGCACGAGGTGGTGGGCGCTGTAGAGATCAATGTTGCGCTCGAGACCGCGCAACGTGTCGACCCGACCCGTGTTCTTGAAGCGGGACCGCTCGGCGGCGAGGTCGCGCAGAAGCGCGTGCGCCTCATCGAAGCTGTCGGGGTAGAGCACCGCCCGGATGCGGTTCTTGAGCTCGGCATAGAGAGGTGCTCTGCCGGTCCAGCTCTTCTTGGGGATGTCGCTGTCCAGACGTCGATCGAAGTGCACCCGGCAGGCCTGGAAGGGCACCGCTCCGAAATGGTCACGATGGGTCTGCGCGAAGCCCGGGTGCTGAGCGGGCGAGACCGTCGAGCGCCGCCTGCTTGGCGACATGAGTGATCTTGATGACCGTCGAGCGGTCGACTCCCCAGCGATCCGCGATCTCGCGCTGCGACGCCTGGCGCGCGACGACCTCGAGCCACACCTGGTACTTGTCTTGCGCGGTCAGTCGCCGCCGTCTGCGATCCTTGCCCGGACCGTTCTGGCTTGCCATACTCCAACCACCACCTCCCGTCGGGTCTCACGACCCGATCTCATCAGTGGTTGGGTATTTCTCTCGGGATTTGGCTCACGAAGTCAGACGCAGAACGGCGCCATAGTCCGCGGAAGCCGGTCTTGTTCAGGTAGATCACCCAGGCTGCTCGTTCCTGGCGCGACAGAGTCGCGCGATCAACACGACGAATCGTCTCGTAGTACTCGCGCGTGTTGGGCATCTCGTCGAGCTGTGCCATGACTCCGAAGGGATCGTTCTTTATTTCCTGAAAGCAGGTCACAAGATCCTCGTTGGCATCCGAGAGCACGGCTACCTCGGGCTGCGCTCATGGAAGCGACTTCGAGAGGGACTTCCGCGGCAGAGTGAAGGGCTTGGGAATCGCCGCTTACTGCTGGTTGGTGATGAGACTTGGCGTAGACACAGTCAAACCCGATAGCTGGTTCCACGCGTTCGTCAGGCGCGTGCTGGGACGCGATCTCAGCGATACCGAACTCGTTCAGGTGATGACCGAAGCAGCACACCGAGTCGGTCGCAATGCACGGGAACTCGACGCAGGTGTTTGGGAGTTAGAGCGCGGGGGTCCGGGGACCATCTGACCGGCACCAGTGAATTTCACGATGGAGGACCTTCAGTCGCGGAAATCTCTGTGAGATTTTTTCGCCGGTCATGTCCCATCGGCCCCTCTTTCCAGCTTCAGTTCCGGGCGGAAGGTCTGACGCAACCCGCACGCATTCCCTGGTACAGACATGGACCGTGATCACATCCAGATCTGCTCGATGCTGGCCAGATCCCGAAGGAAGACTCGCGCGAACACACCGCTACAACTGGCTGAGCACCTATAGGCACGCCTAATGGGTGTCGTCACTCCGAAGGAGAGAGTGGTCGCCCCCGCTCCTCTTGCTCGGGTCGGCGTCAGCGCTTCGTGGAGGGCAACTCCATGCGGAACACAGAGCCGACCCCCGGCGTGCTCTCCACCTCGACGCGCCCGTCGTGCGCTTCTGCGATCGCCTTGACTATAGCGAGACCGAGCCCGGTTCCACCGGCTCGCCGCCCGCGGCCCAGGTCGGTCCGCGCGAAGCGCTCGAATATGCGCCCGAGCTGATCCGCGGGTATCCCCGCCCCCGTGTCGGCGACCTCGATCTCGACGTGACCATCGTTGGTGCGGCTCGAGATCGAAACCGCGTCCCCCTTTTCCGTTGACTTGACGGCGTTCTCGATCAAGGCATCCAGCGCGATCCGCAGCCGTTCCCCGTCCGCCCGGATGACTGCTTCCGCGTCGGAGTGCTCCTTCCAGCGTCGAGCGGCCGCTGGGCTCCACCGACGCAAGGCGTCTTCGATCAACGCCTTGAGATCCACTTCCTCTCGATTCAGGAAATCGGGGTGCTCTGCTGCGGCCAGGAGAAGGAGACGTTCGGAGATCCGGGACAGCCGGTTCAGCTCGTCGAGAACCACCTCAGCGTCGCTGCCGGTCTGGTCGTCCGCGTGCGCCGCGCGGATCAGCTCAGCATGACCCCCAGCGACCGTGATCGGCGTCCTGAGCTCGTGGGCCGCGTCACGGACGAACTCAAGCTCCCGCTCGAGGAGCTTGTGTTCGTTCTCGGCTCGCCGGCGGGCCTCGTCAACCGCCGCCAGGCGTCTTCGCGCGTGCCACACCATCGCGACGAACATGGCCGCCATCAGCGGGACCTCGGAGAGCTCATCAAGCTCCTCGTGCCCTCGCCAGATGACGACTGCAAGCGCATATGCGGTAACGATCATCACCGTGCCCAGAGTCGCGGCGGTTGCACGCAAGCTCCACCTGCGCAATCCGTACACCAAGGTGAGGCTCACCCAGATGAAGTGGAAGGGGATCGTCTCCCAGCGGTCTAGGGTGAGGATGACCGCCACGTTGCCGATGGCGAAGGTCCCCCAGGCGATCTCGATCCAGTGCTTACGGACCATCGATCCTGTACCCCACCTTTCGGACCGTCTCGACGACGTGGGGAGCGAGCTTGGATCGGAGCCGTCCGACGCACACATCGACGACGTTGCTGCGGGGATCGAAGCTGTAGCCCCATAGGTCGCTGAGAAGCTGCTCGCGGGAGCAAATCTCTCCCCGCTTGCGCATGAGGTGCTGGAGGAGCAGAAACTCTCGCTGCGCGAGGGGTACGCTCTTCCCGTGTAGCTCGGCCACACGCCGGACGAGGTCGAGCCTCAGGCCTCCCGCAACGAGGAACCGGCCATCGAGACGAGAAGCCGGCTGGCGCAGGCGGGCTCGCACTCGAGCCACCAGCTCGGCCAGGGCGAAGGGTTTGGGCAGGTAGTCGAGCGCTCCCAGCTCCAGGCAATCAACCTTAGTGGCCACGTCCGAGAGCGCCGAGAGGACCAACACACGCTGGTCCGGGAGCGTCTCGATGATCGACTTCAGCACGGATACCCCGTCCATCCCAGGCAGCAACAGGTCGAGTACCACGAGATCGTAGATGCCGCTCCGGGCGAGCTCGAGGCCGCGTTTGCCATCGTACGCGCCGTCGACGGTGAATCCTTCGGCGGACAGGGCGCGCGACACAAAGCTCACGATGCGGACTTCGTCGTCTACAACCAGCAGGCGAGACATATCAACTCCTCGGCCCAGAGTAGAGGTCCCAAGCGTCGCCCACCAACTAAATGACAGAACCGTCATCTGCCACAGGCGGTGTCGATGACGGCCCCGTGAGGTTATTGCAATGAGCTTGCCGCGGACACTGCTGGGCGCCTAGTGTCTCGAATCAACGCAGCTCGCGTTGTGCTGGGGGGAAGGAGCGGGACGTGATAACCGATGGTGGCCTCGCTGCTTTGGTGGGATCTGACTATTCGGGGAGGCCCGGAATGGACGGATTATCCGAAGCGCCCGGGATCTTGTTTCGTGCACGCCATCTCGTGGTGGGCGTAGCAGCTCTGATGATCGTCGGACTGGCGGCCTGCGGCAGCGACAACGGCGGAGGAGGCGGGGCCGCGACCTCGAGCGTCTCGGTGACGGAAAGGGAATGGGAGGTGGCACCCGACCCGACGTCGGCCGACGCGGGCGAGGTGACCTTCTCGGTCAGCAATGAGGGAACGGAAATCCACGAGTTCGTGGTCGTCAAGACCGACCTCGCGAGCGGCGACCTACCGACGGTAGAAGACGGCTCGGTGGATGAGGAGGGCGAGGGTATCGAGCCCGTCGACGAGATCGAGGACATCGCTGCCGGCTCTTCGCAAGAGCTCAAAGTCGATCTGGAGTCGGGCCACTACGTCGTGCTTTGCAACATCGTCGAGAAGGAGAACGGCGAGACGGAGCCCCACTACGCCAAAGGGATGCGCACGGACTTCACCGTGAATTAGGACAGCCTCCACCGTTCTTCCGAGATCGCCGACCAGGACGCGGGTGAGCGCGATCGACGCGAGCCCACACGTCCGCCCGGCATTCAGAGTGCAGCCTCTTTCGCCGCGGCGAATCGCGGCGGCGGCGGTGATGAGCTCGGCATTGCTGCAGCGCCTATGCCGCCGCCCAGAGCCATCACGCTCAGCATTCGAACCTACGAATTCGCGATCCGAGGGTTGTCGGTGGCGTCTTTATGAGAGAGCGCATCGCAACTCCACCACCTTCATCTTTTGCGTCTACTGAAAGTGAAAGTCCGGGTCAGTTTCGGTCCCGACTACGCTCCTGTGCCTGGTAGCGGCGGCCGTAGAAACCTCTATTCACAGGGGCTTGACCAGGTTTCTTAGGGGTGGGTCGCCAGGTGGGTGGGTCGCCAGAGAATCGAACCCTTGGATGACGAGGCTCACCCCCGGTGCCCGGTGAGCAGGTTGAATCGTGGGCAGGGTACTTCCTACCTCCTATGCACGGACGACCTGGGACTTCGCCCCGCCGGTTGGTTATCTCGGAGGCTTTGAGATTCCGAGGTCGCCGTGGCACGTGAGATCCAGCGACAAAGATGGCACCGGCGGCACCTTTGCCGCCCATGGGGAGTCACTCAAGGCGGGAGGGTGCCGCATGCCGGACGGAGCGGACTGCGGATCGAAAGGAGACCAAAAGCGGACCAAAAACGACCATCAGCTGCGATGTAGCAGGGTTATGGCGATCGTGACCGCAAGCAGCGGGCGTCGCGCACAAGGAGTCGGGCGACTCGCTGCCGCTCGACGGGTTCCTTCAAACCGGCCTCGAGACGGTGTGCCAACCTGAGAGCGAGTGCGGGGTGGGCGGCAGCGAGGAGCCCCACGGGTCGAAGGATGAGCCAGGAAGCTCGCAGGAGCACCCTGAGACCAGCGCCGAAGAAATCGAGGCCGGTGAGGAACCACTCGGCTGCCAGCGCTTGCTGATCCTCGGTCACGTCCGGTCGTCCTCAGCGTCCCAGTTGGTGAGCATTCTTGCCTGGATCGTTGGTGCGATCCAGAGACTACAGATCCCTTATATCGCGCGAGCCGCACGTCCTCAGCCCCACCAAATTTCTCTCGCTCAAGTGATCGTCGTTCCTCATGTAGGTGTGGGCTTGCTGCAGTGAGGCAGAACTGGCCCCATCGGGAAGCTTGCCCTCCAGAAGGCGCAGGCATTCTCGTTGCGATCCGCCGCTGTGTCTTTGGGGGCCTTGAC
>WHSV01000003.1:69258-73211 GCA_009379915.1 Actinomycetota bacterium | reverse complement strand
ACAAGGCATGGCATGGCTGAAACAGCTTGAGGAGAGTGAATGGTTGCAGAATGGTTGCAGAGCGAGGAAAAGGAAAGAGGGGCGAACGTTTGTTCACCCCTCCTGACCTGCGGCTTCCCAGTTGCAGGGGCGGGATTTGAACCCGCGACCTCCGGGTTATGAGCCCGGCGAGCTACCAGACTGCTCCACCCTGCCCCTCGAAGATAACAGACCGCGCGAGCAAGCGACCACGGGGAAGATCGATCGAATTGTTCCGGTATGCGGAACGGAATGGCACGATCCCCATGCGCTGATTGCGGGGGCCCGTCGCCGGGCGGCGCGGGCACGAACAGGATCGACGAAAAACGACTCTGGGCGTCGCAATCTGTCGAAAGAGTGACTGACGAGAGCCGTCGGGGCCGACGGCCGGACGGGGCTAGTCGTCACCCCCGCCTGAGCCGCCTCCGCCCCCCTGGCCCCCGCCGGAGCCGCCGGCCCCCGTTGAGCCCCCGGACAACTGCTCGGCCTCCTCGAGCAATGCTCCGAGCTCCTCGATCAGGCGACCGTAGGCCTGGAAGTCGCCGTCGCTGAGCGCCTGCTGGGCCTCGGCGTAGACCTCCCCGGCCTCGTCGACGATGGCTTGGAGATCTTCGGAAGGCGGCTCAGGATCGGTCGGCTGCCCGTCCTCCGGCTCCCCCTCCTCGGTCGTAGGGACCTCCTCCGGCGTATCGAGTTCGAACAGCTCTGCCAGGGCAGCGTCGAAGCTATCGCCCTGCACCACCTGTTCCCCGTAAACCAGGATCACGGTCTGTAGCTCCGGGATGCCGCCGCCCCCCGTCGCGCCTCCGGTGTCGGTGGCCGACACCGCGGCCTCGATGAAGAGCGGTTGCACGTAGAGGATCGAGTCGTTGATGGGCAGGTTCACGAGCGAGCCAAAGATGATGTCGGACCCGCGATCGCTGAGCAACGTGATCTGCTGAGATATCGTCTCGTTCTGGTTGATCAGGTTGTTGATCTGAGCCGGTCCCTCGATCGCGCTGTTGCTCGGGAAGTCGAGCGTGAGCAGCTCGCCGTAGTTGTTGGGATCCGATCGGGCCACCAGGATGGCGTTCATGTTGTTTCTTTCCCTCGGAGTAAAGGGACGCGTCAGGACGAACTCCTCTTCGCTTTCGCCGGGCAGCGAGATGAGCAGGTAGGTCGGCTCGACCGGTGTCTCAGACGTGCTCGAGGTCTGGGCGATCGCCCACTCGTCGTTACCAGAGTAGAAGGTCTGCGGATCACTGACGTGATAGCGAAGATAGAGTTCGGACTGCGCCAACAATAGATCCTCCGGATAGCGGAAGTGCGCGCGAATCTCCTCCGACGGCTCTTCGTCGGCGAAGAGGTCGGGAAAGGTCTTGTGCCACGCTTCGATCATGGGATCTTCCTCATCCACGATGTGGAAGTCCATGGTTCCGTCGTACGCGTCCACCACGATCTTCACTGAGTTGCGAATGTAATTCGCCTGACTCTCGAGTCCGCCGGGCGCGGCGCCTTGAACCATCTCCGACAGGTCAGAGCGCTGCGAGTAAGGGAAGAAGTTGGTAGTTGTGTAGCCATCGAGAATCCACTTCAATCCCCCATCGGCAGCCACGATGTAGGGATCGTTGTCCAGGGCCAAGAATGGTGCGGCGCGGCGCACGCGATCGCGCACATTCTTGTAGAGCATTATTCGACTGTCGTTTTGAATATCGCCCGACAAAATGAGATTGAAGTCTCGCTCCCGAATGCCAAACGCAAGCTTCCGTATAAAACCACTTATGGGGATGCCTCCCTCACCCTCATAGTTGCTGCGAACGGTGGCCTCATCTCCCTCGCCCTGGTAGTCGATCTCGGCCTGCTCGGTGTTGACGATCGAGTACTCCGAGTCCTCGTAGTTCTCGCCGTAGTAGATGCCGGATCGATCGAGGTCGAATGCAGGCGCGTCGCGCGCGACGGTGCCCGGTAGATCGCGGACGAGCAGGGACGGCTGCCCCGCGACCGTAGATTCGTTCGCCAAGCTCGCCGCCAGCCCATAGCCGTGCGTGTATATGAGGTGTTGGTTCTGCCACGACGTGCCGGCCGTGAGATCTTCAACCGACAGCTCCCGCCCGGACAGCAGGATCTGGCGCGTCTCTCCGTCGACCTCGTAGCGATCGATGTCGACGTCGGGGAAAGTGTAGAAGGGCGTGATCGCCTGTAGCTGGTTGTAGACACGCCCCAGCACGTCCGGATCCCACACCCTTACGTTGCTGAGCAGCGTCTCGTTGTCTTCGATGGCCTGTGCATCGAGATCGTCGGAGCCGGCAAAGGGCCGCGACTCGACGTTGAGACCGTAGCCCTCTCGAGTCGCCGCGATGTTGCGTTCGATATAAAGCCGCTCGCGACTGGCCTCCTGTGGCTCAACCGAGAAGCGCTGAACGAACGCAGGCCAGACCGCTCCGGCAAGAACGGCCGTGAGCACCCATATGCCGACCGCGGCAAGCGGAAGAGAGATACGCCTGAAGCGAATGTTCGCGATGAAGAGAATCGCCGAGATTATCGAGATGATCGCAAGCAGTCTCAGAGCGGGCAATTGCGCGTTCACGTCGGTGTAGCTCGCCCCCGTAACGACCCCACGAGCTGAGAAGACCAGCCCGAACGTCCCGAGGTAGTACTGCACTGCTTTCACCAGCGCGAGCAGGCCTAGGAGCACCGAGACGTGGGCCATCACGCCCGAAGAGATCCCGGATAGGCCCGCTTCCGGCTGAATCGAACCGTGGAAGTAGTGCGCGATGACCGCAACCACCAGGGCGGCGACGATGGCGAACCAGGCCCAGTCCAAGATGAGATTGAAGAACGGCAACTCGAAGACGTAGAAGCCGATGTCCCGGCCGAACTGGGCGTCCTCCTCGCCGAAGGGCACACGGTTCAAGTAGAGGGCGAACGTCTGCCAGCTCGAGCTGGCCCCCAGACCCGCGAGCAGGCCGATGGCAATGCCGGCTGCCAGTCTCAGCCATCTGAGGTACGGGTTGAGGAGCATGCGGTAGCGATCCAATGGGTCGCGGCGCTCCGCGTCTTCGATCCGGAAGAAGCCGTAGGCCGAGGCCATGCGCCCCGCAATGAGGAGATTCACATAGACCACAACGCCCACGAAGAGGCCCACAATGGCTCCCGTGGCCAGTTGAGCCGAGATGGCCGTCCACAGCACCGAGACGATACCGACCTCGCGGAACCACAGCACGTCCGTGTAGAAGCCGGTGGATGCGAACAGGAGGAAGGCGAGAACGACGATGGCCGCGAAGATAAGAGGAAGTCGGCCCGACGACGGTCTTCTCAGCGGAGTAGCCATGAACGGCAGCGTAGCCGGACTACGGCGTTACCGCTGCGCGTCGAGAACGCGGCGGATACCCTCGACCAATTCGTCGGGGTCGAACGGCTTGCCGATGAAGTGCGCTCCCGGCCATTCGGCGTCTGCCCCACCCGCATTCTCGAATGCAGGATCCATTCCCGACAGTACGAACACCGGAGTCTCCGCGGTGGCCCTGAGAGCGCGCAGCGCGGTGAGCACCTGCTTCCCGGTCAACTTCGGCATCCTCCCGTCGAGGAGGATCGCGTCGGGCGACCGCTCGAGGGCAAGGTTCAGGGCCTGTTCACCATCCTCGGCGGATAGGACCTCGAAGCCCTCATCGGCCAGCACGAACTCGAGGGTCATTCGCACACCCGCGTCGTCCTCGGCGATCAGGACCAGCGGCTTGTCGGTCATGGCCTCAGCAGACCACCCTCGCCGAGCAGGCCACCGATGGGGTCCTCGAGGCAGGCGATCGGATCCTGCACGCTGCAGCCTCCCTCGTCCGGCGGCAAGGGAAGCGGGTCCGGGTCGTCTCCCCCACCACCTCCGCCGCCTGTGGGCGGGCCCCCGCCCTCTCCACCTCCACCGGGTTCCGTGTCGCTCGGCGCCGATCCGCCCGAGCCGC
>WHSV01000003.1:44057-69250 GCA_009379915.1 Actinomycetota bacterium | reverse complement strand
CCCGAGCCGCTCCCGCCGCCCGAGTCGTTCGAGGTTCCGATTCCGGAACCGGTTCCCGCACCGGATGACGAGTCCGCTCCGAACCCGGGCCCCTCGGAGGCGTCGGCCAGTATGCCCGTGTCGAGGATCGTCCGGCCAAGCTGGGCGACGAGTCTGTTCTCCTTGGCGCTCATGATGCGGGCGATCAGACCCCACCTGCCCCCTTGGTGGCGGTATCTGAACGACTCCTCGAAGGCCGCCGCCAGAGGGGCCTCCGTAGTGCGAGCGATCGTGAAGGCGATAAGGAGATCGGGCACCCTCTCCCGCTTGAGATAGCCGCCGGCAAAATCGGCGCGCCGTCCTGCGAGATCCGAGAAATAGTCGAGGCCGGGCCGAACCTCGCCGAGCTGAGTGGCGAGCCCGTTGCCGAGCTTCGTGATGCGCTCGTCCAGCAGCAATACGGCACCGAGGTGGAGTTGATCCCATGCGTCGCTTTCGTCGATGTCCAGCGGACGCGCTTGCAGCGCCCGGTCGTTGCCCGCCACCTCCGCCTCGAAGAAGCGGTCGACTCGCTGGGCGGTTTCTCCGGGTGACGCAATCGAGGCCGAGCCCTCGTACACCCCGACGCGCGACGATCCGGTTCCCAAATCGACCCTGAAGCGGCCCCCGTTGGAGCGCGTCGACACTCCGCCGAATTCAACCCTCAAGTCATCACCGTCTGCGGCCGAGCCGAGAAGGGACCCACCGACCCCGTCGACAGAGGTCGCACCGACCACATCAACGGCCGAGGCGGGCGCAAGCTCGACCCTTCTCTGACCCTCGAGCCGAAGCTCGGCTCGTCCCTCGGGCCCGGTTCTGATGCGGTCGCCCGCCTCGATACCCGATTCGCCCGAGACCTCAATGGACCGCCCGTCGCGCAGCACCGTGACGCTTCCCCGGAGACGCTGAAGCGTCATCTCACTTAGCCCCTCGTCGCGGTCGACGAAGGCGTAGGCCGTCGCGGCAACGAGCAGGAGGGATAGAGCGAGTGCAATTTTTCTCATGGAGCAATCATCATCCGCCGTCTTGGAGCGCGCTGAACCCGCGCTCATCGGGCCCCATCTTCCCCCTCATGGCCCAGAAGCACAAATTCACGAATCGACCGATGGGATCCTCATGGTGAGTCGGGTCCCCGTCGTGTGGGCGCTGTCGACTTCGACGATTCCATCGTGCGCTTCCACGATGCGACGCACGAAGGCCAGACCGAGCCCCAATCCGCCGTAGGTGCGGGTGGTCGAGGCATCGAGCTGGTGGAAGTCGCTGAAGACGTGGGCGACGTCGTCGGGGTCGATGCCGATTCCCTGATCGGTGATCGAGACCTCGATCCTGTTAGGCAGGGCGGCGCCGTTGGCCTGCAGGTTGCGGGCAACGAGTCGTATCTCTCCGCCGTCCGGCGAGAACTTGACCGCGTTGTCGATGACCTCTTCGATCGAACGACGCAACAGCCGCTCGTCCCCCATGACCTTCTCGAGTCCCGGCTCGATGTCCGCAACAACGTCGTGCCGCGACGCGCGGTCGGACCACTCGGCGCTCAACCTCTCGAGCAGAGTCTCCATGTCGACAAGACGGGCCTTGGGGGCGAGACGGCCGGCCTCGAGCGCGGTGAAGTCGACGAGCAGGCCCACGATTCGTTCGAGCCTAATGGTGGACTCGAGAATGCCGGAGGCGAAGATGCGCTGCTTTTCGGGAGCTACGTCCTTGTGGGCGAGCATGTCCGCATAGCCCTTGATCGGCGTCAGAGGCGTGCGCAACTCGTGCGAGATGTTCGAAAGGAACTCTGACTTCACTCTTTCGACCTCTCGCTCCTGGGTCATGTCGCGCAACACGGCGACGCCACCCGCAACCTCGCCGTTCTCGTCTCGAAGCACCGCGCTGGTCACCGCGACCGGGATGGGCGAACGCTGACTTCTCTCGAGAAACACGCTCCCAAGCGATCCCTCACCGAGGTCGTAGATGGGAAGGTGCACGGTCTCTCCCTGCGAGTCGATGACGCGAATCACCTCCGCGATGGGACGACCTATCACGTCCGCCACATCGCGTCCCGCCATCACCTCGGCCTCGGCGTTGAACGCGACCACCCTGGCGTCCGCATCGACGGCGACCAAAGCATCCGCCATCGACTGAATGATCTTCTCTATTCGCTCTCGAAGGTCGTGCTCTTCGTGCGCCGCGGTTCGAAGGTCGCCGGTCATCCGTCTGATAGCGGAGGTCATCTGGTTGAAGGTGTCGCCCAGCCGGCCGACCTCGTCGTCGCCGGACACCGGCGCGGTCGCCTCGAGATCTCCCTCACTCACGGCCGCTGCGGTGCGCGTGAGCTGGCGAATCGGCTGTGTGAGTCTGCGACCCGACAACCAGGCAAGCACGAGCACGATAATCGTGATCCCGAGCGCGGCCAAAAAGAGCACCCGAATGACATCCTCGCGCGTGTCGGCGACGATCGACGAGGGTGCCGACAGCGAGATGGTTGCGGTCGTCGGGTTGCCCAGCGCGTTCGGTAGCCGAGCGACGGAGCCGAAGTAGCTGTCGCCGTCAACCGACTGTTGCAGCGACTCCCGGCCGCCGAGCACCAGCTCCCGTCTAACGTCCTCGGGGACGAGCGCGTCGGCGGCTACCGGGAACGGAAGCGTCGATGCCAGGACACGTTCATCGACGATCAATGTGGCATGACTCGGCGCGAACGAGTCGGCGATAGCCTCGACGGTCAACTGGTCGATCCATCGGGCCGTGATCAAGTAGCCGGCTCGCCCGTCGCCGGTCGGTGATTCGATCTCGACGCCCGCCAGCTCGGCCACGATGTCCGCCTCTGGGATCACGTCGATGCTCGAAGAACCCCTTCGCCCCTCGCTAAGCTCGGTCACTACGGGAGAGCCCAACAGCGTCAACACATCCACTCCGTCCAGCCGCCTCCGCTCTCCCCGTCCCTGCGCATTGAGCAAATGAGGTCCCTCGCGCGAGAACGCAAGCTGCCTCCCACGCGGATCGAGGACGGCGACGAAGTCAACGTCGAAGAACTCGAGCTGCGTCCTGACGACCTCGACCAACGAGGCGATGTTCTGCCTGCCCTCGACGCTCCGTTGGATCTCGGGCAGGGCGGCGATCTGGCCGGTCTCCTCTAGCAGATCGCGGCGATCAGACTCGATGTTCCGAACCGCCGAGTCAACCTGCGTTTCGACCGTGCGTAGTTGCTCTTCCCCCACGTTGTTGGAGATGACGCCTGTAAGCGCGGTCGACAGCGCGAGAACCACGACGACCAGAAGGGCGGCGAACGAAACGACGAAGCGCGTTCGAATCGAGTTTCGAGCGCTCTTGGCCAACCACACGCCAAGAGTTACGTACCCCAGGAGCTTGACGCCGTGAGCGATGTACGCGTAGGTACCAACCGTCCCCGATGAGATGTCCGCGCGCGGAGCCACGGATGTCAGAACCTCGGCCATCGCGAGCAGCACCGCTCCGACGGCAACCGCCTCGAGGTAGCTCTGCGGCGTCCTGCGAGCTCGCCTCCACGCGGAGAAACCTGCAAGCAGGGCGGTCGCGGCGGGCAAGAAGAGCAACGGCTCGCGGATCTGGAACGAGGCCGCCGCCGACAGACTCGCAGCCCGTTTGGACGGAACGGCCAGCCCGCCCGCAGCAAGAAGAAATCCCACCGCTCTCGAGGTGGCAAGAACCTCATCGCCGTCGTAGAGGGCGAACTCGAAGCTGGCTCCGTGAACGACGTTCGCTCCCGCAAGAACGGTTAAGCCCGCGGCCGTCATGGATCGCCCGATCCGCCCGATGTCCAGCGTGTCGGGACGCGCCAGAATCAGCACCGAGCTCCCTGCGAACAGCAGGAAGCCCAAGAACTCGACCGTGAAGTGGAGAGGGACAGCCAAGAAGCTTTCGAACATTGGCACCAAGTCTCCCACCTGGAGCCGCCGGACCGTAGTTTTGAGCTAGGAGCGGATTACTACTCGCGGCCCTCGAGGTAGTCGAGAGCGTCGCTGAAGTTGGCCACCTCGACGACCCGCATGTCGTCGGCGGCGGCCAGGGCCTGGTCGAAGTTCCCCGACGGGGCCAGGAAGACCTCGGCGCCCTCGGCTTGGGCCCCCGCGACCTTCTGCTCGATGCCCCCGATCGCACCCACTTCGCCGCCGCACCCTACGGTGCCGGTTCCCGCGATCTCGCGCCCCCCCGTGAGGTCGTCGGGCGTCAACTGATCGTAGAGCGCAAGTGTGAACATGAGCCCGGCGGAGGGGCCTCCGATGTTCTCGGTGTCGAACTTCACCTCCACGCCGGGGTCGTACTCGAAGCCCTTGTTCGTCATGAGGACGCCCACGTAGGCCTTGTCGGGGTCCTCGGGGTTCCGGGCCGTGTTCAAGGTGAAGCTCTCGCGCGCGCCGTCGCGTTCCACCACCAGCTCTACCTGCTCGCCCGGTTCGACCTCGCCGATCCGCTCCGACGCGTCGCAGGTCGTCTCGACGGGCTCGTCGTTGACCTCGACGATGACGTCCTCCTCGAGTAGGACGCTGCCGGCGGGAGCTCCCTCGTCGACACTCTCGATCTCGGCTCCGTCGCCCTCGGGGGATGGGTAGCCGAGCGCGCTCAGGGCCACGATGCGCGCCTGCTCCTTCGAGGCCTCCATTTCCCGCAGCTGTCTTTCTTTCTGCTCTTCGAGCGGCATGCCGCCGGTGACCTCGTCGCGCGACACGATTCTCTTGGCGGGGTCGACCGCCGTCCTGAACCAGTCGGCCGCGGTCACCTCCGTGTCTACCCTCACCGTGGTGAGGAAGAGGCTCCCGTCCGACGAGTAGGTGCGCTCGCCCGACACCTCGACGAGGTCCTCGACGTCGCGCGCCGGGCCCGGTTCGAGCGCGTAGAAGATCGGGATTGGGACCCTCGTCGCGACCAGGAACAGAAGGACGAGCAGCAGCACCGGGACGAGGGGGCGCCAGCGCGAGCGCGCGTCGTTGGGGGGTGGCGGCCCCTGAGGTGGTTGGTCCTGGATCTCCGTCTGGCTCTGCATGGACCTCAAATGCTAGATGTCGCGAGATTTAAGCGAGGTAAAGCCCGCCCTCCGGGCGGGCAAAGCCTCTGGGCTTCGGCGGAGCTTCGCTGCGCCTCGCCGAGCGAGATGCTGGGAATCCGCCCTCCGAGCGGCCAAGTCTTTAGGCGTGGAGAAGAACGGACCTTGCGCTCTCGAACGCCTCGAGACACTTACCCGCGCCCAGCACGACCGACTCGAGCGGCTGGTCCGTGATGTGAACCGGGACCTCGGCCGCCTGGCTCAGCAACATGTCGAGCCCCTGGAGCATCCCGCCCCCGCCGGTCAAAGTGATGCCGTTCATCAGCACGTCCTGGACCAGGTCGGGAGGACTCTGGCTGATGCAGTCGATGGTCGCGTCGACGATGCCACGGACCTGCTCGTCGATCGCGCTGCGCAACTCCTCGGACGACATAACGATGTTCTTCGGCAGCCCCGTCGCGAGGTCGCGGCCGCGCAGTTCTGCCTTCTTCTCGTCGGCCAGCGGGAACGCGGAGGCGATGGCTATCTTTATGCGTTCCGCCGTGCGCTCTCCGATTGCAAGCCGGTACTCCTTGCGGATGTAGTTCTGAATCGATCCGTCGAGATCGAAGCCGCCGAGGCGTACCGCAGTGTTCGTGACGATCCCTCCGAGCGAGATCAGCGCTACCTCGCTCGTGCCGCCGCCGACGTCGACTACGAGGTTCCCCATTGGTTCGTGGATGGGAAGGCCCGCACCGATGGCCGCGGCCATGGGCTCCTCGATGAGGTAGCACGATCGAGCACCTGCGGACATCGTCGCCTCCTCGACGGCACGCCGCTCGACCTCCGTCAGGGCGGACGGTACGCAGACCAGCACGCGCGGGCGCGACAAGCGGTTGACTCCCGACCGTTGCAGGATGAGGCGAATGAGCTTCTCGGTAACATCGAAGTCCGAGATCGCTCCCGAGCGCAACGGCCGAACCGCAACTATGTAACCCGGCGTCCGGCCGATCATCTGCCAGGCTTCGTCACCCATCGCGAGAACATCGCCTGTTTCCTTATTGAGCGCGATGACGGTCGGTTCGGCGAAGAGGATGCCCTTGCCACGTTGGTAGACGAGCGTGTTTGCGGTTCCGAGGTCAATTGCTAAGTCGCGCGCCACCTGTGCTCATTTCTGTAGTGATGTTCGTGAGAAGAGTCTAGTGCCCAGCTTCGTGGGGCGGACGGTTTGAACGAATTATTAGAACTGGCGAGCGGATCGACGGGCCGCTATGCGCCTTTTGGCGGCTGCGCGCCGAGCCGGATCGAGTCTCTCGGGCCTGCGGTGGGCGGCATGTGGGGTTGCTTTGCGCCGGGACACCCCGATGTGCCGAGGGGCACGCCGGGTCGAGCGCCGCTCGACAACGGGTGCCGGATTCGCCGGTTCGGAAAGAGCCTGCCAACCGGCGCGAAACCCGTCGACCGTCTGGAGGTGGGACTTTTGGCGGCGCTGAAGCATCCACAATCTGCCGATGGATACAGAGGCCGCGAGCACCAGGATGACCAGGTAAACCATGTGCTTCTCCTCACGTCTTGGCTCGCCGGCGTGCACCTCACCCGAGCATCACGAGGGTGGCCCCGCGCTTACACCGACGTTGCGCCGATTGGATTTCTCCCGCGACGGCGCTTAGAACCCTGAAACCCTACCAGAGTGTTCCCCCACTCCTGCCTGATCTACGCCTCCCGATCATCCCCGAAAGGCGCGAGATTTCGCGGTTTCGGCTTGGGGTCCAGCCCGGCCGTGCGGCCCCCTGTCCACCCGCCGTGATAGATGCGAACTGTTGTTGCTCGCCGCATCGAGTACACCTCAACAGTCGTCGCCGATCAACCCGGCGAACGCTCCCCCTAACAGCAGGCCCGGCGTCTACCGCGGGTTGCGAATCTGGGTGACCCAGTACTCCGCGGTCTCCGGCGAAGGCACACCGAAACGTGCGTTGACAATCGCCAGACGATTGCCGGACTCGGCCACGGTCGTGGGCACGTCAAAGTCCTCGTCGGTTGTGCGGCTCACGACCTCGCCCGACTCGAGATCGGATTCGAGGTCGACCAGGGTCAGCGTGTTGATCGCGTTCTGCAGGACCCACAGCCGATGGCCTCCGTCGAGCAAGATGCCGTCTCCGCTGGGTACCGACTCCCCTCCGAGGTCGATTGCCGTGGCCTCTCCCGTGTCGGGGTCAACCTTGAACAACTGTCCGGTGTTGCTCTGAACGACGATCAACTGCTTGCCGTTGCGGGCCGCCTCGATGCCGTTGGCGTTGAACTGACCGGGTACGAAGACGATGTCGCCGGTCAGAGGCACGGTTTCGGGATCGCCGAACTCACCCCCGCCCTCGATCGGCACCTTGTAGAGCTGCTGGTTGAAGGAGTCGGTGAACCACGCCGCGTTGCGAGTGGCGATGACATCGTTGACGAAGGTCGGCTCGGCGCCGGTCAGGTCGAAGACGCCAAGCTCCTCGCCCGTCCTCGTGTTGTAGACGTATGCGTCACCCGTCGGGCCCCCGGCGACGAACAGCATCTTGCCGCGGACAGACAGACCGACCGCAACCCTCCCCGGCGTGCCCGGCACGAAGATGTCGCCCTGGCCGCTTCGCAGGCTGCCCTTGAAGATGGCGCCGTCGACCAGGGAGCCGGTGAAGAAGTCAGCACCCCTCTCCGTTGCTATGCCTTCGGGCTGGAAACCGTCCGGTAGCGGGATGGTCTTGGGGCGGGAACCGGCCCCCGCAGTCTCCGGGATGGTGACGGCAAGAAGAAGCAGCACCATCACCACTCCCGCGATGGCGCGTGACCTCCCAACGACCGAATCCATGGTTCTCCCCTCTCGCATCGATGTGCCTATGGATGCTTCATTGCCAGGTTGCAATCAGGATCTCGCCGGTCGAACGATCGATCAGGCGGAGCCGTAGCACGTCGTGCAGGTTCACTCCCAATGGCTGAGCCCAGGTCCCCTTGCCCTCCTCCACCTGCATCTCGCCGGCGCTCCAGGTGTCGCCGCCGACTGCCGTGATCTCGATGTCGTAGGTGCCCTTCTCCATGCCGGCGCGCACGACACAAAACACCCACGACGGCGACCCCTGGTAACCAAAGACGTGCCCCGCCGTGGATCCCTCGCCGTTCTCCAGCGATCGCGCGGCGAAGTACTCGCCGTTGGCGACCGCCAGCGTTCTACGGTAACTACCCGCGAGCTCGCGATCGGCAGTTCCAACGACGTAGACGGCCGCACCTCCAATCAAAGCCGCGACCAGCGCGACGGCGGCGACGGTGACCCACCGGCTTCCGCGCAGACGTGTGCGTTGCGTCACGCCGATGCGCTCGATCACACGGGACTCGAAACCGACGGGGGGCTCAGCAGAAGGAGCGAGCATGAGCATGTCGTCGACGACCTCGCTGAGCGACTGGAGCTGGTGCCGGCAGTCCAGACAACCGCTGAGATGCTCGAGCGCTCGACCGCGGTCTTGGCCCGTGAGAGTGCCGAGCGCGAGCTCAGGCAACAGCAGGCGAATGTCGGCGCACGCTGAGTTACTGGTCACGGCTCACCTCGAGCGCCGCACGCAGGTTGAGCATGGCCGCGTGCAGGCGCGTCTTTGCAGTACCGAGCGGAATGCCCTCGGCTTCGCTGACCTCCTTGCCGGAGAGACCCTGAAAGGTGGCGAGCAGCAGCGCTCGGCGTTGTTCCTCGGACAACCCGACGATCGCCTTGTGCAGACGTCTTATCTCGTCGGCCAGTACACCTCTTCCTTCCGGATCAGGCTCCGAGCTGACGAGTCGAAGCATCGCCTCGTCGTCATAGTCCGTGACCTCTCGCGATCGCACGCGCCGGGCATCGATGGATAGGTTGCGGGCAATGGTCAGCAGCCAAGTGTCGACCCGTCCCTTGCGCGCGTCGTAAGCACCGGCGTGCTCCCAGGCTCGCGCCATCGTCTCCTGTGCTATCTCCTCTGCCACGGCGTCGTCCTTCACGATGGTCAGCGCCAGCCCGAACACGCGTCCCTGAAAGCGGCGTACGAAAGCCGCCGTTACCTCGGGGTCCTTCGAGGCGAACCCCGCTAGCAGCGATTCGTCAGATAGCTTCCACATTGAGATGACGTTACGTCCAGGCCGGCCATCCCGCCTAGTACCCGTCGTTCGAGGAGGTGGATTGTTCGTCCTCGACCGGCTCGCCATCCGCCGACATAACCCACCAAACGTCGTTGAGTCCCTGCCCGTTGGTGTCGCCCGCGGTCTCGTCGCCCGAGAAGTAGTAGAGGGGCAGGTCGTTGTAGCTCACCTGGGTCGAACCGTCGGTGCGCTCCACCGATGCCAGTAGAGACTGGTCGAGGCCTTCACCGGCGGTCAGATCGCCCGTTGCCTCGAGCGCAGGCCAGGCCTCCGCGCAGTCGTCGTAGCAGGTCGGCTCGCCTTCCTCCTGGTCGGGCATGAACATGTACACCGTGTTGCCGTCGGCATCGACGAGGATGTCACCCAGATCCGAGCTTTCCACCTCGACGGTGGCCGGACCCTCGTCCTGGGACTGCTCCTGTCCCCCACCTGCCGGAGTCTCGTCCTCATCGCCTCCACAAGCCGCGAACAGGAGCGCACCCACAGCAACCAGCGTCAGGATCCGACGCATGACAACACCTCCCTGTTGAGCCTTCCAGTAATACGGAGGAGTTGGCCGCGGGGTTCATGTGAATTTTCGTCGATTTGCGAGGGATTGCAGACTCATCCCCGATGCCGTGGCCACGCCTCCGCGAACGGGATCGTCAGAGCGGTCGCCGGACGGTTTGTTCCGAGCCATCTCTCCCCCGGCCTGACGCGGCAGGCGCGTCAGGCGTGTCAGGCGGGTCCGTCGGGACCACCCCCCTTCAGGGCGAGACCGCTAGGGGATGCCGGCCCCAGGCTGGCTGCCAGCTCCACCGCCAGGTCAGACCACGCCACCTCTCGGCGATCCAAGCCGCCGAGCGGCCCCCAGTGCACTCGCGGCGAGTGCCACGCCCGCTACCGCTGCCGCCCCTCGGCGAAGCGTCGATCCGCGGAGGCGGGAGCGCCCGATTCGGACATAGGGCTGGAGGTGCGCCAGCGCCTCTTTGAAGGTGTCCGCGTTCGAGCGTTCGCACACGAATCCGGCGTCGGCGAGCTTGGCGCCCGACATCACCCAGGGATGCATCACGTAGTGGAGCATCCCTCCCGGGGCACCGGCATAGCCTCTCGTCCAGAGCCGATCCATGAGTGAGAACGCGGTGCGCTGGGACAACTCCACTCGACTCCGTCCGATCAGACCCGCCGCCTCATCGTTGGCCAACCAACCTCGTGGAGTGAGGTTGAAGACACCGTCGAGATCCCGGAAGACGGCAAACGCCAGAGCAGCAACGACCTCGTCTTCGTGCACGAACTGAAACGGAGGCGCGTGATCCTTCACCGCGAACAGGATCGGTGCCTCGATGAACCGGGACCACGCGTTGTCCACCCCGGCGCCGAAGACGATGGCGGGCCTAAAGACCGTGAGGCAAACCTCGGGGTTGTCCGAGCGGAACTCCCTGGCTATGTATTCGACCTCCAGCTTGTGCGCGGCGTACGAGAAGTCGAGGTTGGCTCGAAGCGGCGACTCCTCGGTAAGAGGAACCTCGTTGTCGGGATGGGCTCCGTAGACAGTTGCGGAGGATGTGTAGATGACCTTGTCGACGCCCGACTCGGCCGCGCAGGTGAATACGTTCTGACTCCCGATGACGTTGATGTCACGCATCGCCAATGCGTCTTCGATTGGGTCCATCACGAACGCGAGGTGCACGATGACATCGATGCCGGTGAGCCGGCTCGCCAGTCGCCGGTCGCGCACGTCGAGGGTGTCGAAGACGAACTTGTCCGAGCGGAAGGCGGGCGCCCGGAGATCGAAACCGAGCACCCTGCCGACACGATCGTCGGCGCAAAGGGTCCGGATCAGCCGCGAGCCCATATATCCGGCCGCGCCGGTCACCGCCACGGTCAGTGGAGAGCCCATGCTCGTCCTTTCTCGCGACCATCGGCACGATCGCTGGTTGGGAGCGTACTGCGCGACTATGGACGTATGTCACAGCAGCCCTTCGGGGACATCCCGCTCTTCAGGGAACTACAGAAGCTCCTGTCGTCGGGCGAGGGCCCCATCAACACAGAAATCGCACGTCAGGTCGGCGGGGCGGTCGCGGCCCAGGCGGGGGCGGAACCGCCGGTTACCCAGGAGACCTCGCAGTCCTTCGGAGACGCCGTACGCAATGCCGAGGTTCTGCTGTCCGGCTACACCCGCCTGGCACTCGACGAGCCGATGCGAGTCCAAGTGGTCAACCGTTCCTGGTGGATCGACTCGACGCTCGATGCGTGGAAGTGGCTACTCGACCGGCTTGCCGAGCGCTTCACCGAAGAGCTCGGAAAGATGGGCGGCGAACTCGGCGGGATGCCGGGCATGCCGAACGACGATCCCGGCGGCACCGGCGACCCCGGCAATCCAATGGCCGCGGCAATGGGTCAGGTTGGTCCGTTGTTGCTGGGCCTGCAGGCGGGGCAACTGCTCGGAGGTCTTTCGACCGACACTCTGTCGCGCTACTACTTCCCCATCCCGCGCGACGACGCGGGCCAACTCTTCTTCGTACTCGGAAACATCGACATGGTCGCACGCGACTACGGATTCGACGAACTTACGTTTCGCAGGTGGCTCGCGACCCAGGAGGCGTCGCGTCATCTCGTCGTGTCCTCGGTTCCGTGGCTTCAGCGCTACGAGCGCAGCCTGCTGACCGATCTCGTCGACTCGATCGAACTCGATGTCGGCGATCTCGAACGTCGCATGATGGATCTTCAGACCAAGGGCATGGAGGCGCTGAGCGAGAAGTCGCCGTCCGATGCTCTGCCGGTAGTCCAGAGTGAGCGGCACAGCCGCGCGCTCGATCGCGTACGGGCTTTCACGGCCCTGTTCGAGGGGTACGGCGCCCATGCGGCCGAAGCCGTCATGCCTCAGGTCGTCGAGGGCACCGCTCGCATCGACGAGGGTATGGCCCGCCATCGCTCATCTCCGAGCGAGGGCCAGGCGGCGTTATCGACCATCCTCGGCATCTCTTTCGACCGGGCGTTGGAGACCAAGGGCGAGACGTTCTGCGCGGCCGTGGTGAAGATGAAAGGGCTCGCCGCACTCAACAGGGTGTGGGACGCTCCCGACAACCTGCCGTCGTCTCAGGAGATAAGAGACCCGTTCCAGTGGATGGAACGGGTCCTCGAGTCCGAGCCCTAGCCGGGCCGTCTCAGGTCGAGGCGAAAACCAGCGAAGGGCGGAATTGCGAGGTGGGTCGGCCTGTGAGAGCCCGCCCATGTGGGTTGTGCACGTGGGACGCATCTTGCCAAGTTTGGGGGATCGGCACCGGTATGCGGTCGCCACGCCGAAAACTTGGCCGAAGAACGAGCCGGAAACGTCCCCTGGGGCTCACCTTTTCCATCTGGGTGCCGCTCATCGAACGCCAGATAGCAAACCCATAAGAACGGCCGCTGTAGCCGGCCCGCGGCCAACTTCGCCCCATAGACGCCCGGGTTTGAGTTTCTGCGAGGAGGCCCTCCCTCAGACGGGAAAGATCTCTCCCTCTACATCGCCGTCGGCGATCCACAGCAGGCCCATCGAGGTGAACGGGGCTCTGCGTCGCCACGTCGGGCTTCCGGGGTTGAAGAGCAGCAGACCGTCGTCGTCTTCGTTGTAGGGCATGTGCGAGTGCCCGAACACCACGACGCGCGCGTCGGGGAAGAGCTTGCGCATTCGCTCGCGACGCCCCGGGTTCAGCCCGGAGTCATGAACCATGCCGATTCTTATGCCGCCGAGCTCGACGAGCGTGGTCTCGGTAGCGCCCCAGTCACGGATGTCCCACGCATCGCAGTTGCCCATGACGACGGTCACGGGGGCCAGTGCCTTCATCTCGTCGAGGACGGCCGGGTCGACGACGTCGCCGGCGTGCAGGATGTGGTCGGCCGACTCGAGGTAGGGCCAGGCCCCCATCGGAACCGTGCGACTCATTCCGCGCGTGTGCGTGTCGGCGATTACTGCGATCTTCACGCAGAGAGTTTACGAACCGTTGCCGCAGACCGGGCAATGCGGGTCGCGCTGCACCTTGACCTCCTGGAACGTCGTGGTGGACGCGTCGAAGGTGAGGAGGCGTCCCACGAGGGGCTCGCCGTAACCGGCTATGAGCTTCAGTGCCTCGTTCGCCTGAAGGCTACCTACGATGCCCGGGAGCACGCCCAGGACGCCGGCCTCACTTCAGGTAGGGGCCAGTTCCGGAGGCGGAGCCTCGGGGAACAGGCAGCGGTAGCAGGGACCCTCGTAGGGGATGAACGTAGAAGCCATACCTTCGAACCGGAAGATCGATCCGTGCACGACCGGCTTGCGCAACTCGACCGCGGCATCGTTGACGACGTAGCGCGTGTCGAAGTTGTCGCACCCGTCGACCACCACGTCGTACTGGCCGATGAGCTCCTTGGCGTTGGACTCGTCGATGCGGAAGGGGTGGACCTCGACCTTGACGTCGGGATTGAGCTTGGTGATGGTCTCGCGCGCCGACTCAGCTTTGCTCATTCCGATCGTGTCGGTCGAGTGAACGATCTGACGCTGAAGGTTGCTGGCCTCGACGACGTCGGCGTCGACGATCCCGATCGTGCCCACTCCCGCAGCGGCGAGATATAGGAGCGCGGGAGAGCTGAGGCCTCCGGCCCCGATCGAGAGCACCTTGGACTCGAGCATCTTGATCTGCCCCTGCTCGCCAACCTCGGGGAGTATCAAGTGACGCGAGTAGCGGTCGCGCTGCGACGCGTCGAGCATCCTGGGCAGGGCGTACTCGAAGCCGAGGTCCTTCCAGCGCGTGAAGCCGCCGGACATGGACGAGACGTTCGAGTACCCCAGCTCCTCGAGCGTCTTGGTCGCGAACGCGCTCCTGACGCCGCCGGCACAATAGACGACCACCTCGGCATCCTTGTCGGTCAGCACGTCCTCGACCCGGCTCTCGAGATGGCCCCTGGTGACGTGGCGAGCTCCCGGCACGAGGCCGTGCTCGACCTCCTCGTCCTCGCGCACGTCGAGGATGAAGAACCTGTCGCCCCGCCTGAGGCGCTCGTCGACGTCCTCGGGCGTGACTTCCTTGATCTCGGATTTGACCTTCTTCAGCAGGTCACGGAAGTTAGTCATTGCCTCATTCTGTCTGCCGGACTTGTCTACGGGTACGGCCTGCGCCCGTCGAGACGGGCGCTTTCACACCTTACAACAGTAGAAAAGGGTGTTAATTCCCCGTGGTCGCGCCTCCGACGGCCGCCGAGACCTGGGCGATCGAGGGGTTCACCAGCAACTCGCCCTCGACCTCGATCGTGGGGACGATCCTGTGGCCCCCGGTAGCTGCCTCGATGCGATCGCCGAACCGGCGATGAGCGTCGATGTCGACCTTGCGAAAGGCGATCCCCGCCTCGGTCATCTGGCGCTCGAGACGCCTGCAGTAGCCGCACCACACGGTGGTGTACATGGTGACCGGCTGCTTCATCCGAGCTATCCCCTCGTCCTTTTGTGTGAGCGGGCGGACCGACGTGAGCATGTCGCGGCGATAGGTTGTCGCCGTGGGTCCATTCTTCCAGAGCCTATCCCGCCCCCATTCCCAAAGCCCCATAGAGATATCCATAAGCGCCGAAACGGGAGCCGGCGTGTGAGAGCGGTCGTCTTCGCGGGCTCGGGCAAAGTACGCGTCGATGACGTGGCCGAGCCGACCCTCGTCGAGCCGGGCGATGCTCTCGTCCGCGTGGACCTCGGGTCGATCTGTGGAAGCGACCTGCACCTCCTGAGCGGCAAGACCCCGGGCCTCAAGCCCGGCTCCGTGATCGGACACGAATTCCTGGGCCGGGTGACCGAGGTCGCCGACGGAACGAGTCTGACGGCCGGAGACAGGGTCGTCGGCTCCTTTCTCATCGCCTGCGGCTCCTGCGATCGTTGCGCGAACGGGCGCTTCAACTTCTGCTTGAAGCGCCGCGCCCTGGGGACGGGCGAGCTGACGGGAGACCTCGATGGGGCGCAGGCGGAGTACGTGCGCGTGCCGGTCGCCGACGTAAACCTCAGGCGGATCGACGACTCGCTGAGCGACGAGCGCGCGCTCTTCGTCGGCGACATTCTCACGACGGGTATCTACGGAGCGCGTCTCACGGGTGCGGGCGACGGCGATGTCGCCGTGGTCGTGGGGGCGGGTCCGGTAGGGCTGTTCGCCGCGCTAGCTCTCCGGCGCATCGGCACACGCGTCATCGTCGTCGACACGAACGCCAGGCGGGCGAGCTGGGCGGCGGCCGTTCTCGGCCTCGAGGTCGTGGGGGGCGCCGAGCATCCCGAAGAGGCGATCGTGAACCTGACCGGCGGCGCAAAGGCAGACGTCGCCATCGATGCGGTCGGAGCGATCCCCGCGCTCAAGGCGGCGATGCGCTGCGTACGGGAGGCCGGACGAGTAGTCGTGCTCGGCGTCTACGGGGCCGAGCGCTTGGACCTTGCGATGGGACGCGCCTGGGTCAGCGGGCTCGACCTCCGCTTCGCGGGCATGGCCAACATTCAGGGTCACTGGGCCGACGCGCTGGACGCAGTGAGCGCGGGCGAGATCGATCCCACCACGCTCATCACGCATCGCCTGAGCCTGGATGACGCCGAGCAGGGTTACGAGCTCTTTGCGTCGCAAGAGGCGATAAAGGTTGTCCTCACTCCCTGACTAGCAAGTGCAGAACCTCTGCGTGGTCCACAGTTCTCGTCCCTCTCTGAGCGCCAGTCCGGCGATGACCAGTGCGGCAACGGGGTCTGCCCACCACCACCCGAACGCGGCGTTGGCTCCCAATCCGATCAGAAGAAACGCGGAGATGTAGGTGCACAACCATGTCTGCGCGGAATCCGCTTCCAGAGACCGGCTGTCGATGGTCCGCGACATCCGGCGCTTGCGTACGCGAGCAGAGGCATGACGACGAGCGACACGGCGGCGAGGATGATGCCCGGGGTGCTTGGCTCGGGCTCGGATCGAATCACCAGATCGTAAAGAGCCTGACCACCCACATAGGCGGCGAGCGTGAAGAAGGCCGCTCCCACGATGCGCACGGCTCGGCGCTCGATGTCCTCGGTCGTTGCGCCGCCGCTCTGCTCTCGTCGCAGCCGCCAGATCAACGCCGCGGCCGACGACGATTCGACGACCGAGTCCAGAGCGAAGCCGATCAGCGCGACGGATCCGGCGGCGAGCCCTGCCGCGAGGCCCACGAAGATCTCGAGAAAGTTCCAAGCGAGCGAGAAGTACTCGAGCTTGAGGGCCGATCAAACACCCGCGGCCCGGAGGGCGGGTTCCATGTCGGCATGATGTTCGTGGTGGTGATGGGTCTCCGTCGCCATGGTGTATATCTCGAGCGTTCGGACCTTGCACGGCAGGGACGTCGGCGCGCGGTCCTAAGCGCTCTTCTTGCCCTCCGCTGCGGTGCGGGCCTTCTCCACAACGATGTCGTCGGAGCTCTTGCCGCAGCCGGGACAGAACTTCGAGTCCGACGGCACCTCCGTCTGGCAGAAGGGGCAGGGACCCTCAACCGGCTGCTCGACGTAGCCCTCCTTCAGGCCCGTCTTGAACTCCTTGCCGGCCTGGCCCATCGACCGCGCCAGCTTGGGGAGCCTCGATGCGCCGAATAACACGAGAATGATGAGAAGCACCACGAACAGCTCTCCGCCACCGGGAAAATTCATCTCGCTGCTACCTCCACTTCCTTGACTGCCTCTTGACCGATGCTGCTCAATGACCGTCTAGTGCCGGGATGATGCTCTCACCCACGTATGCGACGTCCTCCTCGTCCCCTAGTTGGAACGGGATGCTGCCGAGAGTGAAGACGACCTCCTCCACTCCGAGCTCCGCCAGCTCTTCGAGCTTCTGGGCGACCTCGTCGGGAGTGCCCACGAAGTTGCTCTTGCGGAACTCGTCCCAGCTTACTCCGGTCTCCGAGTTGGAAGCCTGCAGAATGCCCGGAGGCGTTCTCTTCGCCAGGCGCTCGAACCGGCGCTCCATGTCGGACCGATCGTCGCCCGCAAGCAGGTAGATCCCCACGCTGCGCCTGAACGACGCCGGATCCCGCCCCTCGGCTTCGCAGATTTGATTCGCCCTCCCGGCGCGCTCTCGATACCCGTCGAAATCGCCGATCCAGGAGTAGTTCCAGCCGTCGGCGTGGCGAACGGCGGTCCTGAGCAGGAAATCGCCCTTGCCTCCCACCCACAGGGCCGGGCCGGGCTGCTGTTTGGGGCTCGGCCGGCAGAGCGCACCCTTCAGGTGGTAGTGCTCACCGTCGAAGTCGACGACCTCGCCTTCGAGCAGACGGGACACTATCTGGAGCGATTCGCCGAGCCTTCTGATGCGGTCCCCCGGCGGCAGGAACTCGATGCCGGCCGCGGCGTACTCGGGTTCGTACCACCCGGCCCCCAAGCCGACTTCGAGTCGGCCGTCGCTCAACCGGTCGATGGTCGAGATCATCTTCGCGAGCAGAGCGGGGTTACGGAAGTCGTTGCACAGGGCAAGGGACCCGATCCTGACCCTCTCCGTGACGCCGGCGAGCGCGCTCATCGTCATGAGGCACTCGGGGGTCCCCTGAGGCTCGTCGGGCCCGCCGTACTTGCCCCAGTCGAGAAAGAGATGGTCGGAGACCCACACGGAGTCGAAACCGGACGTCTCGGCAAGCCGAGCAACGCGCTTGAGCGAGTCCCACTCGTACGGCCGGCCCGCAAGAGACGTGTCGTAATGAGGCAGAGCGAGTCCGAAACGCATGGGGCCCAGTCTAGGGGCCCGGGAGGCGCGCGGGGAGGCCGAACTCCGGCCACCGGACGCCGGATCCGAGAAGGAGACTAGAATCTCCGGCGTGAAGGTTTCAGACGTAATGACGGCGGCGGCGATCACCGAGGCTCCCGCGGACACGGTCGCCGAGGCTGCAGCCAGAATGTGGCAACAACAGACCGGCTCTCTGCTGGTGATGGAGGGCGAGAAGCTCGCGGGGATTCTGACCGAGCGCGATCTTCTTCGTTGTACGGCCGAGGGAATCGATGCGAAGTCGACCGCCGTCTCCGAGGTAATGACCTCGGACCCGGTCACCATCGGGCCCGACACGCCACTGAGAGATGCGGCCGAGGTCATGTTCCAGAAATGGTTCCGCCACCTGCCGGTCGTGTCGCCCGGCGGCGAGGTGGTCGGAGTCATCTCGTTGCGCGATCTGTTGACTGTGGTCGCCGAGGGAATGGACGAACCCGAGACCCTCCAGACCCTCACCGGCCACAAACTCGTGCGCGACCGCCGGCTCGAGTTGATCGAGCACGGCGACCTCGACTAACAAACGCGCTTAGAGGGTCTCCCTGGGGTCGAGGCCCGATACGCGCGCGAGCCCGCCTGCAAGCTCCTCGACGCTCGGTCGATCCGCCTGCGCGGGCTCGAGACACGCGTCGACGATCTCAACGATCGCGTTCGGGAGCCCGTCGCGCCGCGTTCGAGTTGCTGTCCGCGGCCATCGCCAGTAAAGCGGGCTTCGTGGCTGTGAAAAAGCCAGACTGTGCCAGTGGGTGCCTCCTCCTCAGTCTCTGCGCCCGCATCTCGGACTGGCGCCGGTGCCTCGTTTCCCTTCGCATCGGGAGTTCCTCCGGCGTTGACTAGAGGATGGGGAGCTTCGGGGATTAGACGACTATGAGGAGCGCATGATAGGGCTCTCACAAGGACGCCCTCTTGATGAGAGTTGTCTCAGGTCCCGGTGGCTCAGATCTTGTGCTTCTCGAGCAGTCGCCTGGCTATGACCGTCTTCTGGATCTCGCTCGTGCCCTCGCCGATCAACAGGAAGGGCGCATCTCGGTACAGTCGCTCGATCGTGAACTCCTTGGAGTAGCCGTAGCCACCGTGGACTCTCAGAGCCTTTGTGCAGATCTCGTGACAGGCCTCCGATGCGAACAGCTTCGCCATCGCGGCATCGAGGTCACTTCGCTCGCCGGATGACTTCTTGGCCGCCGCCGAGTAGAGCATCAACTTCGCAGCCTCGAGCGTCGTCGCCATCTCGGCGAGGTGGATCTGCACCGCCTGGTGCCCGCTGATGGGCTTCCCGAACGCCTTACGCTCCTGGCTGTAGCGGATCGCCTCCTCGAACGCGCGCGTCGACACGCCCACGGCACGGGCCGCTACGTTGACACGGCCCACCTCGATTCCATCGAGCACCTGCCGGAAGCCCTGGCCCTCCTCGGTACCGAGCAGAGACGATCTCGGGATGCGGAAGTCGCTGAAGGTCATCTCGGTGGTCTCGACGCCCTTGTAGCCCATCTTCTCGATGTTCTTGCCGACATCGAGCCCGGGTGCGGGTTGGGCGACACCACCCTCCTTCTCGACGATGAGCATGCTGATGCCCTTGTGAGGTGGGTCCGCCTCGAGGTTGGTCTTAACGAGCGTCATGACGAGGCTCGAGCGGAGGCCGTTGGTGAGCCACATCTTCGAGCCGTTGACGACGTAGTCGTCACCGTCCACCACGGCCTTCGTTCGTATTGCCTGGACGTCCGAGCCGGCCTCGGGCTCGCTCATCGCCAGCGCGGCGCGCCACTCGCCCGTCGCCATCTTGGGAAGAAACTTGCTGCGCTGCTCTTCTGTGCCGAATTTGTTGATGAGGTAGCAGCCCATGAAGTGCGTGTTCAGAACACCCGAGAGGCTCATCCACCCCCGTGCCAGTTCGACGACGGCGAGTGCGTAGGTGGTCAGAGACTCGCCGATGCCGCCGTAGTCCTCGGGAACCGTGAGTCCGAACAGCCCCAGTTCCTTCATCTGTTCGACGATGACGTCGGGGAACTCGTCTCGGTGCTCCATCTCGTCGGCGACGGGGATGACCTCTTTGATCACGAACTCCCTGACCGTCTCGATGATCGCCTTCTGCGTGTCATCGAGCTGCAACATGACTACGCCTCCCAATCCTTCTTGAAGTCAGCGTAGGTCTTGACGGGCTTCAGGCCGGCCGCGCGGCCCCGCTCTGCGAACTGGACCGCCATCTTGCGAGAAGCCTCATCGATCATCTCGGTGCCGAACATGACGGCACCGCGCACCTCGACCTCGGTCGCCTCCTTGTAGGCCTCCAGGAGGGCCTCGGCCTTGTCGTACTCCTCCTGTGTCGGGGTGAAGACCTCGTTGAGCACGTCCACCTGGCCCGGGTGCAGCGCCCACTTCCCGTCGTACCCAAGAGCCCTTGCGCGCAGAGCCATGTCTCGAAACCCGTCCAGGTCCTTGATGAGGAGGTAGGGGCCATCGATGACCTGAAGATTCGCATCGCGGGCCGCGACCAGAATGGTCTCGAGGACCCAGTGCCAGTGGTCCCCCGGATACCCCGGCATCGGCAAACCCGCGGTCACCGTTGGAAGGCCAAGCGACGCGCTCATGTCGGCCGGTCCGAAGATGAGTGTCTCCGCGCGATCGGACGCGTGGGCGATCTCATTGATGTTCTTGAGGCCGGTCGCGGTCTCGATCTGAATCTCGAGACCGATGCGCTTTTCGAGCCCCGTGTTCGTTTCGATCATTCGCAGCATGTGATCGACGAACAGGACTTCGTGCGCGTGTTGGACCTTTGGGATCATGATGCAGTCGGTGAATTGACCGGCCCCCTCGACGACCGTCTTCAGGTCATCTGAGGCCCACTGGGTGTCGATGGAGTTGACGCGCACGACGACGGTCTTGGCGCCCCAGTCGTTGTTCTTCAGGGCGTCGATGACGTTGTGACGAGCATCTTCCTTCGCGAGCGGAGCCACGGAGTCCTCGAGATCCATGAAGATCTCGTCCGCGGGGAGCGTCGGCGATTTGGACAGCATCTTCGGGGAACTACCGGGCACAGACAGACAGGACCTGCGAGCACGTGATACCGGCACTTAGTCCTCCTCTTGCAAGGCGCTACTGCGGGGCTATTCGACGTAACCGAGGCCGCGCAACTGCTCCTCGATCTCTCCTTCTTCGTCTGAGGTTAGTCCGCTCTCGTCGCGCTGGTGCTCAGTGCTCTGAGCCGACTCGACCACCTCGAGCTCTACCCCCTCACCCACCAACGACTTCAGCACGACTCCATCGCGCTCGATTCCGCTCGGAACGCCGAGCGCCGCCAACGATGTCGGTCCCAGGTCCTGCAGATATGCGGTCTCGTTCAGCGGCCCCCGCGTAACCTCCGGACCCGTCGCAACCACGACTCCCTCGAGCCGGTGGTCCCCGGACAACCAGTCCGCCTCGTCGACCATGCCCTTAGCGTGCGTCAGCGAATAGAACGGCGCCGGCACCAACAGAAGATCGGGGGCCGAGTCGAAGAACGCCCCCTGCATGACCTCTTCCTTGCGATAGATCCTTCCTATCGGATTCGTGCCGGTGGCGGGGTCACGGAACCCATCGAGGGCGTCGTAGAGCTCGTCTCGCACCTTCTCGTAGTCCTTGGGATCGACGACGCCCTGGGGCTCGCGACCCTTGAGGTTCACCGAGACCCCCTCACCCGTGGACACGACGCTCGTGTAGGCGCGCGTCTTGTCCCAATCGATGGGAGATGCGGGAATCGCAAGCTTGCCGTGGAGCTTGAGTATGTCGTAGAGCCTCCGAGCGATCCGCCGTCCCGGTCCCCAACGAACCAGGTTGAAGGCCAGGCTTCCCCTCCCGAACTCCAGAAACCCGAGGTTGGCGAGAATGCGATCCATCGTGCAGGTGCGAGTGCAGGGTTGGTGCCCGTGGTCGCTCATGAAGATCACGAGATCGTCGTCGTTCGTGCGTTTGAGGAGCTCGGCCAGGCCCGCATCCAGTTGCTGGTAGATGCCCCTCGTCCTCTCGGCGACCGGCGAGTCCCTGAGCTTGTCGTACTCCGGGTGCTCCGGCGCGACGTACTCCATGAGGCAATGCTGGATGCGATCGGTGGACACGTACACGAGAACGGCGAAGTCCCAGTCCGTGGTGTCCATGAGGTACTCGAAGCTCTTCTGACGTTTGGCGGTGATGTCGGCGCACTCGTCGAGGAACGCTTCCGGGCGGTTGCGGTAAGTCGTCCAGCTCATCCCATTGACGGGAAACGGCGCGTTGCGATCCAGCTCCTCCTGCAGCTCCGGCGGATGTGTGTACGAGCGAGCCGCCGGGAGCACACCGCCCGCAACCATCTTCCCCTTGACGTCCCACGTCGGAAAGGTCAGGGGGATGTTCGCAGCGATAGTCGTCTTGTCGGCATCCGACATGTCGTGAAAGATGGAGCGCGCCTTGATCGATTTGGACGTGATCGGAAGGCGCCTGGAGACACCGGGCTTGTGTTCGAGGATGTCGAAGACGGCATGACCTGCCGGATTGAGCCCGGTCATGAACGTCGGCCAGGCAGTCCATGAGTGAGACGGAACGGTCGACAGGCAATCACCGAAGGCGCCGCGCTCGATGAACGCGGCGAGATTGGGCAACTCTCCTCGATCGAGCATTGGTTGGAGGACCTTCCAGTCGACTCCATCCCATCCGATTATCGCTACACGCTGAGGCACGCACGGCAGGTTAGCAAATGGCCGAGGGGGCCCCGACCAGGAACTACGGAAGGTCGACCGATGCGATGTCGCTGCGAGCCTGAGCAAGCTTGTAGGCACGCAGAGCGAGCTGGAGCCGGATCTTGTCTTCGGAGTCCCTGAGCGACCATCCCGTCAGCTTCTCGATCTGTTTCAACCGGTAGGTGACCGTGTGGGGATGAGCGAAAAGGCTCTCGCCGGCGAGCTTGACGCTCCCGTCCGCTCCGAAGTAGGCGTCCATCGTCTTTATCAGCTCACCCTTGCGCCGCTCGTCGTAGGCGATGACCTCGCCGAGCATCTGGTCGACGAAGCGGTCGACGAGGGCCGGTTCGGTCCTCAGGAAGTGATACAGGAGCAGATCATCGAAACGATAGACCGGTCCGTCGAGACTCAAGCCGAGGCCGATCTCCAATGCCTCGCGCGCCTCGAGGTAGGCCTTGCGGATGCCCTCCAGCCCGGGTTCGGGTCCGCCGAGCCCGAAATCCCACGCACCCTCGAGGTCGGAGACGAGCTTTTCCGGCATGGTTGCCAGATCGACCCCCGGCCCCGCGGGAATCAAGGCGATGGTGTGATCGGCCTTTTGGAGCACGATTGGATCGGTGCTTGCAAGCTCGGCAGCCCTCGTCGCAGCAGCGGCGACTTCCACCTCTCTTTCGTTGGATTGTGAGCAGGTGCCGACCATCGCGACGTAGCTGAGCGAGAGGTCGTATCCGAACGCGTGAGCACGTCTGAGGATGTCGTCGGGCGACGCATCGGTTCCGTAGAGCAGATCAGAGAGGAACTCACGCCGCGCTCCCTCCTGCTCGCGGACTATTGCTCTCTGAGCGCGGGCGTAGGCGTCGGCCACGCTCGTATTGATGTGATCGGTGTAGAGGAGAACCGCTTCGGCAATGTCGATCGTTGCCTCGAGTGCATCGCCCTTGAAAGCCCGGCACTCTCCCGACAGAATGCTCCAGCAGACGCGCGACACGATCCGGTAGGCGTGAAGAACGTCCTCTAGGGGAATTCCCGCCTCGGCTCGGCGAGCGCCCACGCGTTCGATCGGTTCGAGATCGGCTCTGACTACGTCCTTCCCGACACCGAGCACGTGGGCCAGTATCGCGACGTTCTCGCGCACTGCGCTACGGACATCATCTTTGAAGTCGTCTCCCAACCTGCTGTAGGAGCCGACGTCTTCCCAGATGGCAAGACTCGAGCTCTCCACGACCTCGTCGACACGTTCGAGGAATCGCTCGACGATCTCACGGGTTTCTGCAGACTCCTTCATTCCAAAGTCACCGTGGTCTTCTGTAGCACGCGGCCGAGGGCGGCGCGCGCCTCATCCGCCAGCTCGGGAGTGATCGAGTTCGGAGCCTCGAGATCCTCGGTTGGATCGAGCGCGGCGACGAGCGCCGATGTGCCCGTCTCCTGCACGACGACGTTGCAAGGGAGATGTACCGCCACCTGCATCCCGGCCCCCAGCTCCGACTGAGTTGTCGCCGGCGACCAGGCACCCATGATGAGGTATTGACGATCGGTTCCCGCCTCGGGCCCGAGCAGACCTCCCACGTGCGTTTCGGTGAGAATGGAAAAGCCCTCACTCTTGAGGGCGAGCCTGGTTCGGAGGATGGCCTCTTCGTAGCCCTCGGCCACTTCGACGCTGTAGCCGTAATCGGTCATCTCTCATACGGTACCGCCTTTGAAACACCTATCGGGAGAGGTGCGAAGCGCGTGCCCTTGATCGCAGTTCCAAACGTTTCCACGGGAAGCGACGAGAAGACGATTGGAGCACTCGTGGAGGCGGTCCGCGTCTCGGGAGCGGTCGTGCTCGACATCCACTCGGACGCGATTCACGAGCGCAGCGTCTTCACCGTCACGGAGCGCGAAGATGCATTGACTGGTGCGATGGTCGCTCTGTCCCAGGGAACCCGGGTGTTGGACCTGACCATGCAGCCGGGTGTGCACCCTCGCGTGGGCGTCTTCGATGTCTGCCCCTTCGTGCCGCACGGCGACACGAAGATGACCGATGCGGTCTCCGCGGCACGCGCGGTGGGTCCCCTGATTGCAGAACGCTCCGGAATGCCGGTCTATCTCTACGGTGAGGCCGCGCTCCGCCCGGCCACCCGCCATCTCCCCGATCTTCGGCGAGGGGGGCTCGCCGGCCTGAGGTCCAGAGCGCAGCATGGCCTGGAGCCCGATTTCGGTGGTCGGATAGACCCACGCTTGGGCGTGGTTTGCGTCGGAGCGCGCGAGGTGCTGATCGCGTTCAACGTCTGGATCAGGGGCGATCTCGCCATCGCCCGAGCGATCGCAGGGCGCGTGCGCGAATCGGCAGGCGGCCTGCCGGGTGTCCGGTCGCTCGGCCTCGAGATCACACCTCCCGACATATGTCAGGTGTCCATGAATCTCACGGCGCCCGGTGCAACGGGGATCGAGGCCGCGTTCGAAGCGGTCGAGGCAAACGCGGGTGCAATGGGGGCGACCGTCCTTGCGACCGAGATCGTTGGGCTTCCTCCCGGTCGCTTCTGGCCACCTCCGGACGCGAAAGCGACCCGGCTCCTGAGAGAGCCGGGTCGCTCGCTGGAAGAAGCCCTGCGCGAGGCAGGGTTGTAGCGACTACCTTCGGGTCGACTTCTTCCTGCGGCCCGTTGCCTTCTTGCGGCC